>QEVJ01000184.1 GCA_003576845.1 Planctomycetota bacterium
CGTGGGTTTGCCGCACGTGTAACATTGCCAAAGCGGCCCTAAAGCGCCCATAATCACGCAGGCCGAATCTGCGGGCACGCGGCGTGCGTGAACGTGGTTCGGCTGTGAAACTTTGCCGCGGGCGCATCGTAAGGCGTAGGCGATCATTGAGATTTGGCGCGTCGCGGGCGATCGTGCCGATAGTGATTGAAAGCTGGTCGTGCAAGCGGCGAGGTTTCGCGGCCCGGCAACGAGAATTTCTGATCCGCCCCTCTCATATCGCCGCAAGGAGACTCCTCGTGCGTCTATCCCTCCGCTGTCTGCTGCCGGCCGTCGGGCTGATCGTCGCCGCGTCGTTCGTTTCCCAAGCCCACGGAGGGGGCCGTCCGAGTGAAACGATCCTTCCGAACACGACCAAAGCGTATCTTTCGGCGCCGAACCCGGCCGCCGCCCGCGAAGCGTGGGAGCGAACGCAACTGGGGCAACTCGTCCGCGACCCGGAAATGAAGCCGTTCGTCGAGAGTTTTCGGGATCAGCTCAAGAACAAGCTGACGGAGACGGGCAAGAAGCTGGGGGTCGCGTGGACCGATTTGGAGGGCGTTCCCGGCGGGGAAATCGCTCTCGCCGCCGTGGCGAATCACCAGGGCCGGCCGGCGAATATCCTCACCGTCGACGTGACGGGGCATGGGGAAAAGGCCGCCGAACTGCTGGCGAAAGTCGAACATAGTCTGACCACTCAGGGCGCGAAGAAATCGGAACAAACGATCGGCGGACTGACCGCGAACGTCTACGACTTTCCGCGCCAGGAAGGCGAGCGCCGCACGCGGCAGGCGTTCCACGTCATCAAGGACGACGTCCTCATTGCGTGCGACGACGCGCAGGTTCTCGGCGACGTGCTCGGGCGGTGGAGCGGCGAAGCCAAGGATTCGCTCGCCGCCGACGCCGCGTTCGCCCACGTGATGCAAGTCGCGGCGGAGGAATCGAAGGGGCTGGCCCCGCATTTTCGCTGGTTCGTGGAACCGTTCGGGCTGGTGGAGATGATCCGCTCGGCGGAAGTGAGCACGGCGGAGCGCAAGCGCGATATTTTCAAGGCGCTCAAGAATCAAGGTTACACGGCGGTCAAGGGGGTCGGCGGCCATCTGAATTTTTCGGCGGGCGGGTACGAGCTGCTGCATCGAACGGCGATTTATGCGCCGACTCCGGCCTCGGGCGAACGGTTCGAGTTGGCCGCGCGGGCTCTTGAGTTTCCCAACAGCACGCAGCACGGGCCGCCGGCGTGGGTGCCCCGCGAAATCGCCAGTTATGCCAGCATCAACGTGAACGCGGCCAAAGCCTTCGCGGCATCGAAGTCGCTGGTCAACGAGTTGGCGAACGATCCCAAGACGGATAAGAGTCCTGGCTTTATCGACGACATTCTCGAAGGCATCGCGATCGACCCGGACGGGCCGCAAGTCCACATCGAAAAGGAGATTCTCGCCAATCTCGGCGACCGTGCGATCGTCATTACCGACTATGAATATCCCGTCACGCCGCAGTGCGAACGGATGCTCGTCGCGGTCGAAGCCAAGGACGCGGAAACGGTGGCTAGCGCGATCGACCGCTTGATGGCGGCGGATTCGACGGCCAAACAGTTGACGATCAACGGCGTCAAGGTGTGGATGATGACGGAACCGCCTCCGGCGGCGGCCGCGGCGCCGTTCGCGCCAGCGGATATCGTGATTATGGGCGGCGACGGCTTCGTCCAGGTCGAGGAAGAGGGCGACGCGGCGCCCAAGGAAGACAAACCGGTAGCCGACCGGTTCCGCGCGCCCAACTCGGCGTGGGCCGTGGCGCACGGGCACTTGTTTCATACGTCGCACGTCGAGCTCTTGCGGAAAGTGCTGGAAAAGAACGACGCCGAAAAGTCGCTTGCCGACGCCGCCGATCATCAAACGGTGCTGGCCGAAATGGAGAAGCTCGGCGCGGGCGAGAACAGCTTCCGCTTGTTCGGCCGCACCGACGAGCAGACTCGGCCGACCTACGAGTTGCTCAGGGCCGGCAAGATGCCCGAGGCCGAAACGCTGCTGGGCCGGATTCTGAACCGGCTGCTGGAAGAGCCGCGGGCGCTGGAGCCCCGGAAGCAGAAGCTCGACGGGTCGCAATTGCCGTCGTACGACATGGTCCGCCGGTATCTTGGACCGGCGGGCACGTTCGTGACGAGCCGCGACGACGGCTGGTTGATTACCGGGTTCTCGCTGCCCAAGCGAGCCCCGGTGGAAATCGGCATGGCGACGGAAAAATAGGCCGCGACGTTCGTGCTAGCACTGACGTATGCGCGGTCGCGAACCGCTCTGGTTCGGCGCTTGCGGCGTCGGTATACTTCGCCCCCCGATTCGCCCCGCCTGGCGCGTCGGCGCGTTGCGAATCGCCGCGCTGTCGGCATGGCCTGCCTCGCGTTGCCGCATGGAATCGTTCCGCCGCCTCACCTTCCGCGTAGATCGCTTCGATGCCGCGCGGCGAACTTGGGCGGCGGCATTGCTGGCGTTGCTGGCGGCGTCCTCCGGGTGCACGCAGCGGCGGATGACGATCGTGAGCAATCCGCCCGGCGCGACGGCTTACGTCGACGGGGTGGAAATCGGCAAGACGCCCGTGTCGCACGATTTCATTTATTACGGCACGCGGGAAATCCGCCTGGTGCGCGACGGTTACAAGACGCTGACCGTGCTGCAACCGATGTCCACGCCGTGGTATCAGGTTCCGCCGCTCGACTTCTTCAGCGACAACCTGGCGTTCGGCGAGATTCGGGACGAACGGGTGTATCGCTACGACCTCGAAGCGGCCGTGCAGGAGCCGTTCGACGCGATCGTCGGGCGGGGCGAAGCGTTGCGTCGCGGGAGCGTCGTGCCCGCGACGGCGACCGTTCCGCAAGAATTGCCCGCGATTACGTATCCGCCGCCGATTGCCGCGCCGCCTTCGCACGCGAACTCGGCGGCCGTTGCGCCGAGCACGAGCTTCCCGGCGCCGCCGTTCGTCGATTTGGGCGGCGGCCTACCGCCTGTGCCCGGCGATGAGCTGATTCCCCCCGGGCGAGCGCCGGGCAAGCCGCGGCGATCGTGGCCGACGCCGAATTGAGCCGCGTTCAACTGGACGCCGCCGGGCATTGCCGCGAAAATACCGCCGAATCGCGAAACCACCCGTTGCACGCGAGAGCCGACTTTCGATTCAGAGCGCCATGAGCATCATCACGGGCTTCGAGCACTTCATTCGCCAGGACGAGCCGCTCGCGCCGCATACGTGGTTGCGGACCGGCGGCGCAGCCGAGTACTTTGCCGAGCCGACCAACGCCGACGAGTTGGTCGCCCTCGTGCGGCGGTGTCGCGAGCAAGACGTAGACGTGCGGGTTCTCGGCGGCGGGTCGAATTTGCTCATCCGCGACGAGGGCGTGCGCGGGGTGGTGATTCAACTGGGCGCCGCCGCGTTCGGCGAAATCAGCGTAAAGGGGCAGTCGATCGCGGCCGGCGCGGGCGCGAAGCTGGGGCATTTGATCTCCGCCTCGGTTCGCGAGGGTCTGGCCGGTTTGGAAATGCTCGTCGGGATTCCCGGCACGCTCGGCGGCGCGCTGCACGGCAACGCCGGCAACCACGGGAGCGACATCGGTCAGTTCACGCAGCGTGCGACGGTGCTCGCCCGCGACGGTCAGGTTCACGAGCGGCGGCGCGACGAGATGGCGTTCGGCTATCGCCAGAGCAGTCTGGACGAGTTGGTGATCCTCAGCGCGGAATTCCGCTGCGAATCGGAAGACCCGGTGCAAATCACGAAGCGGATGCAGAAGCAGTGGATCATCAAGAAGTCGCACCAACCGTTGGCGCACGAGAACGCGGCTTGCGCGTTCAAGAATCCGGGCGAAATGAGCGCGGCGTCGTTGATCGAGCAAGCGGCGCTCGGCGATGCCCGGGTGGGCGGCGTGGCCTTGAGCGCGCGGCACGCGAACTTCATCGTCACGGATCGCGGCGCGACGAGCGCGGACGTGCTGAAGCTGATCGAGATGGTTCGCGAACAAGTGCTGGAACGAACCGGCGTGGAGCTCAAGCCGGCGATGGACGTGTGGTAGCGCGGGCTTTTGCGTGGTATGAACCTATTTCGAGTCTGTAGGAGGCGATTCCTTTCGCCGACAGTGCCGGCGCGCGATTCATCGGCGAAAGGATTCGCCTCCTACAGGATTGCCGTTGGATGGATGTTCTCGGACGAACCTCGCCGTCAAGGACGATGGCATGACCCGCAGCAATAAGAAATCGGCGTTCGCACCGTGGGCGCGTCTCGTTCGCCGGATCGCGGTGGTTTCTCGGTTTCTGGCGTTCCGGGCCGAAGGGCGATTGACGCTCGTTGGGTTGGCGCTGCTTGGCGTGTTGACGGTCGGTCCCTATTGGGCTTGGCGCCAGGTGGGCGACCGGGTGGCGGCGGGAGACGACTATCGGCTAACCGCCGATCGCGTGGCCCTCGTGCCGCCGCCGGAGTCGGTCGGTTGGATTCGCCGCGACGTCAAACTCGAAGCGCTTCGCGACGCCGGGCTGGACGAGTCCGCTTCGATTCTCGACGCCGATTTGAACGAGCGGCTGGCGAAGGCGTTTCGCTTGCATCCGTGGGTCGCGGCGGTGGACAAGGTGACGAAACGGTATCCGGCGCGGGTTGAAATCGAAGTCGAATACCGCAAGCCGGCCGCGGTCGTGGTGCTGTCGAGCGATGCGTGGTGGCCGGTCGACGCGAACGGGGTCGTGCTGCCGCGGGACGATTTTTCGCCGTACGAGGCGCGGCGCTATCCGCACATCACGGACGTTGCGGGCGGGCCGTACGGACCGACGGGCGCGCGGTGGGGCGACGTGCGGGTTCACGGCGCGGCGAAGATCGCCGCGGCGCTCTCGGCGGATTGGCAGAAGTATCGCTTGGCCCGCGTCGCGCCGCTGGTGGTGGGGACGGGTTTCGACGGCGTCGAGGAATATGAGTTTGCGCTGTACACGGAGCAGGGAACGCGCATCTATTGGGGACACGGCCCGGACAATTCGGCTCCCGGCGAGGCGACGCTCGCGGAGAAAGCGGCGCGGCTCGCCGAATATGCGGCGAGACACGGCTCGCTCGACGCGACGGACGGTTCCCAGGACATCGACCTGCGCTCGGCCGGTCCGGCGACGACGATCCCGCGCTCAGCGGCGGCGCCGCGGGCGAATGCACCGCTACGCTGAGCCGAGCGAAGCCGTTCCTTCTCTCGGCGCTCCCATAGCCATAGGATAGCGCGGAACTCGCCTCGCGTTCACAAACCCCGAGCCCCCAGTCCCGAGCTCCCGCCATGTGGCCGCATCTCATCGCCGCGGGCGTCATCGTTGGCGTCGCCGTCGCGCTGCTCGTCCGACATGGGCGCGTGTGGCAGCGGGCTCGCGCGGCGAATCTTTCGGCCGGGGAGCTCAAGTTTGCGTTCGCACAGTATCGGCGGCGGATGCAGACGAGCGCGATGCTGGCGGTCGTCGGCGGGATGATCGGCGGCGGGCCGTGGGTTATCGCGCCGCTCGCCGTGCTGCTCTACTGGCTGGGCGTTATCGTGCTCGTCGTGTGGATCGTGCTGCTGGCCGGCGCGGATATGCTCGCCACGCGGATGCACTTCGCCCAACTCGAAACCGAGCAGCACCTCAAGCAAGTCAAGGTTCATGCGGCGCTCGAAGCCGAGCAACAGAAGCGCGGCAAGGGCCGGGCGCATTGACGCAATCGTCGCCGCGCCGCGGTTTGTCATAGCTAATTTTGGGGTGGGTGCGTCTACTGGCTCGTCCAGCAGTGCGATTCGCAAAGCAACGTCCCACGGCAATTCCCACTGCTGGACGAGCCAGCAGTGGCACCCGCATTCGAAACGTTGACGCCGCACTACCGATATCGCAGCCCGCCGACGTACTCTTCCCACCGTTTCTGAAACGCGCCCATGTCGCGCTCGCCGAGCGTTTTTTGGAGCGTGGCATAGCCCGTCGGGTCGGTCGCCGCATTCTTGCGAAAGGCGTGGTAGAAGTCGACGAGCTTGCCTTGCTCTTGCAGGTAGTAGCAGAGGTAGCGGGCCTGGCCGTAGTTCGATGCCGCGTGTTCGCCGTCGTAGAACTCGCGCGTCGTGGTGCCGCAGAGCGTCTCGAACGTGGGCAGCCGCTGGTCGTCGATCGTCCGCTGCAAACCGGGGAGCCGCCAATTCACGTTTCCGCGGATTCGGCCGTCTTGCTCCGCCGATTGCTCGTAGAGCGACGCGAGGCCTTCGTTGAACCACGAGGGGCATGCGGGAAAGTTGGCGGCCATGAACGGATGGACGATTTCGTGCACGAGCGTGCCTCCGCCCGTGCTGATGTTCATCACCAGCGACCGGTGCTGGGCCGAATAGTAGCCGTAGGGCGTCGTGGGTTTGTTGCCGAAAAGCTTTTCGGCGTGCGTTTCGTAGCTTTCCTTGTCCTTGAACAGCCAGATGTCGAGGATCTCCGTCGGATCGCTGGAGAAATAATCCTGCTTGAGCTTTTCGACGGCCCAGCGGACCGTGTCGTCGGCGCGGCGGCGGACCGTGCGCGCGTCTTCGTCGCCGATGACCACGAACGGCCGCTCGAGGACGATGTGAAAGTCGTCGCTGGGCAGTTTCCGTTTGAGCTTGAGCACGTGTTGCGCATAGTCGGCGGCGGTGAACCGCGATTTGGCCGCGGCGGGCACGGCGATCTTTTCCGCGGAGAGCTTCATGCGAACCACGGTCCATTCGCGCTCGGCGTACTTGAGCGGCCAGAGGTCGAGCAAGTCGGCCCGCTTCATGCGGCGGTATTTGCCGCGCTCTTCGGCCGGCTCGTTGTAGAAGACCTCGTCGGTCTTGGCGTCGTAGCCGAGGATCAGGCGGAAGTGCTCGGTCGTGTCGGGCCGCGCGTCATAGCGCATGCAAACGATCGACGGCACGCCGGAGGCAAGGTCCTTGTGCATCTCGGCCCAAAGTTGCTCCAGCTCGGCATCGGCGCGCGACACCGATACGCGGGCGAAGACGTCGCCGGTGGCAAAGCCCAGTTTCTTGAGAGCCGCGTCGAGTTCGCGCGTGTAGCAACCGCGGCCGAGGGCGGGATCGAGTCCGGAAGCGTCGAACACGGCCCGCTGGTCGATCTTGTGGCCGAGTTTGGCGAGCCACATTTCGGCGCAGGCCTCGCCGCAGAAGTCCGGCAACTGGCGGACGTGGGGGACGCCTTGAATTACGGCGGTGGGATATTTCGGGGCGGCCGCAGCGCTGGCGAAGACGCCGGCGAGCAGGCCAAACGCTGCGCACACCGGCATCGCGCACCATTGCGTTGCGGACCGGGCGCGAGCGCGCCTCGAACGATTGCTTGCGATCATCGTACTACCCTCGGTTCCCGTTCAACGTCTTGGCCAAGAAGCAGAGGCAGGTGCGGGCCGGTTTCTTTATCGCGAAAACGCGAAATTGCGAAAACGCGAAATAATCGCGGGGACGGCGGATTTTGGCGTCGCTTGCGGGGGTCTCCGCTTGAAAGTGGGCCGGCGTTTCCTGGATTTCGCGGTTTCGCAGGTTCGTGGTTTCGCGATAGGCCGGACTCATTGCTCGCGTCTTGCGTCGTTGCCGGGGCGTTGTATGTTACGAAGCGAATCGGTGGCCGGTGCGGGTGCTTGCCGGGGGGTCGTGCGAACCGGGAAGTTGTTGAATTCCCACCTTCGCGGGATTAGCATAAAGGTTTATGGATCGTTTGCAATCGAGTGGACGTCGAGCCGAGGAGAACTGAATCATGGCAAAATTTACTGGCGCGGTGTTGGCCCTGGCGGCGGTTGTTTCGGCGGCGAGCGTGCGCGCCGAGGACGCCGCCGTCGACAAATTGTATGGCGAGGGCGTGCATGCGTTCTTTGCGGGCAATCTCGGGGCGGCGCAGCAGCACCTCGACGCGTCGATCGCGGCGGGGAATCGCGACCCGCGGTGTTATTATTATCGCGGCCTGACGCTGAGCCGTCTCGGCAAGGCCGATGCCGCGAAGGCGGATTTGCAGACCGGCGCGAAATTGGAGGCGCAGAGTCCCGAGTCGACGTCACTGGTGAATCGGTCGATCCAGCGGATTCAAGGCTCGACGCGGTTGGCGCTCGAAAAGTATCGCGCGGACGCGCAATTGGCGGCGGTGGCCGCGCGGAAGGCTCGCGAGGCGCAGCGGTACGGCACGGCCCGGGCGTCGGCGATTCAAGAACTCGAAAAGCAAGCGGCCGCGGCGGGTGCGAGCGCGGAAGTGCTCCCGGAGAACGGAAAGAAAGCGGCGAGTGCCGCGGCGGCAGCGACCGATCCCGCGGCGACCGCGCCCGATCCGTTTGGCGACGACCCGGCGGCGACCGGTCCAGCGGTTACAGATCCAGCCGCTGAGAAGCCGGCCGAGGAAATGCCCGCCGAGGAGAAACCGGCGGAGGAGGCGCCCGCGGGCGAAGCCCCGGCGGCGGAACAGCCCGCGACAGAGCCACCCGCGACAGAGCCACCCGCGACAGAGCCACCCGCGACGGAGCCACCCGCGACAGAGCCACCGGCGACAGAGCCACCGGCGGGTGAAGCTCCGGCAACGGAAGAGAAGCCAGCCGCGAAAACGCCGCCGGCCAGCGAAGAAAAACCGGCCGCGGAGGAACCGCCTGCCGGCGAAGCGCCCGCTGCCGAACCACCGGCGGCGGGAGAAGCTCCGGCAGGGGAAGCTCCGGCCGGCGAAGCGCCGCCCGACGACCTGTTCGGCGAAGCGCCGGCGAAGCCATAACGATCCGAGCGAGTCGGCGTGGTGCGTCGACCGAGGTCTTCCGTGCGTCGCGTCTGCGCGGCGATTGAGGCGTCCGCCCATGATTTGTCCGAGCCGGTTTGCTATCGCGATTTCCGCGGTCGCACTGCGCCGCCCGCGCCCTGGTTTCGTCCGCGTGGCGAACGTTCTCGTCGCGGCGATCGTTGGTCATGCGGCGCTTCTAAGCACGGCGCTTGCCGCTCCGTCGATCGGCAACATCAGTCCGCCGGCTTTGCGGCCGGGTGCGAGCGTTACCCTCCGCATCGACGGCGGCGATCTGGCTGCCAATCCGCGGTTGCTCTTGCCGGTCCCGATTGCGGAGCAGTCGGTCAAGCCGGGCGGCAACGGGAACTTCGTGCTGCTCGACGTTAAGGTCGATGCGGCGGCCGCGCCCGGCATTTTCCTGGCGCGGATCGCGACGGATTCGGGTGTGTCGAACGGATTTCCGCTCGCCATCGACGCGCTGCCGACCGTTGCCGTGCCGACGACGCTCACGCAAATGCCGGTGGCGGTGGCGGGCGAATTGACCGGCGGCAACGTCGTGCGGACGACGTTCAACGGCGAGAAAGACCAACCGATTCTCATCGAGGTCGAAGCCCAGCGGCTCGGCGGCAAGCTGCGGCCGGTGGTCCGGCTGCTCGATGCGCGCGGGGTGCAAGTCGCTTGGGCTCAAGGCGAGCGGCGGCTCGGCGGCGACGCGCGGCTGGCGACGCGGCTTCCCGCGGCCGGCACATACACGGTCGAACTGCAAGATTTGTTGTTCCGCGGCGAGGCGCCGGGGCGTTTCCGGCTCAAGGTCGGCTCGTGGAAGTACGCCGATCTGGCGATGCCCTTGGGCATTCAAGCCGGGACGGTTGCGTCCATCGCGTTCGTGGGCGGGAACATCGACGAGCCGGCGCTCGTCGATGCGCGCGGCTTTGCGTCGGGTATGCGGCCTGTTGCGTGGCCTGCTGGTTTGGCTGCGAGCGGTTTGCGTCCGGCGGTGGTGGTCAGTTCCTATCCCGAACTGGTCGAGAACGAGCAAAGTGGTTCGGGGCAAGCGCTCGCCGCCGCGCCGATCGGCGTATCGGGATGTTTATCGAAGGCCGGCGAGGAAGACCGGTACGTCGTGCCAGTGACGCCGGGGCAGACGGTGCGGATCGAGTTGCTGGCCGAGCAACTGGGTTCGCCGGTCGACGGCGTGGCGATCGTTCGCAACGCGCAAGGCGGCGAAATGGCCCGCGGCGACGACCAGCGCGGGACGACCGATCCGGCGATCGACTTTCAGGTTCCGGGCGGCGTCAACTCGATCGTGGTGGCGGTTCAGGACTTGCTGGGCCGCGGAGGCCCGAGCCACGTCTATCGGCTGTCGATCGCGCCGGCGGGGTACGACCGGTTGAACCTTGCCGTTGCGCAAGATATCGCGTCCGTGGCGGTTGGCGGACGAACGCTGTGGCGCGTTGCGGCGGATCGCGCGGGCTACGATGGTCCGATTCGCGTCACGGCGCCGAATCTTCCCGCGGGCGTTGCCGTCGCGGGAAATGAAATTCCGCCCGGCATCGACCAGGGGCTCGCCGTCGTATCGGGCGAGCAACCGGCCGCGGGCCGCGTGGCGCTCGTCGGCGAGATACGGGTCGGCGACGTTGCGATCAAGCGACCGGCCCAAGCGCCCGATTTCCCCGCCGCGCAAACGCAGCCGTGGCTCCGCGAGGAGTTAGCCGTTGCGGTGACGGGTAAGTCGCCGATTGCGGCCGATTGGGCTGCGGCCGAAGCGCTGGCGATTCCCGCGGGCGGGAAAGTTGCCGCCGCGGTGAAGATCGCTCGGGGAGAAGGAGTCGCCGGTCCCGTTCGCCTCACGCTGCTCACGACGCAAACTGTTCCCACAAAGAAGGCCGACAACCGGGACGTGCCCGACGAAACGAAAGCCTTGCGGGCGGAGGCGGTCGTGGTCGTTCCGCCGGAGGCCGCGGAGGGTTCGCTGTCGGTTCTCGCGCCGGCCGACTTGGCTCGGCTGCCTTACGATCTGGTCGTTCAGGCGGATTTGCTCTCGGCCGACGGCAAGCAAGTCGTCGCGACGACGTACACGCAACCGCGCCGGGCGGCGATCGTCGATGCGGCACCGTAAGTGAGCAGTGGGTAGTGGGTAGTGGGCAGAGAGAATTGCTTGGCGATGATGGGCATGAAGAGGACTCCGTGCTGCGACCTCATCGCGGAACTGTGGGAGGCGAATCCCTTCGCCGACAGGCCTCGTTAGCGATTCTATCGGCGAAGGGATTCGCCTCCTGATATGGTTGGACTCGTCAAGTGCTGGCGTGGGCG
>QEVJ01000185.1 GCA_003576845.1 Planctomycetota bacterium
ACGAGCATGAGACTTACCTCCAACACAAAAAAGGACCCGCCCACGAATTATTCGCAGGCGGGCACGGTCTGGGAAGTTATTTAATCCTCGGTCCTTAGCCTAAGAATCGCTGCTCGGCGGCGCGCCGCCTCGCTGGCCAGATCACGACCGATGGCGCCCTCGTTGTTTCCCGCCTCGGCCGCAGCCCTGCAATAAGCCTCGCCCCGTGTTTGCACATGGTCTCGTTTGCAGACTCCTCGGCGCATTTGGCAAGGTACCTGACGTAGTTCCGTGCGCGCGAGCAGTTGCAAAGCATCGCGGCCACGTTTGCGCCACCGCCCACCACAGATTGCCGCGTCACGCAACTCAATCCGGCAGGCATAGAACGCTATCTCCTCGCCAGCGAACGCCGCAGGCCAAAAGACGGATGGGATCGCTCCGCAGCATCGGCCCGGATGGATCACATAAGGAAACGCCCCCTACCAGTGGATTCCTGGCATTTTTAAGTGGCACAATTGCAATTCGTGCGACGCGTGATTAACGTAGGCTTCGGACTAGCTCGCCAGGACAGTGCGGATCATTCATTCAATGAGAGGACGCTAATGCGGATGCGCCTTCGTGGTTTGGCTCATATTTTCATGGCTAATGCGTGGCTATGCTCGGCGGTTGGTTTGTGTATTCTTGGTGCGGCGGGGAGCCCTGCCGACGCCGCCGAGATCAACGCCGCACTTGGACACGGCGGATCGGCGACGCAATCGACGACCAACGGCGGTTTCACGGCTGCGCTTGCGGTGGACGGCAATTTCGGCAACTTCACGCACACGTTGTCGGGCGATCCGAATCCGACCTGGCAAATCGACCTCGGAACGAGCATTCGTCTCGATAGCCTCTCGATCTTCAATCGCGGCGGCGGCTGCTGCCAGTCGCGGCTTCGCGACATCACCGTCGAGGTGCTCGACTGGGCCGGCAATTCGGTGTACGTCTCGCCGCTGCTCAACCCGGAGAACATTCTCGGCGGTGGCGGCACGGGCGGACCGCCACAATTGGACCTACCCGGTTTGGGCGTCCTGGGGCGAACCATTCGCGTCATCCGAACTCCGGATCCCGATCTCTCCGGCACGGGCGGCGTCGGCAACGCCGACGAAGGCTCCGTGCTGTCGCTCGGCGAAGTCGTTGCCCGGGCCGACAACTTGGCGCTGAACCGCCCGGTGAGCGAGTCGTCGAACATCGGCTTCGCGGCCGCCAACGGGAATAACGACGCACTGGGCGACTTTACGCACACGTCGAACGCCGATCCCTCGCCGTTTTGGCAGGTCGATCTCGAGGGCGCGTATTACATCGACTCGGTCGTGATTCACAATCGCGACAACTGCTGCGGTGGCCGGCTGCGGGACATTACGGTCGACATTCTCGCCGCGGATGGCTCGACGGTCGTTTACTCCTCGCCGCTGTTGAATCCCGACAACGCGCTCGGTGGCGGCGATCCGAATAATTATGCCAGCGGCCCGGAAACGCTGGCGGTCGACCTGCACGCGTTGGTCGGCAACGCGGTCGGCGGCAACTTCGTCCGCGTCCGCCGCACGCCGTCGCAGTTCACCACCGGCAACGTCGACGACGCCATCGTGCTGTCGATGGGCGAAGTGCAGGTGTTCGGCGCGGCGGTGCCGGAGCCTTCGACCCTGGCGCTGGCCGCGATGGCCGGCGTCGGTTTGCTGGCCGCCGCGCGGCGTCGACGCACCGTTTGACGGAGCCGCGGTTTCGGCGGAAGATCAGCTTCCTCGAAGGCCACCTCGAAGCCGGGTGGCCTTTTTTCGTGCCCACCGTGCGAGTGCGTCGCCCGATCGAAAAAGCCATCGGCTCGGTTACGCTTCACTGCGCTACCATTGCGTTAAGGAATCTTGAGGATGTCTCTTCGTCGGCGAACCGTTCGTATCATTTCCGGGTCCCTACGTCCTTGCAGGCCGCGATTGCTGCGGGCGGAGCGGCTTGAGCATCGGATGATGCTGGCCGCCGATCCGGTAATCACCGAGTTCGTCGCCAGCAACGGCGGTTCGCTGCTCGACGGCGCAACGCCGCCGCGGGCGAGCGACTGGATCGAGATTCGCAACGTCGGCGATGAAGCGGTCGACCTGGCGGGCTGGCATTTGACCGACAATGCGGCAAATCTCGCTCGCTGGACGTTTCCGACGACGCCGCTCGCCGCGGGCGACTTCCTGGTGGTGTTTGCCTCCGGCGACGGCGTTCCCGACGCGGCCGGAAACTTGCACACGAACTTCGCCCTCGATGCCGACGGCGAGTATTTGGCCCTGGTCCGGCCGAATCTGACGGCGGCCAGCGAATTCGGCGCGAGCGGCGAGGATTACCCGTCGCAGCGGCGCGACATTTCCTACGGCGTCGCCAACGAGACGACCTCGACGACGCTCTTATCGGCGGCCGACAGCGCCGCGGTGCTCGTGGCGGCGTCGGCCGCGGCGTTTCCGGCAGATTGGTTCGCGCCGTCGTTCGATGCGTCCGCCTGGACGACCGGCCCGGCCGCGATCGGATTCGACGCGCCCCTGCCGCCGCAGCTCAATCTGACGAACGTCGCCACCGGCGGCACGGCGACGCAGTCGACCACGAACGGCTCTTTTACGGCCAATCTCGCCATCAACGGCAGCAACGGCGACTTCACGCACACGCTCGGCACCGACACGAACCCGACGTGGCAGGTGAACCTCAACGGCAGCTACGACATCGCCGAGATCGTCATCAACAACCGCACAAGTTGCTGTCTGTCGCGGCTGCGGGACATCCGCGTGACGATTCGCGACGCCGCCGACACGACCGACCTGTTCGTTTCGCAACTGCTCAATGCGGAAAACGTGCTCGGCAGCGGGTTGCTCGACGTGGGACCGACGAGCCTGGAGCTGGATCTCGTCGCGCTCACCGGCGGCACGGTCCACGGCGGCATCGTGCGGATCACGCGCACGCCCGACCCCGACCTGTCCGGCACCGGCGGCCAGGGTAACCCGGACGAGGGTGCCGTACTGTCGCTGGCGGAGGTGCAGGTGCTCGCCGACGCGGGGCAGACGCTGGCGAATCTCGCGCCGGCCGGCGTCGCCTCGCAATCGTCGACCAACGGTGGATTCGCGGCGAGTCTGGCGCTCGACGGCAACCTCGGCAACTTCACCCACACGTTGGGCACCGACCTCAACCCGACCTGGCAAGTCAATCTCGGCGGCACGTTCGAACTCGACAACATCGTGATCCACAACCGCGCGAGTTGCTGCCAGTCGCGGCTGCGGGACATTCGCGTCACGATTCGCGACGCCGCCGATACGACCGACGTGTTCGTGTCGGAACTGCTCAATCCGGAGAACGTGCTCGGCAACGGCACGTTAGCCGGGCCGGCCAGCCTCGCGCTCGATCTCGTCGCGCTCACCGGAGGTCGCGTGAGCGGCGGCATCGTGCGGATCACGCGCACGCCCGATCCCGACCTCTCCGGCACCGGCGGTCAGGGCAACACCGACGAAGCGAGCGTGCTGTCGTTGGGCGAAGTGCAGGTCTTCGGCCTCGCCGAAACGACGTCGGGTACGAACGTGGCGACCGGGAAACCGGTGACGCAATCGACGACCAACGGACCGTACGGACCAGAGTTGGCGATCGACGGCAACCTCGCCAACTTCACGCACACGGTGACCGGCGATCCCAACCCGACATGGGAACTCGACCTCGCCGCGCCGCACGCGATTTCGCAAATCGTCGTCCGCAACCGCGGCGACGGCTGTTGCCAGTCGCGGCTCCGCGATATCACCGTCGAGGTGCTCGAAGCGGACGCGTTTACCGTGGCCTGGTCATCCGGACTGTTGAACCCGGAGAACGTCCTCGGCGGCGGCACCACGAACGGTCCCGCGAGCTTCAATCTCGATCTCGAAGCGCTCACCGGCGGGCCCGTGTTCGGCCAGTTCATCCGCATTCGCCGCACGCCGGATCCCGACCTTTCTGGCACCGGCGGCGAAGGCAACACCGACGAACCGGGCGTTCTGTCTCTGGGCGAAGTGCAAGTCTACGGCGTCGAGGTGCCGCGGTATCAGCCGCTCGTCAAGACCGACCTGTACGACGCGATGCGCGGCGTCACGCCGACGGCACTCGTGCGCGTGCCGTTCACCGTGACCGACACCGCGGCGGTCGACGTGCTGACGCTACGTGCTCGTTACGACGACGGCTTCGCGGCCTATCTCAACGGCACGCTGGTGGCGAGCCGCAATGCGCCGGCGACGATTGCTTGGGACTCGACGGCGACGGCCGAACATGCCGACGATGCAGCGGTGGCGTTCAAGGCGATCGACATTTCGGCGTTTCGCGGCCTGCTTGTGCCCGGCGACAACGTGCTGGCGATCGCCGGATTGAACGCCTCGGCGAACGACGACGATTTCCTACTGTCCGCGGAACTGGTCGCCACCGACGTGCTGTCGAGCAGCGTGGGTTACATGCTCACGCCGACGCCGGGCACGTTGAACGGTCCCGGTTTCGCCGGATTTGTCGACGACACGACATTTTCGGGCGACCCGATGTCGTATCACGGCCGCGGATTCTACGACGATCCGTTCGACGTGACGCTGGCCACGACCACGCCCGGCGCGACGCTCGTGTATACGACGGACGGCAGCGCGCCGACGCTCGCACACGGGACGGTCGTGGCGCCGGCGGACGCCGACACGCCGCCGTCGGCGGTCGTGCCGATTTCGACGACGACCACGCTCCGCATCGCGGCGTTCAAGGACGGTTATCAGCCCTCGAATGTCGATACGCAGACGTACATCTTCCTCGACGACGTGCTGCAACAAACCGGCGCCGGGCTGCCGGCCTCGTGGAACGGTTTTCCAGCCGATTATGCGATGGACCCGAACGTGGTCAATAATCCGGCGTACGCCGCCACGATCAAGGATGATTTGCAGGCGATTCCAACGATGTCGATCGTCATGGACCCGGACGATCTGTTCGGTCCGACCGACGGTATTTACACCTTTCCAGAGGCACGCGGCGACGCTTGGGAGCGGGCGGCGTCGATCGAGTTGATCGACGCTGATGGCACGACGGCGTTTCAGATCGACGCCGGCGTGAGCATGTTCGGCTTCGGCTTCCGGCCGCACACGTCGACGCCCAAACATGCGTTCCATCTGAGCTTCAAGAGCCAATACGGCGCGAGCAAACTGGAGTATCCGCTATTTGCCGATTCGCCGATCGACCGATTCGACGACCTGATACTGCGGGCACAGGGCAACGCGAGTTGGGGCGATTTCCGCACCACGATCCAGTACACGCAGTATATCCACGACAGTTGGGCCCGCGACACGATGCGCGACATGGGCGACCTGACGACCCATGCCACGTACGTGCATCTGTACATCAACGGCCTGTATTGGGGCCTGTACAACCCGGTGGAACGGCCCGACGCGGGATTCATGTCGGAATATCAGGGCGGCGAGAAAGAGGAGTATTTCGCCCTGAATGCCCGCACCGGAACGATCGAAGCGATCGACGGCGGCGCGGCGGCGATCGCCGATTGGGATTCGCTGATCGCGCTGGCCGATTCGTCGGCCGCCTCCGCAGCAGGTTACACGCAAATCGCCGAGCGGATCGACATCGACAACCTGATGGACTACGTCCTGGTCAACTTCTACGGCGGAAACAAGGATTGGCCGGGCAACAACGGCAACAACATGCGCGTCTCGCGCCGCAATGCGCCGGGCTACAAGTGGACGTCGTTCGTGTGGGACGTGGAGTGGATGTTGCAGGAGGTCGACTACAACGCGACCGGCATCAACACGTCGTTTCGCTCGCCGACGCGGATTCACGCCCGGCTGATGGCCAACCCGGAATACAAGATTCGCTTCGCCGATCGCGCGTACAAGTACCTCTACAACGACGGCGAGTTAACGCCAGACAAAGTCGCGACGCGGTGGATGGTGCGGGCGACGGAAATCGACCGGGCGGTGGTCGGCGAATCGGCCCGCTGGGGCGACGCCCGTCGCGAACCGCCTTACACCCGCGACGTGGAGTGGATCGGCGAGCAAAACCGCCTGCTGACGCAATACTTCCCGCAGCGGACCGGCATTCTCGTCAACCAACTACGGGCCAGCGGCGCGTTTCCCACCCTCGAAGCGCCGGCGTTCAACCAGCACGGCGGCGAGGTCGCCGTCGGCTTCGATCTGACGATGTCGGCGCCGTCCGGGGCGATCTATTACACGCTCGACGGCAGCGATCCGCGGCTCGAGGGCGGTTCGCTCAATCCCAGCGCCCGGCTATACGACAGTTCGGTCGAATTGAATGCGACAACGCTGGTCAAGGCCCGCACGCTGCTCTCCGGACAGTGGAGTCCGTTGCACGAAGCGTTGTTTTCGGTGGGGTCGCCGATTCGCGTTACCGAGATCATGTACCACCCGCGCGAAGCCGGAGCGGGCGAGACGTTCACTGATCGAGATCAATATGAATTCCTCGAACTGCAAAACACCAGCGGCGCGACGATCGACCTGGCGGGCTATCGGTTCACCGGCGGCGTTGCGTTCACGTTCCCGGCCATGTCGCTGACCGCCGGTGAGCGAACGGTAATCGTCGCCAATGCCACGGCCTTCGCCGAACGCTATCCGGCCGTGACGAGTACCGCGGGCGAATACACGGGCAACTTGAGCAACGGCGGCGAGACGCTTACGCTCGTCGGGCCGTTGGGCGAGACGATCCAGTCATTCACGTACGACGACGGCTGGTATCCCGACACAGACGGAGCGGGTAAAGCGCTTTTGATCGTCGATCCGCTCGCGGCGGTGGAAACGTGGGACCTGGCCGCTTCGTGGCGGGCCGGACGCGAGGTCGACGGCTCGCCGGGCAGCGTCGACGTGTTGCACGCCGACGTGAATCTCGACGACCGGGTCGATTTGATCGACGCCGCCGTTCTGCAATCGCATTTAGGATTGACCTCCGGCGCGATGCGTGCCGACGGAGATCTTAACGGCGATGGCACGGTGAATCGGACGGACGCGGCGATTCTGGCCCGTAGCTACGGTCGTGCGGCCGTAGCGACGCCGCACTTCCCTGCCGCGTCTATCGCCAAGACCGTTAGCGATCGAGTCCCGATCCGCGCAACGAGCGACATCGCTTCGCTCCGCGCGAGTCGTCGCGTTCGCCGGCTCAGCAGCGAGGTATCGCAGGCGACACCGGCAGCGACGGATCGGGTGCTGGCGGTAAGTGCGGACGGTCCGGAAACGCTCGCGGGCCGGCGGATGCGGGCACGCGGCCGAAGGTAAGCTAACCGTCAACTCCCGCGACCAAGTCCAGGTCGTAGCCGCTCCGCCAGTACGGCGACGTCGGATCGCCGCAGCGGGCCTTGCGGCGGCCTTCGGCACGACCAACGCCGATTCCGAATTCCTTCAGCGTCAAATAGCCGGGAATTTTTTGGCCGAATTCGGATCATTCCTGTGAACCTCGCACTCAGTGGCGGCGTCCAATTAGGCGATGCACCCGCGACGAGTTGGCGGGTGGTGAATACCGAAGCATTCAATTGGAGCAGTCCCTTCCATGTTTTTCTTACGGCCGAGATCGAAGCGAGAACGCATAGGCGCCGGTTATTCCGCGCTGCGAATCGCCAAGTCAATGCGGCTTGACGATCTCGCAGGGAATAGCCCCGCGCACCCATTGCGCTTGTGACGCTCGGCCGGGAATTCGGCTCGAAAGGCAATCCAAGGCCTGGCGTCACAACGCCGGGCCTTTTTTGTTGGTCTCTTCGGGCGCGACGTAATGCATGAATTAAACGATGGGTCGGTAGCTGAGACGGTTTAGCGGTGGCCTGAAAAGCCGCAGACGAGGATTCGAGCGCCTCCCGACCCACTGCGCCCAGCGTGTGCGCTGAAGTATGGCTCGTTCGTCTATCGGTTTGAGGATCCGGCCCTTTCAAGGCCGAGAGATGGGTTCGACTCCCATACGAGCTACTTAAGAACAACAACGGGATGAAGGGGAACGGCGCCCCGCGTGTTTTGGGAACACGAGAGAGTCGGTTCGACTCCGACCTTCCCGACTGTCCGGTGGTGTAACGGAAGCACGGCGATCTGATACGTCGGCGGCGGTGGTTCAACTCCACCCCGGACTATTGGCAAAAGGAGAACAACAATGCAACCAGCAACTCGACTTAAACGCATACGCCTAACTCCATCCTTGGGGTCGTGGCGTAACGGTAGCGCTTCCGCCTTTTAAGCGGAATGGTAAGGGTTCGACTCCCTTCGGCCCCACTGATCCGATTCGACTGGCCTTCGCCGGCGCGTAGCTCGGTGGTGAGAGCGGTGTCCTTATACGACACAGGTCGAGGGTTCGATTCCCTCCGCGCCAACTTAGCGCGAGACACGAAACACAAATCGAAAAAACGGGATCAAGGTGCTAGCGGCAGCATGCCTGGCTCTTAACCAGGTCGGTGAAGGTTCAAGTCCTTCTGGTCCCACTGACAAAACGTTGGCAGGCACTGGTCGTCCAGAGGCGAGGACTCCGCATTCGTAACGCGGCAACGCCGGTTCGACTCCGGCCCGGTGCTCTCGGTTCTTTGACAATTTACTTCTTCAGACGCGCCCATGATGTAGCGGCAGCCTGCTGCCTTGCCGAGGCGGAAGCGCGGGTTCGACTCCCGCTGGGCGCTTTGATCTCGGGACGTAGGAAAGCTTGGAATTCCGCGTGCTTCGGGAGCACGAGAGCGTGGGTTCAAATCCCACCGTCCTGACTAGTTTGCGGTGGGGCCGGTGCTGGTACCGGCAGGCGCCTGTTAAGCGCCCAGACGCAGGTTCGATTCCTGCCGCCGCAGCTTATTGCAGGTACGGAAGGGCAAGCCGATGGGCGACGGCAGCTGTCTCGAAAACAGTCGAGCGATGAGCCTTGAGGGTTCGACTCCCTCTCCTTCCGCTCACACGTGCTCTTGGCCGAGCGGCAGGGGCGCCAGCCTTCCAAGCTGGGCACGCGAGTTCGACTCTCGCAGGGCACTTTCACGATATTCGGGGATCGGCTAACGGCAGGCCGCCTGGCTTTGAACCAGGCAGTGGTGGTTCGAGTCCATCTCCCTGAGCTGAACAATATTCCGGGGTAGTTGCTGCTGGTAGTGACGCCTGGCGCTGAACCAGGAGGCCGTTGGTTCGATTCCAACTCCCGGAGCTTACGTACAGCACAACAGACCGCGGTCCCGTGGTCCAGCGGCAACGACTCCTGGCCTACACCCAGGAAACGATGGTTCGATTCCATCCGGGACCACTGCGACATCGGCTTGGTAGGCAATCGGCAGACCACTCTCGCTTAGAACGAGAGATGCTGTGGGTTCGAGTCCCACCTGAGCCGTTGCAAGAAAACAATTCGTCCTCGTGGAGCAGCCTGGAGTGCTCGCCACCCTGTCACGGTGGAGATCACGGGTTCGAATCCCGTCGGGGACGCTTGTAACGTACACGGCACGGTACGCAAACCGGCAAAGCGGCCAAGCTCAAACCTTGGTGACTGCGGGTTCGACTCCCGCCTGTGCCACTTGGGTTGTGTTCCTCACGGCGGCCTGTAAAGCCGTTGTCAGAAAACAAGTGAGGTGGATGACGAGAGGTTCGATTCCTTCACGACCCACTGCCGAAAAACTCGGCCCGTTCGTCTATCGGTAGGACGACAGCCCCTCAAGCTGTAAAGGCGGGTTCGATTCCCGCACGGGTCAGTGTTAGGGATTTAGGCCGTAGGAGTTTAGGCGTTTAGTATCTCGGAGGATGGCAGGCTTGCTCGTCATTTCGCCTAAATGCCTGTGACCTAAACCGCTACGGCCTAACGCGACGCAGGCGAGCCAGTGCTCAACTGGGCCTCATAAGCCCGGACCGTCGGGTGCGACACCCGAGCCTGCAACCGACCGGGTACGCAAACTGGCAAAGCGACGAGGTCGAGAGCCTCGTGATTTTGTGGGTTCGACGCCCACTCCGGTCACTTTACGTCAGGGGTCAGGATTCAGGGGTCGGGGATCAGGGAAGCGGCAGGCACAACGGACAAGCCGCGTTTTCCCCGACCCCTGACCCCCGATGCCCGACCCCTGCTCATCGGGCTGCTGGTCCAACGGGACGACGTCTGGCTTGCAACCAGGAAATCGGGGTTCGACTCCCCGGCGGTCCACTTGAGTAGGGGTTTAGGCTGTAGGGGTTTAGGCAGTTAGGTTTTCGGAGGACGAAGAGAGCGGATCAACGCAGCGAGCACTTTGGACGTTTCGGTCAGGAGCGACGCGAGCGATTCGTAATCGGCAAGATAGCCGAGGCGATGAGCGAGCGACGCTTGGTAATCCAACTCTCGAAGGGAACCAAAGGCGATGTCCAAAAACCGGACGTAGTCCGAGGTGGAATCGCGCGCACATCCTTCAACGATGTTCGAAGGAACGGAAACAGCCGCCCGGCGCATTTGCGAAGTGAGTCCGAACTGCTCCTCGCGAGGAAACGTTGCAGTGCCTTTGTATATGGCGATCGCCAGTTGATCCGCCAACTCGAACGCCCGAAGTTTCGTATGGTCTCGCATCCTCGCCTCCTAAATGCCTACAGCCTAAACCCCTACAGCCGAGAACGGAAGGCAGCCGGATACGGTTGGCCGGGCCGCGGTGCTAACGCGGTTCTCGCTCGTCGAGATGAGGGTTCGACTCCCTTGCCTTCCGCTGAGCGTAGGCCGGAGGCTGTAGGCCATAGGCTTTTAGGTCACAGGCGAACGCCGTCTCTCTGACCTACGGCCTACGGCCTATAGCCTACGGCCTGTTCATGGTGTCTGTGGTGTAGCGGTTTCTGCACACTTGGCTGTGAACCAAGAGGTACCGGTTCGAGTCCGGTCAGATACCCTGAATTTGAAAGGACGAAGCGATGACCGCAAAGATGCTGGAACGCCCGGCGCTCATTCTCAACCGCAACTGGCAACCGGTGAACGTGGCGATGGTCGATCCGGACAATTTCCAGCTTTACACCTGGGCCGATTGGTCGCGGATCGCGCCGCGCGAGGGCGACGCCTTCATTCAGGCGGTGCGGCGTCGGCTGCGCGTGCCGGAGGTGATCGTGCTGGCCGAATACGATCGGTTGCCGAGCGCTGCCGTCAGCTTCAGCCGCCGCAACGTATTCAAGCGGGACCATTGGACCTGCCAATACTGCGGCATGCAGCCGGGCGGCGAAGAGTTGACGATCGATCACGTGGTGCCGCGGTCGCAGGGCGGAACCTCGACCTGGGACAACTGTGTCCTGTCGTGCATCGACTGCAACCATCGCAAGGCCGACCGGACGCCGGACCAGGCCGGCATGAAGCTCCGCAAGGCGCCGGTTCGTCCGACGTGGAAGCCGCTTTACGCCCGGCATGCCGAGCGGATCGAAAGCTGGTCGAAGTTTATCAGCGAAACGTACTGGAACGTGAGGCTTGAGGCTTGAGGCGTGAGGCGTGAGGCGTGAGGCTTGAGGCTTGAGGTAGCTAGAAGAGAAACCCCTTCCAACCTCAAGCCTACAGCCTCAAGCCTCACGCCTACACGAGTGTGCTCCTGGGAGAGCAGCCGGTCTCCAAAGCCGGCGGACGGGGTTCGACTCCTCGCGCTCGTGCTTGTGAGGCTTGAGCCTTGAGGTTTGAGGCTTGAGGCGCTCGGCGCGGACCGCGGCCTCCGACCTCAAGCCTGTAGCCTCAAGCCTCTAGCCTGTACGTCCCGATGGTGTAGCGGATCGCATTGGAGCCTCCGAAGCTCCAGGTCCTGGTTCGAGTCCAGGTCGGGATGCTGCGAGTAAAACGCCTTGCGAGTGTGCCGGACCGCACGGCAGCCTTCGACGCTGCAAGACGAGGTTCGACTCCTCGGCGAGGCGCTAACGAACCGTCCTCGGGGTGTGCCGGATTCGCACGCGACCCTGCGAAGGTCGAAGACCAGGTTCGACTCCTGGCGAGGACACTCAATAGGCGTGAGGCTTGAGACGTGAGGCCCGAGGCGCGCGAATCGCCCGCGCAACCCCGGCCTGGCGTCTCGTGTACGGCGCTTCAACCGATTTTCAAGCGACGTGCCTCGCGGCTGGGCCAGCGGCGCGCTTTGTCCCGAACTTGGTTCGGTCGACGACGCGCGTTCCGTGAATGGGTTATGACGAAAGCCGCGATGGACGACCCTGTGGTTAGCTCAATGGGTAGAGCACCAGACAGTAATCTGGCTGTAGCGGGTTCGAATCCCGTACCACGTGCCGATACAAATCGGCTCAACGTGCCTGAAAAGCACGACCCGTCGCCCAACGGCGATGAACGGTTCGCGGGTCAGCCGAAGGCGGAGCGTGCGAACGAGGAAGCCGACGCGGCGACGGCAATGTGCCGGCGCAGCGTTGTGCGGAGGCGTTCCGCGCGTATGCCGACGGCAGCACGAGCGTAGTGCCTTGAAGTGCGCGGATACCGCGTCGCGGCACTGGCGAAACGGCGGACGAACGGCAAGTCGCGCGAGAAGCTTCGGCTTCGAGCAGAACCTGCACGCGAAGCCGCCCGAACGCCGGTTGCCGCACCGCTCAACCGCACTCCGCACGAACTCGCGCGATCGGTGAGCACGCTTCGTCGCCGAAGGGCATTTTTGTGAACCAACTCGTAGCCGCGGATGTCGTAATCGTCCTGCAAACACGATGACGTGATAGAAGTGCAATAGAACAGATGACAGAAGCGAGTGAGAAGGAGACCGACCGATGAACGTCAAGCTTTTCCGCCGCGTCAAGATTCGCAGTTACGAGATCGGTCTGCGCTTCCGCGATGACGAATTCGCCGGTCTCGTCGCGCCGGGCCGCTACTGGATGTTCGACCCGCTCGGCAAGACGCGCGTGGAAGTCGTGTCGCAGCGCGACCCGTGGTTCGTCCACCCGAAGCTCGACGTGATCGTCAAGTCGGGCGCGCTCGCCGACCGCGCGACGGTGCTCGACCTGAAGGACAACGAGCGCGCGCTCGTGTGGGTCGATGGCCGGTTCAGCCACGTGCTGCCGCCGGGCTTGTACGCTTACTGGACCGGCGTGCGCGACGTGAAGACCGAAGTGGTCGACGCCCGCCGCGTGCGGTTCGAGCACGAATCGCTTCAGGCGATTTCGCGCTCGGCGAGTGTAGACCGCGTGCTGGAAATCGGCACGGTCGAGCCGCATCACCAGGGCGTGCTGATGATCGACGGCAAGTACGTCGAGACGTTGCCGCCGGGCCGCTATGTCTTCTGGAAGAACGTGGCGCAAGTCACGTTCGTGCAGGAAGACATGCGCGAGGCGATGCTCGACATCGCGGGCCAGGACATCATGACGGCCGACAAGGTTACGCTCCGCGTCAACGCCGTGGTGAACTACCGCGTGGTCGACGCGCGGCTGGCCGTAACGGTCGCCGACAACGCTCAGCAGGCGCTGTACCGGGAGTCGCAGCTTGCTCTGCGGGCCGTGATCGGCGCTCGCGAGTTGGATGCCTTCCTCACCGACAAGGACGCAGTCGCAGCGGAGTTGGCCGACGCGGTTCGCAGCCGGGCGCAAGCGCTCGGCATCGAACTGATCTCGGTTGGCATTCGCGACGTGGTCCTGCCGGGCGAGATGAAGGACTTGATGAACCGCGTCACGGAGGCCAAGAAGGCCGCCGAGGCGAACCTGATCGCCCGCCGCGAGGAAACGGCCGCGATGCGCAGTCAGGCTAACACGGCCCGACTGCTGGCCGAAAGCCCGACGCTGATGCGGCTCAAGGAACTGGAAGTACTGGAGAAGATCGCGACCGCGTCGAAGCTGAACGTCGTGTTGGGCGAAAAGGGCCTGGCCGACAAGGTCGTCAACTTGTTGTAGTGACGAACGCCCGGCGGTCGAAGCGGTTCGGCCGCCGGGCTTCTACTTCGGCGAAGCATCGAAGTGGACTTTCGATCCGATGCGAGGACGCTCGCGGAACACCTCCACGCCGTTGATTTAACCGACCCAGCCGTCGTCGCACAGTGCCCGCACGATGCCATTGGTCACCGACGCCATGGTCGCGTTCAGCGTGAATTGGGTGCGGAACAGGGTAGTAACCGCCGTCGAACGCCCGGCCGGAATCGCGCCGTTGTGCTCGCGGCAATGTCGGCCAAGCGCCGCGTCGCGCGGGTGGCAAGGGCTCTCCGCAACGCTTGCCGCAAAGCCGCCCGGCGCGCTATGGGCCACGCGCCCAGCACCCCTGGGCTATCGACCTTCCGCAGCAAAGTACGGGCCGGTCGAGTTGTAGTGCAGCATGTTGTACGGCGGGATGCGGTCTTGTGGAGCGTCGCCGGTGACGAGCTCACAGGCGATGCCGTAGAGCCAGGGGTAGTCGCCGATCCGTACTTCGCGGTTGACGTAGTCCATCTTGTTGCCCCACCCGCGTCCTACGCCGACGACGTCGAATCGGCTGAACGTCCGTTTCGCGCGGTCATAGCGCACGCGGCCGACAACGCGCAGCTCGCAGCCTCGGCTGTTGGCTTCCTTGCGGAGTTTTTCGTCGAACGGTTTTCCAAGCGCCGCATACCCGTCTAGGCGCAGCGCGATCTTTTTGTCGTCGGCCGCTTCGACCGTCAGCGTCATGGTCGACTCGCGGACGGGCAGCGAATTGACGCTCCCTTCCATGTAGTCGATGCCGATCGTGCCGTAGAACCGCTTTTGGATCGCGTCGGCGACGTCGCGGCGCTCGCCGACTTTCGGATCGGCCGGAATGAGCGACTCGCGTTCGCTCTTGGTGAGCCAGAGCAGATCACTTTGCGTTTCCGCCATCCAGCGGTCGGGATTTTCGAGATAATAGAACTGGTTCGCCCGATCGATGCGGCCGGTTTTATCCTGCTTCAGGTACGTGCAATAGCCGCGGAGAATGAGACCGCCTTCCGGCGGCGCGGGAACGGGGCGTTTGGGCGGCGTTGCCGCGGCGGGATCGGGTAGCGGCGCAAGGCGCTCTTCTTTGCTTAAACGTTCATACGCTTCGACGACGCCGGCCAACTCGCGCTCGCGGAGCCGCAAGTTCTCTTTGCCCAGGACGTGACCGGCGGCCGTTACGGCGACGAGGTGATTGCCGCCGGCGCCGACCTTTTGGCAGAACTCGACTTCGTGTGAATTGCCGCGGAAGTACGTGTCGAGCGCGAGCGGGATGAAGTGCTTGGCGATGTATTCCGGTTCGACCTGAACCCCGGTGAACCACCGGGCACGATTCGACGTGCAGGCCCCTCACGTCCGCGAGAGCGGGCTGCCGTCGGCCGCCGTGAGAATCACGATCGGTTTGTCCTCGGCCGACGCCTTCCGCCGCGCCTCCGTCACGTCCGTAAGCCAAGGAATCTCGCGCCAAGGACTCTCGTCGGGCTGCGGCTTGATCGCCTTAAGCAGGCGATCGAAATCGGCGTCCGGGATCTTGGCGATCGGCTCGGCGCCGCCGCTTGCGGTCGAGATTGCGAGAACCACCAAAAGGCCAATAGCGATTTTCGCTGGCATCGAAATGTTCCTCTGCAAACAGTTGCAATTCCTCGTCCGATCACCGATAAATGCGTACCGATCCATGATAACCGGTCGCATCGGGGTGTGAACAGATTTGTGCGGCCCGGCCGACTACGAACATGCGAGGGCATGCGATGGCAAACGACGTTTCTCGGGATGGCGAGCGATCGCAACGGGGCGTATCACGGCGCCGGTTTCTCGCGGGGTCGGCAGCCGCTGCCGCAACGCTCACGATCGTTCCGCGGCATACGATTGCGAAAGCGCAACAGCCGCCGCCCAGCGAAACCTTGGGCGGGGCGCTCATCGGCTGCGGGGGACAAGGCGAAGGCACGTTTCGGGGACTCGGGCCGAACGTGAAGCGGCTCGCCTCGTGCGACGTCAAATACAAGAACCGCGCCGACGGCAAAACCTACTATACCGACTTTCGCCACGTCCTCGAGCGCAAGGATATCGACGTGGTCGCCATCGCCACGCCGCCGGGCTGGCACGCACTCATCTCGATCGCCGCGATGGAAGCCGGCAAAGACGTGCTTTGCGAAAAACCGATGACGCGGTTCATCGCCGAAGGACGCGCCGTCGCCGATGCCGAACGCCGCTACGGACGCATTTACCAGATCGGAACCTACGGCCGCTTCGGCGGCAACCGGCGGATTCGCAAAACCTTCGACAGCGGCCTGCTCGCCAAGGTCGACACGGTGATCGTGCAGCGCGGCGGCAAGAAGGTGAAAGAGTGGAGCGGCAAAGTGCGGTACGACGTTCGCCCCGTGCCGGAGAACCTCGACTGGGACATGTACTGCGGACCCGCGCCGCTGCGGCCCTATCAGCCGCATCGCTTCGGCGGAACGCATCGCGGGTACTGGGACTACGAAGGCGGCGGACTTGCGGACATGTCGCACCATCAGCTCGATCGCCTGGCGTACGAATACGCCCGCGACGCGACCGCGCCCGTCGAAGTTACACCGCACGCGCCGCCGCAACATCCCGAGGCGGTCGGCTTGTGGGGCTGGTGCGAGCTGAAATACGCCGACGGTTTTACGCTCGTGTTCGACAGCGCCGAATGGGGCAAGCCGTACGACCGGTTGCGCGACCGGCGCACGAGCGAGGCGGATATTCGCGGGCTGTTGAGCGAAGAAGATCGCAAGAAGCTCGACGCGCTGCCCGACCCGCCGCCGCTGTTGTCTTTCGCCGAAGCGGTGAAGGCCCGCAAGCCCGCGGGCGGCAACGCGGAAGCTTCGCATCGCGTGGCGACGATTTACCACCTCGCCAACGTCGCGTTTCGCGTGGGCCGGCCGATTCGATTCGATCCAACGACCGAACGGATCGTGGACGACGAGTTCGCCAACCGCCTGATCGATCAGCCGATGCGAGCGCCGTGGCGGATTTGAATGGCCGGCTCCCGTTGTGGCGCGGTCTCCCGACCTGCCGTTGTGGCACGTTCTCCCGACCGTGCCACGGATGCTGAACCGCCGAGTCGGAACCCCGCCAGCATACGATGATTGTCGTCCGCACGATGACGCTTGCCGACTTGCCGCTGGCGATGCGGCTCAAGTCGCAGGCCGGCTGGAATCAATTAGAGGCCGACTGGCGCCGGTTTCTCGACATGCAGCCGGACGGTTGCTTCGTCGCCGAGTGCGCCGGCGTCGCGGTAGCGACCACGGTCGCGTGCGTGTTCGATCGCGTCGCCTGGTTGGCGATGGTGCTGGTCGACGCGGCGTATCGCGGCCGAGGCATCGGCGCGGCGATCGTGCGGCACGCCTTGGAGTTCTTAGATCGGGCTGGAGTTCGCACCGTGCGACTCGACGCCACGCCGCTCGGCCAACCGCTCTATGAAAAACTCGGCTTCCAGGCCGAATACACGTTGGTCCGCTATGAAGGCGTCTTGCCGGAACCGATTCCCAGCGCGGAATGGGGTGCGGCGGCACACTTGCGTTGCGCTCAGGTGCAAGACTATCGGGCGTTGTACGCATTCGATCGAAGCGTCGTCGCGACCGACCGCGGCAGGTTTCTCGCACGCCTTTTCCAGGAACGCCCCGGCGACATGTGCTGGATCGAACGCGAAGGCAGCGTGTACGGATATGCAACGGTGCGCGCGGGAAGCAACGCGGTGCAGCTCGGCCCATGCGTGGCGACGAGCGCATGCGGCGCGGCTTTGCTCCTCGACGCCGCTAGCCGCCATGTCGGCGAACGGGCGATAATCGACATTCCGGAGCGCCACGTGCCCTCCGTGCAACTCGCACGATCGCTGGGATGACCCCAATTGGCTCGCAGTCAACAAGGATAAATGGAAATGAAAAAACGATTGCTGCTTCTCTTTCTGATCACGGTCATTTCGATCGCTTGTTCGGCTCAGCATCCTCCGAGCAATGACGACGGCATTATCCGGATGGGACCCAACGAAAGAGCTGATCTTGTGTTGTTATTCAAGAAGGGCACCGACTGGAAGGAGATTCTCGAATTTAATCGTTCCGTGGTCGGAATTCCGAATGAAAACGGTAGCGGATTCCAGTC
>QEVJ01000022.1 GCA_003576845.1 Planctomycetota bacterium
GATAAGCTTTAAGTTTGGCAGACCGAATTTTCAAGTCAAGCGCCCCCCGGTCGCTGCGGGCATTCGGGGCGCCGTTGGAGCGGCCAGCTTCGGGTCTTGCCTCGTATCCGCGCACGGGCGACCGCGGCGATCAGTTGCCGCTCGCCGCGACGGCCTCGCCGAGCGACGCCCGATGATTGCGGAGGAATTCGGGGAAGTTGGCCTTGGCCAGGTCTTGTTTGGTCTGGAACCGGATCTTGAGTTGGTCGTAATGCCGGGGCGAGGTGTCGAAATCGCGGCCCGAGCCGAGTTCGAGCACCTGTCCGTAGGCGAAGCGGTTTTTGGGACCGGTGAGGACGAGCTCGACGGCGTGCGGTTTTTTGGTGAGGATGCTCGCCCAGGGGTCTTTCTGGCCGGGGACGAACACGTGTACCAACTGTTGGTTGTTCCAGAGGAACTGGCCCTCGGGCGCGACTTCGGCGAGCATCTCGCAGAGCTCTTCGAGGACTTCCGGTTCCCACTCGACGCGCTTGCCGGGTGGGAAACCCTTGCGGGCGAAGTGCCATTTTTGCCCGAGCACTTTCCAGGGCATGATGTCGTCGGGCCGGGTCGCCGCGCGGCCCAAGTAGCTCTCGAAACCCTTGACGGCCCGTTCGAGGAACTGCCAGAACTCGGGCTTGTCGATCTCGGCCCAACTGTGGGCGTGGATCTCGATCTCCTGGAACGGACCCCGCTGGTTCTTGCACTTTACCCGCGGCTCGTTTCCGTAGACGGGCAAGTCGGGCAGCTCGTTGTATGGCCGCAGCGCGAGGTCGGCGATGAGTTTCTCGCGGCTGAACGTATTCTTGGCCGTGCGGAACTTGAGCTTGAGAATCCACGACTCGCCGGTGATGGCATGGAAGAACCAGCCGTCGCTTTTCTTTTCGGCGGCGATTTCGACGACGCTCCGCTCGTTCCAATGGGTGTCGCTGAACTTGCCGAGCGCGTGAATGCGGTCGACGACTTCGGCGAGGATCTTGCCTTCCCAACGGACCGGTTGCCCGCGGCGATCGACGGCGTCCTGCGTGTGCCAGCGGCGTCCGTCGACTTCCCACGGCATCTTGGCATCGCGGCCGACTTGGCTGATGTCGAGATCGCCCGCGCGGCGCTCTTCGGCGGCGGCGAAGTCGTGCTCGCGGCGCTCGAGGTAGGGACCGGCGGCGAGGACGGGGGCGAGGGCCTCGCCGGTGTGGCTGCGGAGTCGGGGGTCGGGATTCGGGATTCGGGATTCGGGGAGTTGCAGATCGGGCGACTTCTTATTCCGCGCGGGTTTCTTGGCGGCGCCGTTCTTTGCGGGCGGCTTCCATTGTTTGCTGTGGGAGACGATTTGTTCTGGCGTGCCGGTGGCTACGACCAGGCCACCGTCGTCACCGGCTTCGGGACCGATTTCGATGATCCAGTCGGCCGTTTTGAGGACGTCGAGATTGTGCTCGATCACCACGACCGTGTTGCCCAAGTCGACGAGCCGATTGAGCACGTCGAGCAGCTTGGCGAGGTCTTCGAAATGCAAGCCGGTCGTCGGCTCGTCGAGCAGGTAGAGCGTCCGGCCCGTATCCGGCCGGGCGAGCTCCGCGGCGAGCTTGACGCGCTGGGCCTCGCCGCCGGAGAGCGTCGGCGCGGGTTGGCCGAGCTTCACGTAGTCGAGTCCCACGTCGCAGAGCAATTGCAGCGTGCTGCGAATCCGCGGGATGTGCTCGAACAGCTTCACCGCGCGGCCGCACGACATGTCGAGCACGTCGGCGATCGATTGCCCGTGAAACCGCACGGCGAGCGTCTCTTCGTTGTACCGCCGGCCGCGGCAGGCTTCGCATTCGACCCACACGTCCGGCAGGAAGTGCATTTCGATCTTCTTCTGGCCGTTGCCTTCGCAGGCCTCGCAGCGCCCGCCGGGGACGTTGAAGCTGAACCGCCGCGACGTGAAGCCGCGGACCTTGGCGTCGGGAAGTTGGGAGAACAACATCCGAATCAACTCGAACACGCCGGTGTACGTCGCCGGGTTCGACGACGGCGAGTTGCCGAGCGGCTGCTGATCGACGCGAATCACCTTGTTGATGTGCTCGATGCCGCGGATCGCGTCGTGCGCTCCGGGCGTGGTTGCGGCGCGATGCAAGGTGCGCGCGAGCGCGTTGTACAGCACGTCTTCGATGAGCGAGCTCTTGCCGGAACCGGAAACGCCCGCGACGGCGGTAAGCGTGCCCAGCGGGATCGACACGGTGACGTTGCGGAGGTTGTTGTGGCGGGCGCCAACGATGGATAGGGACTGGGGGCTGGGGACTGGGGGCTGGCGGGGGTCGGGATTCGGGATTCGGGATTCGGGGGCGGACGCCTTCGTGCGCGGCGAACGCTTCGCGTTCTTGGCGCTTGCCTGCGGCGAGGCACTTGTAGCACCGCGACGGTTCTCCGGAATGCCGATGGCTTTCGTGCCCGAAATGTAGGGCCCAGTCACGGAGCCTTGTTGATTTGCCACAGCGCACGGCGGGCCGCTGGCGACGATTTCGCCGCCGAACTCGCCGGCTTTGGGACCGAAGTCCAACAGCGCGTCGGCCGCGTTGATGACTTCGCGATCGTGCTCGACGACCAGCAGCGTATTGCCCAAGTCGCGGAGTTTTCTCATCGCGTCGAGCAGCCGGCGGTTGTCGCGCGGGTGCAGGCCGATCGTCGGCTCGTCGAGCACGTACAACACGCCGCAAAGTCCGCTGCCGACTTGCGCGGCGAGCCGAATCCGCTGCGCTTCGCCGCCGGAAAGCGTCGGGGTCGGGCGGCCGAGCGTGAGATACTCAAGTCCCACGTCGACCAGAAACGTCACGCGGTTGGTCACTTCGCGGAGGACCTCGCCGGCGATCTTCCGCTCGCGCGGATTGAGCTTCCACGATTTGACCTCGTCGAGCAGCTTGCCGAGCGGCAGGCGACACGTTTCGTCGATCGTCCGGCTGCGGAAGCGGACGGCGGCCGAATCGTCGCGCAGCCGACTTCCGCCGCACATCGAGCATTCGACCTCGCCGACGAGATGTTCGAGCCGCGTCCGCAACGTCGGCGAGAGCCGCGACGCCTCTTCGAGCGCGGGATACAAACCTTTGTACTGAAAACGAAACGCGGGCCGCTCGCCGTCACTCGCCGGCTTGCCCGCCGGGTACACGCCGATCCAATCTTCGCCCAGGCCGTGCATGATGATCCGGCGTTGCCGCGCGGAAAGCTGATCGAACGGGCGATCGAGCGGAATGCCGGCGTGGGCCGCGAGCGCCCGCACCAGCGCGTCGGCGAGCGGCTGGCCCATTTGCGGCCAGATGGCGATTGCGCCTTGGGCGAGCGTGAGCTTCGGGCCGTTGAGCAGGGCCGCCGGATTCGCGCCGGTTTGCGTGCCCAATCCTTGGCACGACTCGCACCAGCCGATCGAGCTGTTGAACGAGAAATGATGCGGCGTGAGCGGCTCGAAACTGCGCCCGCAACGGTCGCAGGCGTAATGCTGGCTGTGTACCTTCACTTGCCAGCGCGGCTCCGGCACGTCGTCCTGCGCGAACGCGAGCTTGCATACGCCCTTGCCGACGGCGAGGGCGTTTTCGACGCTGCCGGCGATCCGAGACCGCCCGCCGCGGTCGATGACGATCCGGTCGATCACCACTTCCACGTCGTGCTTGCGGCGGCGGTCAATCGCCGGCGGATTGTCGAGCGAATGGGTCTGGCCGTCGACGCGGACGCGGGCGTATCCGTCGGCCCGCAGGTCTTCCCAGAGCGTTTCGTACTTCTCGCCGACTTGAATGTCGACGGGCGCGCAGAGCAGCGCCTTGGTTCCCGCCGGCTCGGCGACGATCTTGTCGATGATCTCGTCGGCCGACTGCGTGCCGATGGCGATGTCGCAATCGGGGCAGAACGGTTCGCCCAGCCGCGCGAACAAGATCCGGAGATAGTCGTACACCTCGGTCACGGTGCCCACCGTGGACCGCGGCGTGTGGCCCATGTTCTTTTGCTCGATCGCGATGGCCGGCGAAAGGCCCTCGATGTGATCGAGCTGTGGCTTCTGCATCTGACCGACGAATTGCCGAGCGTAGGACGAGAGACTTTCGACGTAGCGCCGCTGGCCTTCGGCGTAGATCGTGTCCATCGCCAGCGAGGTTTTGCCCGAACCGCTCATGCCGCAGCAGACGGTCATCGCGTCGCGAGGGATCGTGACGTCGATGCTTTTGAGGTTGTGCTGGCGGGCGCCGCGGACGGTGAGCAGGGGTCGGGGGACGGGGGTCAGGGGTCGGGGAGCGGATTCGGGATTCGGGATTCGGGATTCGGGGGCGCCGCTGCGCGGGTTCTTTGCCGCTGCACCTTGATTGAACACCCTTCGGAGCGACTGACCTGTGTGCGACTTTTCGATTCTCGCGACCTCTTCGGGAGTGCCCGTGGCGATGATTCTTCCGCCGCCCTCGCCGCCTTCGGGCCCGATGTCGATGATCCAGTCGGCCGTCTTGATGACGTCGAGATTGTGCTCGACGACGAGGACCGTGTTGCCGGCGTCGACGAAGTTGTGCAGCACCTTGAGCAACATCTCGATGTCGGCAAAGTGCAAGCCCGTTGTCGGCTCGTCGAGCAGGTACAGCGTCTTGCCGGTGCTGCGCTTGACGAGTTCGCGGGCGAGCTTGACGCGCTGGGCCTCGCCGCCGGAGAGCGTCGGCGAGGGCTGGCCGAGCTTAATGTAATCGAGTCCGACATCGTGCAGCGTTTGCAGCTTGTGCCGCACGGACGGCACGTTCTCGAAATGCTCCAATGCCTGCTGCACGTCCATTTCCAGCACGTCGGCGATCGACTTGCCCTTGAAATGGACTTGCAGCGTTTCGCGGTTGAAGCGTTTTCCTTCGCACACGGGGCAGGTGACCCAGACGTCGGCCAGAAAATCCATTTCGAGCTTGTTCGAGCCGTTGCCTTCGCACGCCTCGCAGCGGCCGCCGCTGACGTTGAAGCTGAAGCGGCCCGGCTTGTAGCCGCGCTGCTTCGATTGCGGAAGCTGCACGTACAGGTCGCGGATGTCGTCGAGCAGTTTGATGTACGTGGCGGGATTCGACCGCGGCGTGCGGCCGATCGGCGATTGGTCGATGGCGATCAGCTTATCGAGATGCTGGATGCCTTCGATTCGATCGAATCGGCCGGGCTGTCCTTCGCCGCGGTTGAGGTCGCGGTGCAACGCCTCGACGAGGATATCATTGACGAGCGAGCTCTTGCCAGAACCCGAGACGCCGGTGACGCAGACGAAACAGCCGAGCGGAATCTCGGCGTCGACGTTCTTGAGATTGTTGTGGCGCGCGCCGAGGACCTTGAGCCATTTGCCGTTCTGCGGCCGGCGGGTTTGAGGAATCGCGATTTTCCGTTCGCCGGAGAGATACTTGGCCGTAAGACTCTTCGTCGCATGGCGAACGTCGTCGATCGACCCGTGGGCGACGACTTCACCGCCGCGGACGCCGGGACCGGGACCGAAGTCGACGAGGTGATCGGCCGCCCGCATCGTGTCTTCGTCGTGCTCGACGACGACGACGGTGTTGCCCAGGTCGCGAAGTTGCCGCAGCGTGGCGAGCAGCCGGTCGTTGTCGCGCGGGTGCAGGCCGATCGACGGTTCGTCGAGAATGTAGAGCACGCCGACGAGCCCGCAACCGATCTGTCCGGCGAGGCGAATCCGTTGCGATTCGCCGCCGGAGAGCGTCGGCGCCGTGCGATCGAGCGTCAGGTATTCGAGGCCCACGTTGATGAGGAACCCCAGTCGGCCGCGAATTTCCTTGAGCGCCTCTTCGGCGATCTTCGCCCGCGTCGCGTCGAATTCGATCTCGGCGAAGAAGTTGGCGGCGTCGCTGATCGCCATGCCGCAGACTTCCGGCAGCGTGCGCGACGGGCGGTCGGCGAACGATGTGTGGCGCGTGGTCAAGCGGACGCTGCGCGCTTGGGCGTTGAGCCGCTCGCCTTTGCACTCCGGGCACTTCACCACGCTCATGTACTTTTCGAGCTGGCGGCGCTGCATCTTGCTGCCGGTGCTGCCGTGTTTCTCCATCAACTCGGGGACGAGGCCCTCGAACTTGCCACCCCACATCATGGGCGAGCTGCCCTTGCGCCACGTGAAGGTGATGTGCTCGTCGCCCGTGCCCCAAAGCCAGATGTCGCGGAGCTTCGGGTCGAGATCGCGCCACGGCGTGTCGAGGAGCGTTCCTTCGGCGAGGCCGAGCTTGCGCTCCATCGTCTCGGCGACGCCGTCGTAGATGTGGCGCTTCCAGCGGCCCATGTCGTCCCACGGACCGAGCAACTCGAACGCGCCTTTGCGCATCGAGAGCTTATCGTTTGGCACCAAGAGCGCGGGATCGAAGCTGTAAAACTCGCCTAGCCCGTCGCACTTTTGGCACATGCCCTGAGGACTGTTAAAGCTGAACAACTGCGGACTCGGCGGCTCGAACGACAGGCCGCAGTGCGTGCAGGCGTAGTGGGCGGAAAGGGCGAGGTCGGGGGTCAGGGGTCGGGGGTCAGGGGTCGGGGAAGGATTCGGGATTCGGGATTCGGGATTCGCGGCGGCTCGCTTCGCTCGCCGGGGCGATGCTGGCGCGGCTTGAGTACGTGGTGCGGCGTCCGATTCGACGGCCACGATCAAGTTGCCGCTGCCGAGTTTAAGCGCGAGTTCGACGGCTTCGGCGAGTCTTCCTCGCGCGTCGCGGCCCGAGACGAGGCGGTCGACCACGACCTCGATGTTGTGCCGCATCTGACGGTCGAGTTGCAGATTGTCCGTAAGCTGCACGACGTTGCCGTCGACGCGCGCGCGGACGAAACCTTGCTTGAGCAGGTCCTCGAACAGATCGCGATACTCGCCTTTTTGGCCGCGAATGAGCGGGGCGAGGATCGAGTAGCGCGTGCCCTCGGGCAGGTCGGCGACGCGGGCGATGATCTGATCGGCAGTCTGGGCGGTAATCTCGCGGCCGCAACTTGGACAGTGCCCCGTTCCCGTGCGGGCATAGAGCACGCGGAGGTAATCGTAAATCTCCGTGATCGTTCCGACGGTCGACCGCGGGTTCTGGCCGGAAGTCTTTTGTGAGATCGAAATCGACGGACTCAGGCCGGAAATCAAGTCGACGTCCGGCTTCGGCATCTGGCCCAAGAACTGCCGGGCGAAGCTGGAAAGGCTTTCGACGTATCGCCGCTGGCCCTCGGCATAGAGCGTGTCGAAGGCGAGCGAGCTCTTGCCCGAGCCGGACACGCCGGTCAGGCAAATGAGCTTGTTGCGGGGCAAGGAAACGTCGACGGAGCGCAGATTGTGCTCCCGCGCCCCTTTCACAACGATATCGGCGGCCGGCATGGGCGTGGGGTCGTCCGTGGGTGGCAACTTTGCGGGCAAACTCCGAATTCTATGAGACTGCGTTTCGGCGGAGCAAGTCGGGGGCGCGCGGGATTTGACGTGCCGATGCCAGCATTGCCATCGCAGGCAGGGGTTTACCGCGCGAAAAGTTTTCCAAAAACTTAAAGGTCACCGTGGAATCCGGCCGATAATCGTCCCGCCACGCCGGATTTCGACCCTGCGCGGCGAGCTTGTATGCCCGGGGGGGCAAACCGATGCGCAAAGGCTTCCGGCAATGTCCTCCCTGCGAACTCATCTGGTCCTGGCGGCGTCGCTCGTGGGCCTGTTAGCGAGCGGTTCCGCCCGCGGCCAGACAACGGCCGCTTCCTCCGGCGGCCTGTTCGGCGAGCAACGCGATCAATCCGCCGGCCAGTGGCGGGCCGCCCGGTCCACCGCCGTTCCGCCGACTTCGGTCCGTCCGACGAGCTATTCGGAGCCGGTGCGCGTCGCTCGCGTGAACCGCCCGCGGCCGAACAGTTATCTCAAAAGCAGCCAGGTTTCATCGCCGCGGACCATGACGATTGCCGAACCGGCCGCGTTGGGAACCGTCGTCGAAGGCGAGTACCTCGTTGACGGCGAGTTCTCGGGAGGAGAAGTCGTTCACGAAGGTGAGATGGTTTACGACGGCGGAGGCGAGGCGTTTGCCTATGACCGACCGCCACACTGGATGGACAACCTGTGGCTGTTCGCCGGCACGACGGGCTTCAAAGGGCCGATCGACCAGGGTCAGAACGGCAACTTCGGCTTCCACGAAGGCGTGAACTACGGAATTCCGTTGTTCTACGACCGCCCGCTCTCGGCGCAAGTCGGCGTGCGGTTCACGCAATCGGATTTCTCCGGTTCCGAGTTGAGCGACGAGACGCGGCATCAGATGTTCTTCACGGCCGGCGTCTTTCGCCGCGTCGATCACGGCTGGCAACTCGGCGCCGCGTTCGACTGGCTCAAGGACGACTACTACACCGAGCTCGACGTGCATCAGCTTCGCGCCGAACTGAGTTGGGTCTCGTCCTGCGGCAATGAATTGGGTTTCATGGCGGCGTTGAGCACGGCCGACGATCAGCCCGAAGACGCCGGCGCCGCGCCCGACGAGTTCTTCGAGGTCAACGATCAATTCGCGATGTTCCTGCGAATCCCGTTCGACCGCGGCGGCGACGGCCGCGTCTTCGCCGGAGCGACCAGCGACCGCGACGGGATTTTGGGCGCGGACGTGACGGTGCCGATCAACGCGCGCTGGTCGCTGCAAGCGGCCGCGACGTATCTAATCCCCGAAGAAAGCAGCAACGCGACGGCCGATCCGCCGGGCCACGTCGGCGAAACCTGGGGTCTCTCCATCGCGCTCGTCTGGTACCCCGGGCACTGCCCCGTCGAAGGCTACAACCCGTTCAAGCCGCTCTTCAACGTGGCGGATAACACGTCGATGCTGATCGATCGGCGCGCGGACTAATTGTAGGTCAGGCACTCCTGTGCCTGACGGCGGCGGCGAATGCAGTCGACGTTCGATGGCCAATCGAACGGCGAATCCGTCAGGCACGGGAGTGCCTGACCTACGCGTTTGGGCGACTGCTTACGTCAACGGCACGCGCAGCCCGTCGTAAGCGAGCGCCATTCCTTCCGGCAGCGTCGCGCAGGTCGTCGCGTGTTCCAGGTCGTGCGACATGTGCGTGAACAGCACGCGGCGCGCCGCCGCACGCTGTCCGGCGGCGATGGCTTGCTGCAAGCTGAAGTGCGTCAGGTGCGGTTTGTGCCGCAGGGCGCCGAGCACGAGCACGTCGAGCCCGGCAAGCAGCGGCCAGCTTGCGTCCGGGATGTTGCTCACGTCGGTGCAATAGGCGACCTTGCCGACGCGAAAGCCGAGCACCCCGAGCGTGCCGTGTTCGATGCGAATCGGCGTAACCCGCGCGCCGAGCAGGTCGAACGAGACGTCGCCGATCGTGCGAATCTCTAGCCGCGGTACGCTGCCCGTGTGGGGCGAAACCGGTTCGGCAAAGGCGTAGTCGAACGAACGGCGAATCCGCTCCTCGACGCGCGGCTCGCAGTACAGCGGCACCGGCCCGCCGAGATAGAACTGAAACAGCCGCAGGTCGTCCAAGCCGAAGATGTGATCGGCGTGCTCGTGCGTGAAGGCGACGGCGTGGACGACGCCGATCCGCTCGCGGAGCAATTGCGTCCGCAGGTCGGGCGTGGTGTCGATGAGCAGATTGCCCTCCGGCAAGCCCAAGAGCACGCTGCACCGCGTGCGGTTATTCCGCGGATCGTCGCTGGTGCAGACGGCGCACCCGCAGCCGATCATCGGCACGCCGACCGATGTCCCCGTGCCGAGAAACACCATCTCGCCCGTGATGACAGTGGTGGCGGGATGGCGAAAGCTCATGGCGCGTAGCGGGTGGAGACGCAGCGAGAACGTGAAGATTGAGTATTCGTGGCCGTCGGGCGAGTGTCAAGTTGCGCGGCAAATGGCGACGCGACGGGGGCTCGATTATAGTGGGGCATCGAACTCATTGTTCTCGTCTGTCGAGGAAGCATCATGCGATCGCTGCATTCTCTTGCCGCTGTCGTTCTCGGTATCGCGGCCGCCACCGCCACCGCCGCGGAGCCTTCGGATCGGAAAGCGCAAACCCGCGTCGACGCCTCGACGCTTACCGGAAAGATAATGTGCGGTTATCAGGGCTGGTTCGCCGCCGAGGGCGACGCCGCCGGACGCGGTTGGGTGCATTACGGCCGCGGCGGACGCTTCGAGCCGGGCAGGGCCGCGATCGACCTCTGGCCTGACCTTGCCGAATTCGACGCCGACGAGAAGTTTCCCACCGCGTTTCGCCACGCCGACGGCAGCGTCGCCCACGTGTTTAGCTCGACGAATTCCAAAACCGTCGATCGCCACTTCCGCTGGATGCGCGAATACGGTACCGACGGCGTGTTCGTGCAACGATTTGCCGTCGAAACGTTCGGCGAGAAGAACCTCGCCCAGTGCAACGCGGTGCTCGATCGTTGCCGGACGTCGGCCAACGAGCACGGCCGGGCCTATGCCGTGATGTACGATCTTTCCGGCCTGCGCGACGGGCAGATGGATCGCGTGATCGACGATTGGAAGCGTCTGGTAGACCAGCGCAAGCTCACGCGCGATGCGAACGACAAAGCCTATCTGCACCACCGCGGCAAGCCCGTCGTCGCCGTCTGGGGCCTCGGCTTCAACGACGGTCGGCGATACACGCTCGAAGAATGTGCGCGGCTCGTGCAATTCCTGAAAGACGATCCCAAATACGGCGGCCTGACCGTCATGCTCGGCGTGCCGACCGGCTGGCGGACGCTCGATGCCGACTGTGTCAAGGACGAGAAGCTGCACGATATCGTCCGCGCGGCGGACATTGTCAGCCCGTGGACGGTGGGCCGCTATATCTCGCCGAAGACGGCGATCGAACACGCCGAGCGGCGGTGGAAGCCCGACATCGCCTGGTGCCGCGAGAACGGCAAGGAGTATCTGCCGGTCGCGTTCCCCGGGTTCAGTTGGCACAACCTCAAGGGAAATGCTCCGCTCGACCAGATTCCGCGGCTCAAGGGCCAGTTCCTGTGGACGCAATACGTAGAAGCCAAGAAACTCGGCGCGACGATGCTCTATCAGGCGATGTTCGACGAAATGGACGAAGGCACGGCGATCTTCAAGTGCACGAACGACCCGCCGGCGGGCGCGAGCAAGTTTCTGACCTACGAAGGCTTGCCGACGGACCATTATCTCTGGCTGACCGGGATGGGTGGGCGACTGTTGCGCGGAGAAGTCGATGCCGGCGAAACGATGCCGCGACGGGAGGCAAGGCCGGCGAAGAAGTAGCGCGGCGCGTCGGCACGCTCGACAGGCATACTTGTGCGAACCGACGCGCGCTGAGCCGGCGGGTCTCACTCCGGGGATGTGGCCGACAAGTCGACCCAATGCGGCGAAGTCTGCCACACCGTAGCCGACGGTCGTGACTCAGGGTGCCCCACCGGGTTACAATAGAGGCGTCGCGAAGGCGACTCCCTTGTGGCGTTTTTCGCCCTCGCTGTCCTCCGCCCGTCATACTCCCGCCTCGACATTCCCGCCGTTGGAGAGTGCGAATATGATTCGCCTGCGTTCACCTCGTAAGTGTCTTTCGATCTCGGCATCGGTATTGGGATTGTTCGCCTTCGTGTCCATCGGTCGCGCCGACGACCCCAAGATCGATTTCGGCCGCAAGATCCGTCCGCTCCTCGCCGAGAACTGCTTCCACTGCCACGGTCCCGACGAGAAGACGCGCGAGGCGGGCCTGCGGCTCGACACCCACGACGGGTTGCTCGCCGAACTGGACTCCGGCGAGACGGCCGTCGTCCCCGGCGACGCGGCCAAGAGCGCGCTCTTCGCGCGGATAACCGCCGACGATCCGGACGCCCGCATGCCGCCCGAGGAAACGAAGAAGAAGCTTACGCCCGAGCAAATCGACCTCATCAAGCAGTGGATCGACCAAGGGGCGAAGTGGGACGAGCACTGGTCGTTCGTCGCGCCGAAGCGCCCGCCGCTGCCCGACGTGTCCGACAAGTCTTGGCCGCGAAACGAGATCGACCGGTTCGTTCTCGCGCGGCTCGAAAGAGAGAAACTGTCGCCGTCGAAGCCGGCCGAGAAGGTGGCGCTCCTTCGCCGCGCGACCTACGATTTGACCGGCTTGCCGCCGACGCCGGCCGAAGTCGACGCCTTTCTCGCCGACGACTCCGACGAAGCCTACGCTCGCGTCGTCGATCGCCTGCTCGATTCTCAGCGGTACGGCGAGCATATTGCCCGCGAGTGGCTCGATGCGGCCCGCTACGGCGACACGCACGGGCTGCACCTGGACAATTACCGCGAGATGTGGCCCTACCGCGATTGGGTCATCAAGGCGTTCAACCGCAACATGCCCTTCGACCAGTTCACGATCGAGCAGCTTGCCGGTGATTTGTTGCCCGGCGCCACGCGCGACCAGATCGTCGCCACCGGTTTCAACCGCTGCAACGTCACGACCAGCGAAGGCGGAGCGATCGATGCCGAGTACCTCATCCACTACACGAACGACCGCGTGTCGACCGTAGGAACCGTCTGGATGGGCCTAACGCTCGGCTGCGCCGTGTGCCACGATCACAAGTTCGATCCCGTCAGTCAAAAGGACTTCTATCAGCTCACCGCGTTCTTCAACAGCCTCGACGGACCGGTGATGGACGGCAACTCGAAGAACCCCGCGCCGGTCGTCAAGGTCGCCAGCGACGAACAATTGGCGCAAATGGCGGCGCTCGACGAGCAAATCGACGAGACGGCCAAGACGCTCAGCGCGGACAACGCCGAAGTCGACCGAGCACAAGCCGAATGGGAAGCGAGTCTCGCCGCGAAGCCGGAAGGCGACGTGAAGTGGACTGTGCTCAACGCCAAGTCGTACACCTCGCGCGGCAAGGCGAACCTCGCCAAGCTCGAAGACAACTCGATTCTCGCCAGCGGCGAAAACCCGGCGCAAGAGGTGTACGAGATCGTCGCCGACTTACCCGCCGAGCCCGTCGCGGCCGTCCGCCTCGAAGCGCTCACCGATCCGTCGCTCCCCGAGGGCGGCGCGGGCCGCAGCCCGAACGGCAACGTCGTGCTCAGCGAGTTCGAAATCGAAACCTCGCCCGCCGGTGCGGCGGACAACTGGCAGAAGGTCAAACTCGTCGGCGCGTGGGCCGATTTCGAGCAGCCCGACGGCAATTTCAAGATTGCGAACGCGATCGACGGCAATCGCAACACCGGTTGGGCCATCGGCGGACACCTCAAACGCGAGAACCGCGTAGCGATGTTCCGTCCCGAGAAGCCGCTCGGCGACGGCAAATCGCCAAACCTCATCAAGGTGCGTCTGCGGCACCAATCCGTGTTCGGCCAGCACCAGTTTGGACGGATTCGCCTGTCGGTCACGTCGGCCGCCGCGATTCCGCAGCTTCACGACTCGACCGTTCCACCGGCGATCAAGGCCATCGTCGCCATCGCCCCCGGCCAGCGCACTGCGGCCCAGCAGACCGAGCTCCGCGACCACTATCGCAAGTCCGTCTCGCAAGACGCCGCGATCGTAAAGGCTCGCGAGGAAATCGCCAAACTCCGCGAGCGTCGCGCTGCCATGGACAACGCGCTGCCGATCACGCTCGTCTGGAAGGAAATGGCCAAGCCGCGCCAGGCTCACGTCCTCTATCGCGGCGAGTACGACAAGCCGCGCGACCCCGTCGAGCGGCAAACGCCCGCCGCGCTGCCGCCGCTCGTCGTCGAGGAAGGCGCGTTGCCGACGCGGCTCGACCTCGCCCGCTGGCTCGTCGCGCCCGAGCACCCGCTCACCGCCCGCGTGACCGTCAATCGGATGTGGCAGCATTATTTCGGCACGGGCCTGGTCGAATCGAGCGAAGACTTCGGCACGCAAGGCATGCAGCCGTCGCATCCGGAGCTGCTCGATTGGCTCGCGGTCGAATTCCGCGAGACGGGCTGGGACGTAAAGCGGATGCAAAAGCTCATCGTCATGTCGGCGACGTATCGCCAAGACTCGAAGATCGGCCGCGAACTGCTCGCTCGCGACCCGAAGAACCGCCTGCTCGCCCGCGGACCGAGATATCGGATGGATGCCGAGATGGTCCGCGACACGGCCCTGTTCGTCGGCAACCTGCTCGGCGGCGACATTGGCGGCCCGAGCGTGAAAACGTATCAACCGCCGGGAATCTGGGAAGCCGTCGGCTATACCGACAGCAACACCAAGAACTTCCAGCGCGACACCGGCGCCGCGCTCTATCGCCGCAGCATGTACACGTTCTGGAAGCGCACGGCCCCGCCGCCGGCGATGACGACGCTCGACGCGCCGTCGCGCGAGACCTGCACGGTCCGCCGCACCCGGACGAACACCCCGCTCGCCGCACTCGCGCTGATGAACGACGAGCAGTTCGTCGAAGCCTCGCGGCATCTGGCGGAGCGCGTCATCCTCGAAGGCGGTCCGAGCGACGCCGACCGCGCGACGTATCTCTTCCGCCTCGCCACCGCTCGCAAGCCGAACGACGCGGAGCTGTCGGTGCTGCTCGAAACGCTTGCTAAACATCAAGCGACGTTCGCGGCCGACGAAGAAGCCGCGAAAAAACTAATCGCAGTCGGCGAATCGAAACCCCGCCAAGGTCTCGACGCCAAACAAGTCGCCGCCTGGGCAATGGTGGCGAATCTGGTGCTGAATCTGGATGAGGTGTTGACGAAGGGATAGTCCGATTTCGCGCCTGCGAGGAACGCCAATCGAAACTCATCTGCGGTCATCGGCGCAATCTGTGGATGATTCCTTCACAACTTTCCTCTTGTCGACAGTTCGTGGGTTATCCACAGATGGCGCAGATGAATGCCGGTCGAGGCGATATACGACTCGACCGACGACGGGCCCATCTTATTCATCCCGAAGGAACCGAACGGCCGCTTCCGCAAACTCAGCCGGCTTCTCCCACGGCACCATGTGTCCGCAGTTCTCGATCACTTCCAGCCGCGCGTTCGGCAGTTCGCGGGCGTAGGCTTCGCCGTGCGTCAGGGGGATGAGCTTGTCTTGCCGGCCCCAAAGCACGAGCGCCGGTTGCGCGATGCGCCAGAGATGTTGCCGCAGCCGCGGGTTGTGCAGATACGGATTCCAACCGACGCGCGCCGTCGCTTCGCGAGCCTTTAGCCAGAGGTAAATCCGCGGATCGTCGAGCGACTCCGGCATCGCCTCGTTCACGGCCGGGCCGGCGGGATCGAAGAACAGCAGCTTGCGGAGCTTCGCCAGGTCGTCGATGAACAGTTCCGCCATCGGCGAACCCGGCACGTGCAAGCCCGCCGCCGCCGTCAGCACCAGCTTGCTCGCCAACTGCGGTCGCAACACCGACATTTCGCACGCGATCCACGCCCCCAGCGAGAACCCGACGACCGGCACGGCGGACAGCTTTAGCTCGGCGAACAGATCGATGTAGTGCCACGCCAGGTCCTGGATGTCGCGAATCGTTTCCAGCCCTTCCGACGAATCGAAGCCGGGGTGCGCCGGCAGATAGACCGTAAACCGCTCGGCGAGCATCGCGTGAAACGGCGCCCATTGCGTCTCGCCGCCCGCGCTGTGCAGGTAAACGAGCGGCGGGCCGTCGCCGCCGACGGTGACCTGCGTGCGGCGGCCGCGAATTTCGTGGAAGGTGGTTTTCATCGGGGCGCGGGATTCGGGATTCGGGGAATGCGTCGCCGCGGAGTTGGAGATAATTGTGAATGGAAAATCGTGACTTGTGAATTGTGAGTGGCACGGACGGCGCCTGCGCCGTTCATGCATTCACAATTCACCACTTTCCATTCACCATTCTCCCCAACCTCTAACCTCCAACCTCTAACCTCCAACCTCTAACCTCCAACCTCTAACCTCCAACCTCTAACCTCCAACCTCTAACCTCCAACCTCTAACCGGGCAAACGTCGTCATGTTCTTGCGCGTCAGATCGGCGGGCAGGGTGCCGAGTTGGAACAGACCGAGCAGGTTGCCGACGCCGAGCTCTTTCGCGTACTCGGCGATTTTTTGGCGGACCGTCGCCGGGCTGCCGACGATGGCGTACGCGCCGCGCTCGATGTCGTCGCGCGATTTTGCGTTGCTCAGAAACGAGCCGAGGGCTTTGTGGATGCCCGCGATCGACCGAATGCTCGTGTAACCCGGCGGCAGCACAACCAGGCCCTTGAGCAAGTGATGGGCGAAGTAGAACAAGTGCTTCTCGTACTCCGCCCAAGCCTGCTCGTCGGTCTCGGCGACGTAGATGGGGCACAACCACCCAAGCTGATACGGCGACGCCGTGTAGCCGTTCTTCTCGCAGGCCTCGCGAAAGGCGTCGAAATTCTTGCGGAAGAAGTCGATGTGGAAGTAGGGAATGCCCATGTAGCCGAAGCGGCGGGCGGCGACGAGCTCGATCGTCTCCTTGCTCCCCGCGCCGGGAATCCAGATCGTCGGATGCGGCTGTTGGATCGGCCGCGGCCAGGGATTCACGTACTTGAGCTTCCAATGCTCTCCATAATGCTCGAACGGTCCCGGCTCGGTCCACGCCCGCAGAACGAGGTCCATCGCCTCGTGGAACATGCTCCGGGCGAACGTGGGATTGACGGTGAAGCTGTAATACTCCGGCCCGCCGCCGACGACGAGCCCCGCAATGAGCCGCCCGCCGCTGATGACGTCGATCATCGCGAATTCTTCCGCGACGCGCGTCGGCGGGTTGTAGAGCGGCAGTGCATTGCCGATCACGGCGATCTTCACCCGCTTCGTTTGCCGCGCGAGAATCGCGCCCATCAAGTTCGGGCTGGGCATCGTGCCGTAGGCGTTTTGATGATGTTCGTTGACGCACACGCCGTCGAAGCCGAGCTCCTCGGCCAGGACCAACTCGTCGAGATAGCGGTTGTAGAGCGCGTGCCCGTGCTGCGGGTCGTACATCGAGTTCGGCAGCCACGTCCACGCGGTCTCGTACCGGTCGCCAAAATCGGCCGGCAGCCGGTCCCAAGGCATGAGGTGAAAGGCGAAAAACTGCATGAGTGTCCCGGGCGAGCGAACGTTCGCGTGGCGATCGAGTGAATCCGGCGAATCTGGCCGAATTTCGGCCCTCAGTTTGTCAAAACGCCAATCTGCCCGCAAGGAGTGCATTCGGCGCGCGGAACCGCCCAGGGTGCGCTCGAAATTCGGTAAGAACGAGGGCGATTTTCCGCTGCAAACGGGACCAGAGCGCTAGGGCCGCCAGTGCTCGGCGGGTAAAATGCAGACAAGGCGTTGCACCTCGGCACACGCCGCTGCACGGTATCTCCCACCGCGAACCTCCCGCCTCGCCATGGACCCGCGAACCGAACATCTGCTGCTGCAGACCCGCCGTCATTTGTTGACCCAAGGCATCCACGCCGCCGGAGCGGCGGCGCTGGCGACCATCATGGGCCGCGGCGCACTTGCTACCGATGGCGCCGCCGCTTCGGCGCCTGCGGCCGCGCCGACGCGGAAAGGCGGCCTTCCCGGCTTGCCGCATCATCCGCCGACCGCCAAGCGGTTCATCTACTTGTTCATGAACGGCGGTCCGTCCCAGATGGACTTGTACGACTACAAGCCGGAGATGGACAAGCTCTTCGACAAGGACTTGCCCGACAGCGTGCGGATGGGGCAGCGAATCACGACGATGACCTCGGGTCAAGCGCGGTTTCCGATCGCGCCGTCGATGTTCAAGTTCGCGCAGCACGGGCAATGCGGCCGCTGGGTGAGCGAGCTTCTGCCGCACACGGCAAGAGTCGTCGACGACTTGGCGTTTATGTACTCGGTGCACACCAACGCGATCAATCACGACCCGGCCGTGACGTTCATTCAGACGGGCCGCGAGTTGCCCGGCTGGCCGAGCCTCGGCTCGTGGCTCACCTATGGTCTGGGCAGCGAAACCGAAAACCTGCCGAACTACGTCGTGATGACGCCCTCGTGGTCGGCGAAGCGCCCGGCGCAGGCGTTGTATCAGCGGCTCTGGAGTTCCGGCTTCTTGCCGCCGAACTTGCAAGGCGTCGCGCTCCGGGCCAAAGGCGATCCCGTCTTGTTTCTCAAAGATCCGCCGGGCGTCGACTCCAGGACCCGCCGCGACATGCTCGACGGACTCTCGAAGCTCAACGAGATGCACCACGACGCGGTGGGCGATCCCGAAACGGCGGCCCGCATCGCGCAGTACGAAATGGCGTTTCGCATGCAATCGTCCGTGCCCGAGCTCACCGACTTGTCGAAAGAGCCAAAGCACGTGCTCGACCTGTACGGTCCCGAAGTGACGACGCCGGGGACGTTCGCGGCGAGTTGCTTGCTCGCCCGGCGCTTGGCGGAACGCGGCGTGCAGTGCATCCAGCTCTTTCATCGCGACTGGGACCAGCACGGCGATCTGCCCGGCGATCTGCGGTTGCAGTGCCGCGATGTCGATCATGCGACGCGGGGCTTGATCGAAGACCTCAAGCAGCGCGACATGCTCAAGGACACGATCATCGTCTGGGGCGGCGAATTCGGCCGCACGATCTATTGCCAGGGCGGTTTATCGCGAACGGATTACGGCCGCGATCATCATCCGCGATGCTTCACGATGTGGATGGCCGGCGGCGGAATCCAAGGCGGCCGTTCGATCGGCCAGACCGACGACTTCAGCTACAACATCGTCAAAGACCCGGTGAAGATCGCCGACATCAACAACACGATCCTGCACTGCCTCGGTATCGACACGCAGCGGTTTTCGGTGAAGCACCAGGGACTCGACGCCCGAGTGACGGGCGTCGAGCCGTGCCGGGTGCTCAAGGAGTTCTTGGCGTAAGCGGCGACTGGCTGCGTTCCTATTCTGTGGGTCAGGCCAAGCGGCAAACGGCGAGACGTTCTCGAATCACTCGCGCCGCACTGGCCTGATAGTTCGTTCGACCAACCTGACGCTTGTCAGGGCGGCGCGGGCAACGCGGGTCGAAAATGGCAACGTGGTCTCCCGCTTGCCCTAACCTACGAAAGCGGTTTACGGGATCGGTTTTTGCGGTTGGTTTTCGGGACAAGAGATCGATGTGCGGTCGCTTTACGCTTCGTGCCCGGATGCAGGTGTTGGTCAAGCAGTTTCGGCTGGACGCGGCCGTGCCGGTTCGCCCGCGGTACAACATCGCGCCGACGCAGGACGTGCCCGTGGTCCGCACGACGCCGGATGGGCAGCGGGAACTCGTGATGCTGCGCTGGGGATTGGTGCCGAGTTGGGCCGACGACCTGGCCATCGGCAACCGGATGATTAACGCCCGCGGCGAAACTGTGGCCGAGAAGCCGTCGTTTCGGTCGGCTCTCAAAAAGCGGCGGTGCGTCGTCGTCGCCGATGGGTACTACGAGTGGAAGAAGACCGGCAAGGCGAAACAGCCGTACCTGTTCCACTTCGACGACGACCGGCCGTTTGCGTTCGCCGGGCTTTGGGAGCGTTGGTCGAAAGGCGGTGAGCCGCTCGAAACGTGTACGGTCATTACCACCACGGCGAGTCCGCTCGCGTCGTTGGCTCACGATCGAATGCCGACGATCCTCGAAGGACCGGCGCTCGACATCTGGCTCGATCCGGAAGTTACCGACTCAGCGGCACTAACGGGCTTTCTCCAGCCCTTCGCGCACGACGGCTTCGTCGCCACGCCGGTGAGCACGCTCGTGAACAGCCCGGCGAACGAGGACCCGCGGTGCGTGGAAGAAACTGCGGTGTAAGCGACGCTGGCAGAATGCCCCGTCGACGGCGACGGGACTCGGGGGAATTGACCGATTTCGTGGACTTTGCGGGGCGTTTGGCAAAGCTGGCGACGTGACTTGGCCGATGGAAACGGATAGACTTAGATATTGCTATTCCGGAACGCGAGGTGACGCGATGATCGGCCGACGCTTGCTATCCGTGCTGGCACTGGTGGGACTTTTGTGCCTGTTTGCCGGCGAGGTCAATGCGCAGTCGCCGCGGGGAATCGGCGGGTATTCGGGCCGTTATCAGCCGTCCCGGCCGACCGTGAGTCCTTATCTGAACCTCTTTGAGCCGCGGCGGGGACCGATTCCCAACTATCACCTCTACGTGCGGCCGATCTTGCAGCAACAACAGATCAACGCTCAGCAAAGCGCGGCCGTGCAGCAGATCCAACAGGGTTTGCAGCAGACGCAGACGACCGTCCAGGGGCCGACCGGTATCGGCGCGGGCTTCCGGAACTTCTCGCACTATTACACCGGGCTGCGGTAAGCGGGCTTCGGCCGGCGTCCGTTGTACGCTTGTGGGATTTGCGATTGATCCCGCGCGTTTGCGTCACCCGTCTCTTCGCCGGTCGGTTCAGCAGCGGAACGCCCCACGGCTCGTAGCGGAAGTCGCAAGACTTCCGACGGTGGCCGTCAATTGACAAGACGTCGTAAGTCTGGCGACTTCCGCTACGGTGCATTGCGCGATCGCGGCGGCGGCGCGACGGCAAACTTTGCCGATTAAGTTGCCCTTTCCGGCAGATTTGATTGAGCGAATGGGGCAAAGCTTGCCGATGAGTCCATCGAACGGGGTGTGGCGCGTCCACGTGCGTCCACACGAACCCGTTTCCGAGGTCGAGCCGCAACACACGGCCCGCCGCGGCGCCCGTCGCCGAATTCGCAGCCAATTTCGCAGCATACCGGGGATGGAACCCATGCCTTCGCGTATCCGCATCGACGTAGTGACGGTAACTTGCCTGGCCGCGGGGCTGAGTTTCGCCTTGGCCGGGTGTCAGCCCATGACGCCCAAGACAAGTGCGACCGCGGCGCTCGGTACGGCAACCCATCCCGCCGCCAAGTTCACCGCCGCAAAGCCCGGCGCCGGAACCCACAGTCCCTATGCGAACTCGGGCATGCCGACGATCGCGGGCAACGGCGTGGTTCGCGCATCGTTCCAGTCTCCTGGAGAAGGCCCGATGCCGGAGAAAGTCACGACCGCGACGGTCGCGCCGACGCCGATGGCGTCGGTTCCGCGCGAACTGACGAAAGTGATTCTGCCCGATTATCGCATCGAGCCGCCGGACATCATTCAGATCGACGCGATTCACATCGCTCCCAAGGCGCCGTATCGGTTGCGGGCGTTCGACACGCTCGTCGTGACGGTGCCTGCGGCCCTTCCCGATGCGCCGATTTCCGCGGCATACACCATCGAGCCGGGCGGGATGATCGATTTCGGCGCGCCGTACGGCCGCGTGCGGGTGCTCAATATGACCGTCGAAGAAGCGGATGCGGCGATTGAGAAGCATCTCGCCGAGCAGCTCAACGATCCTAAGGCGTCGGTCAGCCTCGGCGATATCGCCGCCAAACAACAAATCTCCGGTCAACACCTCGTCGGCATGGACGGCAAAGTAACGCTCGGCAGCTACGGCAAAGTGCAGGTCGTCGGCATGACGGTCGCGGAGGCCAAACTGGCGATCGAACGGCACTTGTCGCAGACGCTGGAACAACCGGAAGTTTCGGTCGACGTGTTCGCCTTCAACAGCAAAGTGTTTTACATCATCACGCAGGGCGCGGGCCAAGGCGACGGCGTGGCTCGGTTCCCGGTGACGGGCAACGACACCGTGCTCGACGCGATCTCGCTGATCAACGGACTCGCGCCCACGTCGTCGACGCGGATTTGGGTCGCACGGCCCGGGCGCGATTTCTCCGGCTGCCATCAGATTCTGCCGGTCGACTGGTACATGATCACGCAATGCGGCGATACGCAAACGAATTATCAACTGTTGCCGGGCGACCGCGTGTACGTCGCCGAAGACCGGCTGATGTCGATCGACACGTGGCTCGGCAAGGCGCTGGCGCCTTGGGAACGGATCTTCGGCTTCGTGTCGCTGGGAACGAGCACGGTTTCGAGCGTGACGTTCTTCAAGGAACAAGGACAACGCGGCTTTGGCGGATTCTAGAAGAGCAATGCCGCGTTCGTCCCTTCGGCTACAAAACACCCAACGGGACCTCATTCGCAGTTTCTTGCATGCCGCCCCGGGGCATAAGTTCGATCGCAACGCCAAATGCACAGGCACGCACGACATAAGGGCCGTACCATGAAGATCATGCCATGCCTTCGTCCCCAACTTAGCGCGGCCGTGCTGGCCGTGTTGTGCGTCGGCGCGACGAGCGGTTGCCGAGTGTTGACCGTTCCGTGGGAACACCCGACGGCGTTCAAGAAGACGCCGGTTTGCGATTCGGAGGGCCCGTGCGGCGACGGTTGCTACGTTCCTCCACCGCCGACGATCAACTCCGATTGCTATGGCTTCCGGTTTACGTGTTGGCATCCTTGGCCCGAGCATTGCCAGCCGCAATGCAATGGCGAAGGCGATTGCTTGCCGCTAGAACAAACGCCCGTCGCGCCCCCGCCGACGATGATGCCGGAGACGCCGATGCCTGCGGAGCCGCCAACCGCTCCGATGCCGGGCGGCGCGGAAGGACAGACGACGATGCGGCGAAATGAAGCGCCGTACCGGGCGGCGCAACCCTTGCCGCCGCTGCGCGATCTGTCGCGGCCGGCGTATTCGGCGCCGACGACGGTTCACGCCAATCCCGCACCGCCGAATTACGGCTACATGAGCGCCGTGGCCGAATCGAGCGGGGCGAAGCGCGACGATTCCGTGCGGCCGGCAAGCAGCGTTACGCGGCTGCGGCGCCCGGAGACGATGAACGATACGCCGAGCGATGGTGGGCACGATCGCGCGACTCAAACGCAACGCGATCCGACGCGCGACGGGCTCGAGCGGTTCCGGTGGTAGGCGGCTTAATCCGTCGACACCGACCGCCGGCGCGGCAACGGCGGCTGTGAACTGTATGCATTGCACAAGCTGCGTTTGTCGTGAACTGCCGAGTGTGCGTTGATGGGGGCGAAAACCCCAATAATGCCAAGTCCGCTTCTAAAATCGGCACGCCGCAGCGTGACGGCAGCGCGGGGCCGTGTCAAATCTTCGTCAGGGAATTCCGCGAATTCCGTGATTCCGCCCGCTTGCCGATTTTTCTGAGTCCATCCGGGGGCGGAGCGAGTTATAAGTTGCGTGGTGGGAGCGTTTCTTTCTGCGCGCGAGTTACCCGGCGGTTGCGGCGTCCACGACGATCGGCAGCCGCGAGAAATGACGGGTAACGCAACGCTAGGCGTCGCGCTGAATGGTTCCACGATTTCCTGGTCGTTTTGTTGTCCGAAACGTCCGTGAAAAGCAATCTACTGTGGTGAACGCGCACGTTGCATTTATGGTCTTTTATGTGTTTTTTCGATACCGCGCAGGAGGTTTTCGTGACGATTGCACCAATGGCGTCACCTTCCTTTTTGGTGGCTGCCGCGGTGGCTTTTCTGCGTAACCCTGGAGAGTAACCCATCATTTAATGAGCAACCGCGGCCGACCTACTTGGGCGAGAAGGTCGCTGCGCGTGGCGGGCTTGCTTGAAGCGTTTCCAGCAATTGGACGGCAACGCAATGTCAGCGACAGGGATGCACCATGACGATACTTTCAAGAGATCCTACCCATGCCATTTCTCGCTCTGGAACCGTCCGTTTTTCCGGCGAATTTGCTTACAGAGGTCGGCCGCACGGTTAACGGCCGTACCTGGTGGGTGATGTACACCAAATCGCGCCAGGAAAAAGCCCTGGTGCGAACGCTGGGCGCACAACAGGTTCCGCACTACTTGCCGCTCGTGGCCCGCGAACAGCTCGTGCGCGGACGGCCGGTGACGTCGTATGTCCCGGTCTTCCCGAGCTACGTCTTCGTCTACGGCAGTGTCGCGGAACGCGAACAGTGCCTGAAGACGAACCGCGTGTGCCAGGTTTTGCCGGTCGCCAATGGTCCCGAGTTGTGCGAAGACCTCGCGAGCGTGCAGACGATGATCGAGGCGGGCTGTCCGCTCACCGTCGAGTCGCGGCTCGAACCGGGCCATTGGGTGCGCGTGCGTAGCGGGCCGCTCGAAGGCTTGGAAGGCACGATTCTCAAGCGCAAGCGGCAGACGCGGCTCGTCGTCGCCGTGCGAATGCTGCAACAGGGCGTATCCGTCGAGATCAGCGACTATCTGGTCGAGCCGATCGCCGCGCCGGTGTGGCTGAATATGCCGGCGGATCCCAGCTTCAGCCCGCTCCATGCGTAAGAAATCGTCGGGTGGGTCGAACGAAGTGAGGCACAGCGGCTGCGGCGTTTTGGTCGTACCTCGTTGGTCCGGTTGCCGTCAAATTGCGCGGCGGTCCCCGGTGGGCCTCACTTCGTTCGACCCACGTTACGACAACTGACTCACGGCAATCACGGCTCAGCGCTTGATCGCTGCGCTAAGCACGCGACAAGCCGCGTCCAGTTGCAGGTCCAGCGCGTCGGTCGTCTCGATCGCATGCGAGTTCACGCCGGGCGGATTCGGCTCTTCGCCTTCGATCTGCTGCCGCAGCGTTTCGATGCTCGCGTCCGATTCGGAGTGGTCCACGGCGGCGCGTTGGGCGATCCGCCGCTCGGCGATCTCCAGCGGACACCGACAATCGAGCACGGCCAGAGTGGCGCCGTGGCGCGATGCCAATTCCACGACGGCGGCGCGCGAGGTGGTCGTGAGGAACGTGCCGTCGACGACCACCGACTGGCGCTGGCGCAATCGCTCGCACGCCTGCGCGAGCATCGCGTCGTATACCATGCGACGAGCGGCCGTCGTGTAGCAGCCTTGGCCGTAGGCGGCCTGCGTCACGGCGGGAAAAAGCTGCTTGCGGACAACGTCGGTTTGCAGATGGGCAATGCCAAGCTTTTCGGCGAGCGCCGCCGCGAGCGTCGACTTGCCGGTTCCGCTAAGCCCGCGGACAACGATGCATATCGGCCGCGCGAGCGGCTTCGAAACGGCGTCGGCCAGGTCGAGATACGCTTTGGCGACGGCAAGTTCCGCGCTCCGCTCTCCCTCGGGAAGTTGCGCGGCGCGGAGCGCGGCGACCTTGGCGCGGACGCACGCGCGATAGGCTTGGTAGAACGCCCAAAGTCCGGCGGGCGGTTGGTCCGTCGTGCCTTCTTGATAGGCCGCAATGAGCGCGTCGGCGAGTGCGGCGGCGCCGATCCGGCGAAGCTCCATCGCTAGAAATGCGATCTCGTCGGCAATATCGAGCGTCCGCAGGTCGCGGCTGAACGCGAGGCAATCGATGACGTCGGGCTCGGGGACGAAATAGACGTGTTCCGGCCGCAGATCGCCGTGACCTTGAACGATTCGCCCGGCGGCGACGCGATCTTCGAACCAGGTCCGTCGCAAGGCAAGCGTCGTGAGCTGTGCGGCGTGAACCCGCTCGACGAGACAATGCGGCAAACCGTGTTCGCCGCGCGACAACTCGGCCAAATTGTCGCGCACGTGGCGCTCGACGGCGGCAAGATACTCGTCCACCGTCAAGGCGCTGCGCGGCGCCGTCGCATAATATCGGACAAGCGTCGCCGCGAGCGATCGCACGTGACATACCGCCGCTTCTCCACGGGCGACGAGCGATTCCAAAGTCCGGTCGGCCGGCAAGCGCCGCATCTTGACGGCCCAGTCGACGATCGTGCCTTGCTCGCTGGCGGCGACGCGCTCGCCGATGCACACGCCGCCGCTCGTTAGCCGCCACACCGGTTGTGCCGCAACATAAACGTCGCCGGCTAGTGGACGATTGAGCTCGACTTCCGCGCGGCACTCGTCGCGGCGGCGGTCGACCGTGCTGAAGTCGACGAACGCGAACTTCACTGGCTTGAGGAGCTTGTAAACGACGTCGCGACAGAGGAAAACGTGCGAGAGGTGCGTTTCGACGTGTTCGACGTGTTCTACGTCCGACGGGTTACCGGAGGGTCGGGTGGATGTCGCACGGCCAAGAAACGCCGAGACTTCCTCGGGAGTCGCCGGACGGCCGCCATTCCCGGCATCGGCGGAAGGATTGCGATCGACGAGTGCCATCGTGTCGGCCCACCCTTGCCTCACGAGGAACGGTCGGGGTCGAACAGGGAACGCCGCGCATGGATGCCGATGTCTCGGCAATCGCAGCGGGCGAATCCGCACAGCAACCATGCGCCCAAGCGCTCGAAATGAAGACCGCGCGCTTTTGGTTACGCGGAAACCTTCGATTTGCCACGACCCGCCAACGCATCAAATTGCTTGGATGGCAGTTCAGCGGATCGGCGTGCCGGCAGCGCCCGCCTCCGCGAGTTCCTGCGGTGGGCCGTCGAAGATCGTCCACACCGGGATGTTGGCCCGTAGCTTCAGAAGATACTCCTTGATCGCGCGATCCGTTTTCTGTTTTTTGATCGTCTCGCGGATGTCGACCTGGGCTTCGACGAACGGCCGCTTGGAGTCTTCCTTGCGCTCCACGACGCGGACGATGTGAAAGCCCGTGGGGCCTTCGATGATCTTGCTCATCTGGCCGACGGGCAGCGTAAACAGGGCCTGATCCATTTCTGCCGAAGCATGGCTGCCGCGGGTGGTCCAGTCGCGAGCGCCGCCGTTCGACGCCGTCGCGCCTTGCGATTGTTCCTTGGCGACCTGGGCAAACGAAGCCTCTCGCGCCCACACGCGATTCCCCATGTCCGCCAGCGCCCGCCAGGCGTCGGCCTTCGTCGGGAACTCCTCGAAACGGACCATTAATTCTTCCCAGCGAGCCTGGGCCTTGATGGCGAATTCGTCCGCGTGGTCGCGGTAGTACGCCAGCATGTCGTCGTGCGTGACTTCGGGTTCGAAGTTTACCTCGCGGCGAATCCACTCCTGCATAATGCTCCGCTCGAAGTACATCTTCCGCTGGCGGGCGAGCGACGAGCCGCTTTGCTTGAGCATCTCGTCGAGTTCGTGCGTGGTCGAGACCTTCGCCTGCTCGAACAGATTTTTGAGCTGCGACTTGTCGAATTGCTCGTTCATCGACTTCTCGATCTTCGGGATCGCCTCGGGCGGCAATTCACGGCGAGCGACCGTTACGACGAGCTTCTGGTCGATCAAGTTGTTGATCGCCAGGCGAATGAGCTTTTCGCGCTCGCGGTCGACTTCGTGCGGCTTGATGATCCCGTCGCGAAGCCGCGACGCAAGCTGCTGATTCACCGGACCGAGAACGTCGGCGACGAGAATGACCTCGGGTCCGACGCGGGCAATCGGTTGAGCCGCCAAGAGCGGATCGGGATTCTCGCCGAACGGATTGTCGGATCGCGGGCGGTTTGCCGGGCCATTCGACGCGGCGGGTTGATTTGGCGCGCCGTTATTCGCGGTCCGATATGACGGCGCGTCATCGCGGCGCTCGTAGGGCACATCGCGCTGGGCAACTCGCGGAGCTTGGGCGACGTTGGGAGCGTACTGCGATCGTGACGGCTGTGGCTGGCGAGGATCGATCGCGCGTTCGGTTCGCAGCGGCTGCGTCGGCGTGCCGCCAACGCTCTCCGGCGGCGGAGCAAGTCCCGGACGCGACTGGAACGGATCGACCGGCTCGGCGCGATCGCCGAACGCGGGGAGAGAAAACTGCGCGGCGGCAGGCGAGCCGATCGCGCCCGCCACGAATAGCGCCAGCGCACCGAGGACGGCCCGGCGAATACTCAGCGATTTGGCCACGCACGGTTTCCGGTTCGAGGTCGCGAGCCACGTGATCGTAAGTTCGGCGGCAACAGCGCAGCGTCCACGCAGGCCTCGAACAGGACGAAGTGGGGCGGGATTATAGGAACCGCTTACGTCAACTGCAACAGCGCTTTCGCGGCCGAAAGAACCTGCTCGCTCGACTGGATTCCGTCGGCCAGCGGCAAGTACGCGGACCGTTCGTCGACGACCCGGAGGCGGCCGCGGCTCTTCTTGGCCAGTTCATCGATCTTCGCCCGCCAGCGATACGTGAGCACGAGATACCGATCTTCCACGTGGACCTGCTCGATCCGCCAGCGCGCCGCCGCCAATCGTAAGTCGACCAGCGAAAGCAACCGCTCGACCGGATCGGGAATTGGCCCGAAACGGTCGAGCAATTCGGCCCGAAAGTCGGCCAGTTCCTCCCCGGCGGCGATCCGCCCGAGACGCCGATAGAGATCGATCTTGAGCCGCATATCGCCGACGTACTCGCGCGGAAAAAACGCCTCGACCGGCAGATCGACGTTGACCTCCGGCGATTCGCGCAGCGGCATCTGCTTGAGCCGGCGGACGGCCTGGTCCAGCAACTGACAATACAACTCGTAGCCGACGGCGGCGATGTGGCCGCTTTGCTGTGTACCGAGCAAGTTGCCCGCCCCGCGGATTTCGAGATCGCGCATCGCGATGGCGAACCCGGAGCCGAGCCGGCTGAACTCTTCGATCGCCCGCAAACGCCGTGCGGCGACCGGCGATAGGTGCTTCCGCGGATCGACGAGCAGGTAGCAATACGCGCGATGCTTGTAGCGTCCGACCCGGCCGCGAAGCTGGTGCAAATCGGCCAGGCCGTAGCGGTCGGCGTCGTCGATGAAGATCGTGTTGGCGTTGGGAATGTCGAGGCCGCTTTCGATGATCGTCGTCGCCAGCAGAATGTCGTACTTCTTCTCGACGAAGTCGAGCATCACCCGTTCGAGCTTGCCCTCGGGCATCTGGCCGTGGCCGATGACGATTTTCGCCTCGGGCACGATCTCGCGCAAGCGCTGGGCCACGGACTCGATGTCGGCGATGCGGTTGTGGACGAAATACACCTGCCCCTCGCGGCTCAGTTCGCGGAGGACGGCGTGGCGCACGATCGTTTCGTCGAAGCGCGTCACCCGCGTTTCCACCGCGATGCGATCGTCCGGGGGCGTTTCGAGGTTTGAAATGTCGCGGACGCCGAGCAACGACATGTGCAGCGTCCGCGGAATGGGCGTGGCCGTCATCGTGAGCACGTCGACCGTTTGCCGCAGCGTCTTGAGCTTCTCTTTTACTTCGACGCCGAACCGCTGCTCTTCGTCGATGACGACCAGACCGAGGTTGAAGAACGACACGTCGACCGACGCGAGGCGATGCGTGCCGACGACGATGTCGATTCCGCCGGCAGCCAAACCCGCGACGGCGTCCCGCTGCTCCTTGTCGGTGCAGAAACGGCTCAAGCGGGCAATCGTGAAGGGAAAGGCCGCCATCCGCGCACTGAGAGTCCGATAGTGTTGTTCGACGAGCACGGTGGTCGGCGCAAGAATCGCGGCTTGATAGCCGTTCTCGACCGCCTTGAACACGGCGCGCATCGCCACTTCGGTCTTGCCGAATCCAACGTCGCCGCAGAGTAGGCGGTCCATTGATCGGGCGCGCTGCATGTCGGCCTTGATCGCGTCGATGGCCACGAGCTGGTCCGGCGTTTCGCGATAGGGAAACGCGGCGTCGAATTCGCGCTGCCACGAAGTATCCGGCGCGAAGGCAATGCCCGGCCGAGCGGCGCGGGCGGCTTGTAGGTCGAGCATGTCGACCGCCAGGTCGACGACGGCTTGTTCCGCCGCCTTTTTCTGCTTGAGCCACGTCGCGCCACCGATCTTGGCGAGCCGGGGCCGCGTTTTCGTGCCGCCGATGTACTTCTGAACGAGGTTGATCTTCGACGCGGGGACGAATATCCGCGTTCCTTCGTCGAATTCGACCTCCAAATGCTCTTCCGCGTGGCCGTCGGCCTTTTCGAGCATCTTGAGGCCGCGATACCGCCCGATGCCGTGTGCCAGGTGGACGATCAGGTCGCCTTCGTTGAGGTCGAGGAAGCTGTCGATCGCGCGGCCGAGCCGGCGGCGCGAAGGGCGATCGATTTCCGCCCGTTGGAAGAGTTCTCCCCCGCTGAGCAGCACGAGCCGCTCGCGCACGAGCCGAAAACCCGCGTGCAGATGGCCCACGACCATCCGAATCGCGCCTTCGCCGGCCAGGCGCGTGTCGGCGAAGACTTCGGCCAGTCGCTCGGCTTCGGCGTCGGTGCGGCAGACGACCGCGACCTTCTGGCCGCGGCCGACGATGTCGAGTTCGGTTCTGACGCGGTTGATGTCCCCGCTCAAACGCTCGACCGATTCGACCGGCAGCCGGAAATAGGCCTCGGCGACGTGACTGGTCACGCCGCCCGTGCCCACTGATACGGACTCCATCGACGCGCAGCCGAACTTGAACAACTCCGCCATCACGGCGGTGGCCGAATGGTAGGCCTGCGGATCCTCGACCCGTTCCAGAAAGTGTCGGGCTTGCTCGTCGATCTCGCCCGGCTCGACGAGCAGCGTCCACGTGTCGGCGGGCAGGTAGATCGAGAGATGTTCGCGGTCGGGCGCGGAGCCGCTGAGCATTGTCACATCGACGGCGTCGAGCGCAGCGAGGCTCCGCTGGCCCGCTACGTCGAACCGGCGGATCGACTCGATCGTGTCGCCGAATAGCTCGATCCGCACCGGCTCGTACCAATCGGGCGCGAAGATGTCGAGGATGCCGCCGCGGGACGCGAACTCGCCGGGAAGCTCGACGGCGCTCGTCGCGTGAAACCCGCGCTCGACGAGCCAAGCGAGCAGATCGTTCACGTCGAGCTCATCGCCGACCCGCAACCGCCGCGTATCGCGGGCCAACCGCGAAGGCAACGGCGCCGGCTGAAGCAGGCTCTGAATGCTAGTGACGATGATCTTCGGCGCAAGACTAGCGACCGGCTCAACGACGTCTGAATTCCCCAGCCCCCAGCCCCCAGCCCCCAGTCCCTGTTCCAGCAGCTTGAGCAACCGCAACCGGTCGCCATAAATCTCATCGTGCAACACCCGCTCGCCCGGCTCGGCTTCCCAAGCAGGGAACTTCTCGATGGCCGCCCGCGTGAACAGCGACAGATCGTCGGCAAAGGCGTCGATATCCGCCGCATGAGGACAAACGACGAGCACGGGACCAGACGAGCGGTGGGCCAGCGCCGCCGCGGCGAGCGCGCGCGACGATCCCCAGGCTCCGTCGATCGTGGCCTCCCGGCGCTGGCCGAGAAACTCGACGATCCGCTCAAAGCCGTCGGCGGTACCAAGCCGCCCGGCAAGCAATAACAGCTCTTCCCCGGCGGCCGCCTCCGTTGCAGCCTGTGCATTCATGTTGAGGGAATTCTAATGCCGTCGCACGCGACGGCAAAGGAAGGTTCGCGCCGGGTAGGGCAAGGCATCGTCGCGGCTTTGCGGTCGACGCTTGGAAAGTTATGCTGCAATGGGTTGCGTCGAGCGGCGCACCGGTTCGGCGTATCGGCACTTTGGCCCCGCGCCAACCTTAGCACCCCGTTGAAAAAGGCGTTCCGAGCTGTAGGAGGCGAATCCTTTCGCCGACACCCTCGGAGAAAACGTCGAATCGGCAAAAGGATTCGCCTCCGACAGCGCTATTTGAACGGGCTTTTAGGCGATTTCCCCAAGCAGGACCGCAGTCCCGTGAGCGAACCGTACGATGCCGTCCTAGTCGTGGGGTTCGGCGGTCCCGAGGGACCGGACGAGGTCCTGCCGTTTCTGGAGAACGTCCTCCGCGGAAAGAACGTGCCGCGCGAGCGAATGCTCGAAGTCGCCGCGCATTACGACCACTTCGGCGGGGTCAGCCCGCTCAACGGGCAAGTGCGGGCGTTGCTGGCCACGCTCGTGGCAAAGCTCAACGAGCGTGGGCCGCGACTGCCGGTTTACTGGGGCAATCGCAACTGGCATCCGATGCTCCCGGATGCCCTCGCTCAAATGCGCGACGACGGCGTCCAGCGGGCGATCGCCTTGGTCCTGGCCGCGTACAGCTCCTACTCAAGCTGCCGGCAATACCGCGAGGATATCGCGCGAGCACAGGCCGAAGTCGGCGCGGGGGCGCCGCAGGTCGACAAGATTCGCGCGTTCTACAACCATCCGCTGTTCGTCGAGATGTGGACGGAGCGGCTCGCGGCGGCGCTGGCGAAGATTGCGGCCGAGCGCCGCGGCGCGGCCGAATTGATTTATTGCGCGCACAGCATTCCCGCCGCCATGGCGGCGAGTTGCGATTACGAGCCGCAGTTGCTCGAAGCTTGCCGGCTCGTGAGCGACGCGGCGGGGCGGCCCGAGTGGAAGCTCGTCTATCAAAGCCGCAGCGGCCCGCCGAGTCAGCCGTGGCTTGGGCCCGACGTTTGCGATTACCTCCGCGAATTGCACGCGGCAAAGCAACCGGCCGACGTTGTGATCGCGCCCATCGGGTTCTTGTCTGACCATATAGAAGTGCTCTACGACCTCGACACCGAGGCGCAAGCCGTCTGCGACGCGCTGGGCATGAACCTCGTCCGCGCGGCAACGCCCGGAACGCATCCGAAGATGATCGAAATGTATCGCTTGCTGATCGAAGAGCGCGTCGGTCCGAACCCGGTGCGGTTGGCGCTGGGCAATCGCGGGCCGTGCCACGATATTTGCCCGGAGGATTGCTGTCCGCCGGGGCGGCCCCCGCTGTCTTCGCCGGAAACAAAATGAGCGGGGGCGCGGAATGCGGCGACGAGCGGTGGTTGGCGCGGTGGTCGTAATAGCGCTTGCCGCACTGGCGTGGCGGCTTCGCGAATCGCTTACGCTCGACAACCTCGTCGCCAACGAGCGAGCGGTCCGCGAGTTCGTCGATGCCCGTTGGCTTTTGGCGCTGGCCGCGGCATTTGCGATTTACGTCGGCGTAACGGCATCTTCGTTGCCGGTGGCGACGGCGTTGACGCTGGTTTACGGCTGGCTGTTCGGATTCTGGCCCGCGGTCGTGCTCGTCAGCTTCGCCTCGACGGCCGGGGCGACCGTCGCGTTTCTGTCGAGTCGGTTTCTCGTCGGCGATTGGGTCCAATCGCGGTACGGCGAGCGGCTCTTGCGGTTCAACGAAATGCTCGCTCGCGAAGGCGCGTACTACCTGTTCGCCCTGCGCCTGGCGCCCTATGTGCCGTTCGTCGTCGTTAATCTCGTCATGGGTCTGACGCAAATGAAGGTTCGCACGTTCTGGTGGGTCAGCCAGCTCGGCATGCTGCCGGCGACGGCCGTGTACGTTTCCGTCGGAGCAAGCCTGTCCGGCCCACGCGAGATTCAAGAGCGCGGACTCGCGGGCATCATCACCTGGCAACTCGCGGCAGCGCTGGTCGCACTTGGTCTCTTGCCGATCGTGGGCCACGCGATTTCACGCCGCCTCCGAAACGACAAGCGCTGAGACGCTCGGGTGCCACTGCTGGCCTGTCCAGCAGTGAGGATCGCCGTTCGACTTTGGGTTGCGAATCGCACTGCTGCACGAGCCGGCAGTGGCCCCGCCCAAGATTACTCTTTTCGCCCGACATGCAAGCAGCGAAGCACGCTCGCATCGCGCACGTACAAGCGGCCACCCGCGAGCGCCGGAATCGCCCGCGCGGTTCCGTCGAGCACCTTCGCCATCGCGAGCGGCTTGAACTTGTCCTTCGCCGGCTTGAACAGCACGAGGGTTCCGTCGTCTTTCAGGGCCAGGCATTTTCCGTCGGCGGCGATGACATGGGCGACGCCAAAACCGTCCTCCGACCACAGCACGCGCCCCGTCTTGGCATCGACCGCCCGCAAATGAGCCGGCGGTTGATCGGCCCTGCCGTCGCAGCCGTAGAGCACGCCGTCGACGTAGACGCAGGTCGTGTACTGACTCGCCATCGCGTTGCCGCCGCTCCAGAGCGGCGTCGCGCGATCCTTCTCGATCGTCGCCATGACCGCGCCGATGCCATAGCTCGCGGTTACGAACACGTTGCCGTCGCACACGAGCGGCACAGCGGCGTTGACCGTCGGTCCGCGCTTGCCGAACGCAAACCGGAACCGCTCCTTCCCGTCGGCCGGATCGAGTGACACGACGTGATAGCGCGTGACGAAGATCGCGTGCCGCACGCCGGCCGCGGTCGCGGCGATCGGCGCGGAGTAGCTTGCGGGGTCTTCGTCCGTCTGCCAGACGGTCTTGCCGTTGTCGAGGCGAAACGCCACGATCCCGGCTCCGCGCCGCCCGCCGACGTTCACGAGGAGTTTGCCGTCTTCGACGAGCGGTGTGCTTCCAGCGCCGAAGTAGCTTTCCGGGACGGCGAACTCCTCGGCCAGATGGCGGACCCAGATTTCCTTGCCGGAGTCGAGCGCTACGCAAAACAATTCGCCATCCGCGCCGAGGCAGAACACGCGCCCGTCGTGGATCACCGGAGTCGCCCGCGGCCCGTCGTCTTCGGAGATCGTGCTCACGTATCGGGTCGGCCGGGCGTGTCGCCAGAGCGGCTTGCCGGTCGCCGCGTCGAGTGCTTCGACGGCCTGCTCGTCGCCTTCGCGGTGAAACAGAATCGCCGTCCCGTCCGCGACGGAGATCGACGCGAAACCGCGTCCGACCGCCCGCTCCCAAACGACCTTTGGGCCATCCTTCGGCCAGGCCTCGGAGAGCCGCTCGTCCTTGGCCGCGTGGCCGTTGCGGTCGGGTCCGAGAATTTGCGGCCAATCTCCCGCCCAAGCCGTCCCGCCGGACGCGAGACCGCCAATCGCTATCCCACCGAGGAGCGTGGCACGATGAACCAATTCGCCTAGACGCCAAACTCCGCGGCCTGTCATAATCCCAACCTCCCGGTAGAATGCAGTGTTCCGATGGCGCAAGTGAAATGCGTTGCTTCACGGCGTGCAACGGCGACGATTGTAAGCTCGCCAAGCAAGGATTGCAGCCGCGACACATCGCGTATCGGCCCAAACCGTTGGGTGGGTCGAACGAAGTGAGGCCCACCGCGCCGGACCGCCCACGGATACATTCCCGATTCCCTGCCGGCGTCGCCGGTTCGCCTGTCCTCCGTTCCTTCCGACGACATTCGTATCCAGGTTGCTTGCGTGGCCCGCAAATCGCGATTCTTCCTGAAAAAGCGTGGCAACCGCCGCACGGGTTCGGCCGACGCCGCGCGGTTCGGCGAAGCGGCCATGTCCTTTGCCCTGCTCGCCGTTGGCGCGGCGGGGCTGTGGGCCGTGCTGAGCTGGTGGATCGTGCCCCATTGGCAGGCGGACTACGACTTCGTGGAAACGGTGGGCACGATCGTCGACGCCCGTATCGAGGAAACGCAAGTCGCGGCCCTGGACAAGCCCGTGTATCGCGCCCGGTTCGAGGTCGAATACGAATTCGACGGCGTCAAACGGCGGGTGTGGACGCTGAGCGCGTCGAACGATTACTCCGCCGACCGCGCCGACGAGGAGCGCGTGCTCGAACGATTCGCGATCGGCGAGCAGTATCCCGCCTGGTTCGCGCCGCGCGATCCCGAGCGCGTCGTGCTCCAGCGCGGCGGGAACTGGTGGATCTGGCTGCTGCTGGTGATTCCGGTCCCGTTTATCACGATCGGCGCCCGCGGTCTGGTTTATACGGTCATGAATTGGCGCACGTCGAGCGAGCGCCGCGCGGCGCCCGCTCGCTCGAAGCAAAGCGAGCCGCGCATCGCGGCCGGCCACGAGCAGGACGCCGAGAGCCGCGACGACGACGCGGCGCCCGCGGCACAGATTGCGCTGCCTACCGTGCCGCTGGCGGAAAATCTGACCAACAGCCCCGGCACGCATCTCGCCTATCGGCTGCCGATGTCGAGCGAGTCGAGTTGGCGGCTGTTCGGCGCGGTGCTGTTTTGCGTGCTCTCGGCCGGCGTTACGGCTGCGTGTATCTGGCTGGCGATTGCAGCGCACGTCCGCGCCGATGCCGATTGGCTGCTCGATTTGTCGATTCTGCCTCTGGGCGGCGTCACGGCCTGGTCCGCGGTGCTCGTCGCGCGCCAGTGGACCGTGTCCAATGCCGTCGGGCCGACGATGGTGGAAATCGCCGACCATCCGCTGTTTCCCGGCGAGACGTGCGAGCTGATGGTGCTCCAATCTGGCCGGCTGGCCGTGAATTGGCTCGAAGCTACGCTGTTCTGTACGGAGCAGGCCTCTTATCAGCAAGGGACGGACATTCGCAGCGAATCGGCCGTCGTGTGGCGCGAACGCGTCTTGCGGTGCGAGCGGTTTCGCATCGACGACGATCAGCCGTTTCAGCGCAAGTGCTTGTTTACCGTTCCGGGTTCGGCGATGCACTCGCTGTGTTGCCCTTCGAACGAGATCCGCTGGAGCATCGTGGTGCGCGGCGAGGCGGAAGGCTGGCCGATCTTCGAGCGCTCTTTCCCGATCGTCGTCTATCCGCCGCGGACGCCGGCCCTCGTCGAACGCCGCGCCGCTCGAGGCCGGCTGAACGGGCACGCCGTCGCGGCCGGTTCGAGCACGGCCTTGCGGACCGGCACAAACGGTTCCGCCGCGAAAGGAGACGCGGCATGAACGAGCCTCTCGTCAGCATCGCGCTCAAGGCGTACACGCGGATCTTCGCGCCCGGCGACGAATTGATCGCCGACTTTCAGATCGACGCGGTCGCGCCGCACGAAGTCGAGGCGGTCGAAGCGTCCGTCCTCTGGTACACGGAGGGCAAAGGCGACGAGGATCTGGGCGTGCACTGCTTCAAGCGTTTCGACGGCGTGCGCGATCCCGTGCCGCTGCACGAGCTGCGGTCGATCTCGACCACGCTGCCAGAAAGCCCGCTGAGCTACGACGGCCGCATCGTCAAGATTCGCTGGTGCGTTCGCGTCCGTGCGTTCCTTTCGCGCGGGCGGTACGTGGTCGCGGATCAGTGGTTTCAACTCGGCAACGTGCCCAGTCCGCGGCAAGTGTTCGAGGAAGAATCGGCGGGCGATGCGGCGGCCGGCGACCGACCGGACGAGGTGCAACGCGGCGCCAAAGGCGACGTCCGGGCGACGAAGGACGCCGATGCCCGCGCTTCGGCGGCGGCCATCTTCTGATCGGCGCGAGGCGAGCGGCTATGCAGCGCGAGGCCCCGCCACCGGCGAACGAGCCCGTCGCGAACGGCGCCGCGGATCGGCCCGCGTCCAATCCGTTTTCAACGCGGCACGTGCGGCCCGGCGCGATTCCCTATTTCTTTCCCGACGGCACGACGCTCGAAACGCTCGTCGAGCGGCTCGCGGCGAGCGGCTGGCAAGGCGAAGTCGTCGGCCCGCACGGCAGCGGCAAGTCGACGCTGCTTGCGGCGCTCGTCCCGTGTATCGAGCGTACCGGTCGCCGGGTCGCCATTTATCGTTTGCACGAAGGCGAGCGCCGCCTGCCCGCGACGCCGCGCGACATGCACGCACTTGCCGCCAATGACGTCGTAGCGGTCGACGGTTACGAGCAGTTGCCGGGTTGGCGACAGTGGTTGCTTCGCCGGTCGTGCACGCGCCGCGGAATCGGACTCTTGGCCACGACGCACGCGCCGACGGGCTTGCCGCTGTTGTGGCAAACGTCGGTCGACCTTGCGTCGCTCGAACGCGTCGTCGCGCACGCGCTTGCGTCGCAATCGCGACTTGAGCCGGCAATCGGCCGCGAGGAGATTGCGGCCGCGCTCGCGGCTCATCCCACGAATGCCCGCGAAGCGCTCTTCGCGCTTTATGACGCGGTCGAACGCCGGCGGCGCGACGCGCTCCCTGGCGAGCCGCTGCCTTGAGTTCGAACTCTGCCGCGACACGGCAAAGTCTGCCAGCAACGATTGCACGGGTCGTATGGCATCGCTTCCGCGCGATTGGAGGCGGAAATTCTTACCCGGCTTTCCCCGATTACCCGCGCGAATCGACCCGACCGACAGGACGCAAAACTTTAGCAAAAGTCGGCGCCGCGTTCGTGCTTTTGTTGCGATTGCGACGTAGGATTCTTGGAAGCGGCGCACGTCGCCGCGCGGTCGCGATCCATTTCGGCGCGCCGCACACCCAACATCCGATCGCCGCAAGTCTTCGCCGCGGGGAGCGAAACCATGTCGCACGTTGGCTCGTTCACTTGGACCACGAAGTTGCTCGCCGCGGCGATCGTGCTCGCCGGCGCGGCAACGGCGGACGCGGCGTGGTGGTCCGGAACTTACTACCCGGCGTATCGCTCGTCGTACTACCGCTATCAGCCGTACTATGCCTATTACGGCGCGGCGTATGCTCCGGCGCCCGCCGTTGCCGCGCCTGCGGTGGCCGCGCCGGCCGTTGTTCCCGCCGTGTGCCAGGCGTGCCGGCCGGTGTGCGGCACGACCGTGCAACGCGTGTGCAGCTACGTTCCGCAAACGACGTATCAAGTCGCCTACCGCGACGTGCCGGTCACGAGCTATCACCCCGTCACGACGGTCGATCACTGTTCCGGCTGCGCATGGACGAGCTATCGCCCGGTGACGACGTGTACGCGGCAAGCATATTACGTGCCGCAGACGACGTATCGACCGGTGTGCACGAACGTCGCGATTTCGACGGCGCCTGCGGTTGCTTACTATGCGGCGCCGGTGGCGGTTGCCGCAGCGCCTGCGGCAAGTGCTTGCTGCCCTGGCACGGCGACCGCGGTCGCGCCCGCCGCAGTCGCGCCGGCGACCGTCGTGCCTTCAGCGCCTGCGTCGCCGGCCCCGAGCGGGTCCGACATTCCGGCGCCGGCCATCGAGCCGAGCGAAGCGGTTCCGAACGCCTCGGGTCAGTCGATCCTCAACGAAACGCAAACCCGCACGACGCCGCCGCCGCAAGTTCAGCCGACGCAAGGCTGGAAATTCGGCGGCCCAGCGCCGACCGAAGCGGCCCCGCGCGACCGGACCGCGATGGCCGCGGACGCAGCGCCATCGTATCGGCCGGTCAATCTCACGAAGCCGGCGATTCAACCCGCCGCCTCCACCGCCGACGCCTGGCGCCCCGTGCGCTAACTTAGCCCCCGGTGCCATTTAGCCCCCGGTGCATACACCGGGAGCAATCGGCGCGTTTCGGCGAACGCACGTGCCCTCCGCGCACCGCCGCGACGTTCTCCAGTCGCGTACACGGCATTTCGCCGCGCGCCCTATCCATTTGCGCCAAGCGACGTTACGTCGCCGTAGGAGCGTCCGCGTCTCCTTGACAGCGGGGGTCGCAAGAATAGAATCACGAAGGCTTGAATCGCCGAGGATTTTGCGCCACCGCGACGTCGGCGCGGTACGCCCGTCACCGAGGATTTCCGAGATGAAATGCCAAAAGTGCGACAAGCTCGCCACATTTCATATCACGGAGCTGACCGGTGGACCCGGCGGCGCTCTCGTCGAGCTCCACCTTTGCGAGGACCACGCCCGCCAGTATTTGACCCAAGCCGACGACTCGCCGGACGAAAAGCAAAGCATGGCCGGGGCGCTTGCCCAACAGCTTCAAGTCGGCCAGACGGCGGAGGAGCTTTCGCGGCTCGACCGCCAGGCTTGCCCCGTTTGCGGGATCACGTTTTACGAGTTCCGCAGCAAGGGCCGCCTCGGCTGTCCGCACGATTACACGTGCTTCGAAAAGGAGCTGATGCCGCTCATCGCCAATATCCACGGCGAGACCGAGCACATCGGCAAGACGCCCAAACGGGCTCCGCAACAAACCGAAAACCGCACGAAGCTGATCCGCCTCCGCCGCGAAATGAAGGAAGCCGTCGCCGCTGAGGAATACGAACGCGCCACCGAACTCCGCGACCAAATCAAGCGCATCGAACAAGGTCTGGAATCGGCAGCCGAGGAAAAGTAGGTCGAAGTTAAGAATGCAAAATGCAGAATGAAAAATGAAAAATGAGGAATGCGATGACGAACGCAAGATGACGACCGAGCTTGACAGCATTCTGCATTCTTCATTTTGCATTCTTCATTCTGCCTTCTGCATTTCCTCCGCGCCTCTGCTCCTTTGCGGTTGAAATTCGCCAGGAATTGGAAAGGAACGAGTCCGCCGTGAATCTGCCGCTCGAAGAACTGGTGCATCGTTCGGGCGAGTGGCTGCGCGGCACCGGTCCGGAGTCGGACATCGTCATCAGCAGCCGTATCCGCCTCGCCCGCAACCTCGCGGATTTTCCGTTCATCCGCCGCGCGAGCGATGCCGACAAGGCGCAGATCGAACGCATTCTCCGCGAGACGACCGCCAAGCTCGACGATGTCGGCGATCTCGCGTACTACGACGTGCAGGGCCTCGAAGGACTCGATCGCCAGTTTCTCGTCGAGCGGCACCTCATCAGTCGCGAACACGCCGACAACGAAGGCGCCCGCGGCGTGGCGATCGACCATAGCGAGCGCGTCAGCCTGATGGTCAACGAAGAGGACCACTTGCGGATCCAGGTGATGCACAGCGGGCTCGATCTCGACTCGGCCTGGGCAGAGATCGACCGCGTCGACGACCAAATCGAATCGAAGGTTACGTACGCCTTCCATCCCAAGCTCGGTTATCTGACGGCCTGCCCCACGAACGTCGGCACGGGCTTGCGCGTGAGCGTCATGCTCCACCTGCCCGCGTTGGTGGTCACGCGGCAGATCGAAAAGGTCTTCCGCAGCTTGCAGAAGATCAGCCTGGCCGTCCGCGGTCTGTACGGCGAAGGCTCGCAGGCGATGGGCGATTTCTACCAGATATCCAACCAGCTTACGCTCGGCCGCACCGAAGAGGACCTCGTCAAGCAAGTCGCCGACATCGTGCCCGTGCTGATCGACTACGAGCGTAAAGCCCGCGAGTTTTTGGTGAAGGAAAGCCACAAAGACCTGCACGACCGCGTGAGCCGGGCGTACGGCATCCTTTGCACGGCGCAGAAGATCAGCAGCGAAGAGACGATGCACCTGCTCTCCAGCGTCCGCATGGGTGTGAACCTTGGCCTGATCAAGGACGTCGAAATGGCGTCGATCAACCAGTTGTTCATCCACACGCAGCCGGCCCATTTGCAGAAGCTTCGCGGCATGGAGCTGAGCACGTCGGACCGAAACGTGGAGCGGGCGATGTACCTAAGGCAGATGCTCGCCAAACGCAGCGGCAACGGGGATCCGGCGGCGAACTAGCTTCGTTTACGACGTTTGGCTTGGTTTCTTACACACAGAGGGCACGGAGGGCACGGAGAAGGTCGCCATGATGCTCCGCATGATGGATGGCGGCGAATGTTGAGATGGTTAACCTTGCGGCCGACGAACGGTTCGCATCGTAGGTGGTCACAGTTCCGTCGAGGTCGACAATGAACGCGAGGCGAAGATTTGCCGGCGCTGCGGCTTTATGTGCGTGCATGATGCCCGGCACATTTGCATCCCGTGCGTTTTCCGCCGAGGGCATCGATCCCGTTACGCTCATGGCCATCGGCGACGACGAATCGGACTACGTCGTGTTCGACCACGTCGCCGACCCGGCAAGAGCGACGCGGCTGCGGTTCGTCGGCGTGGCGCAAAGCCGGCAGCCGGGCTACGACTATCCGGTCGGCATTTCGCTGGCGTTTGTCGTGCCGACGGGGGAATTCCGTTACGACTATTATCCGAATCCTTACGATTGGCATTACTCGTTGCCGCAGCCGACCGAGGGCGGCGAGTACGTCAGCGTACCGATCGACATTTCATACGAGCTGCCATTTTCGCCGGAGCGCGTCGGCATGTTCGTCGAAGGTTACGGACCGGCGGATCGTTCGTTCGTCGAGGGCACGTTCTTTCACACCGTGGTTCCTGAGCCGTCAGCAGTGGTGCTCGCCCTGGGCGTGCTAACGGTCGGTGTTCCGTTGGCGTGGCGTCGTTTTCACTCACCTCGCGCAGCCGAATGAGCCGTATTTCGCTCGACCCGTCCTACGTTCTGCGTTTGACTCACTGTGCGGTCGACTTCCGAATGCTTCTTTTGGGCGAGGACCGAATACATATGAAACTGTCCTTGAATATGGGAATCTGGATCCCGTTCGTCATCAGCGTTGCCGTCGTAGCGTGGAACGAGTTCGTGGTACCGCCGGGCGAGCGCTATCCTTTCTTGTCGACGCTGCCATTTTTGTTTACCGGTGTGGTGTTTTCCAGAGTTCTTGCCGAATTGAGGAAGCGCGACACTTAGCCGCGGTTGGTAGGCCGCACTTCGTTCGGCCCACCCCATGTGCGCCGAGAGTAACAAATGCGGGCGTGCTTGTCGGTTCGACGTTGAAACTGGCGTTTGGCACATTGCCCGCGGTGTGTTCTCCGGGGGCTAAGTGACGTTGTGACTTATTGAGGGTGTTGGATGATCGTTGTATCCCGCGAACAGCCCGTGATGGCTGCGATTCGCTCGAAGGTCGAAGCCGGCGAGCGGCTTTCGTTCGAGGATGGGTTGTATTTGTCTCGGCCGGACGTGCCGCTGGGCGAGGTGGCGGAGCTTGCCAACCTCGTCCGCGAACGGAAGAACGGGAATCTCGCCTTCTACAACATCAATACGCACCTCAACGCGACGAACGTCTGCGTCTATCGCTGCTCGTTCTGCGCCTTCCGCGCCGATTTGCGGGACGAGCGCGGATATTTGATGTCGGACGAGCAGATCCTCGCCCGCGGGCAAGAGGCGATGGATATCGGCGCGACGGAAATGCACATCGTCGGCGGCTTGCACCACCAGATGAAGTACGACTGGTATGTGCATCTCGTGCGGCTGTTGCACGAAGCATTTCCGCGGCTGCATCTGAAGGCGTGGACCGCGGTCGAAATCCACTGGTTCGCCCACATGACGAAGAAGCCGTATCGGGCGATTCTCGAAGATATGCTCGCTGCGGGCTTGGGTTCGATGCCCGGCGGCGGGGCGGAGATTTTTCATCCCGAGGTGCGGCGGCAGATTTGCGAGCACAAGGCCGACGCCACGCCGTGGCTCGAAATTCATCGCACGGCCCACGAGCTCGGCCTGCGAACGAACGCCACGATGCTCTACGGGCACATCGAGAACGCCTATCACCGCATCGACCATTTGCTGCGGCTCCGCGAGCTTCAGGATGAGACCGGCGGCTTCCAGACGTTCATCCCGCTCGCTTTCCACCCCGACAACACGCGGCTCGACCACATCAAGAAATCCTCCGCGCCGACGGACCTGCGGACGATGGCGGTGAGCCGGCTGATGCTCGACAACTTCGACCACGTGAAGGCATATTGGATCATGCTCGGCGTCGAAACGGCGCAGGTGGCGCTGTCCTACGGCGCGGACGATCTCGACGGAACCGTGCGGCACGAGCTCATCTATCACGACGCGGGAGCGAAAACGCCCGAGGCGCTGTCGGTCGAGGAAATTCGGCGGCTGATCGTCGAGGCCGGGCGGGAGCCGGTGGAGCGGGATACGCTGTACAACCGCGTGGTGAGGACCGGGGCTGGGGACTGGGGAATAGGGGTCGGGGGTCAGGGGTCGGGGGTCGGGGAGAATGCGGGGGTCGGGATTCGGGATTCGGGATTCGGGGGCCAGTAGTGGACAGTGGGCAATGCTGTACCCGTTCCTCACTGCGGCGAAGAGTTCTGTATGGACAACGAACCACACGACGTGGCAGATACTGACCGCGAGCGGATTGCCCGGTTGGAGCGGTCCGTTTGGTGGCTGAAAGCCGCGGTCATCGGACTGCTGTGTTGCGTTCTGTTTCCGGTCGTCGCCAGCGTGACCTTTGGCGTGCTGTTCGTCGTCGGCGTTGCCGGAGGGACGGTCGCCTTCATCGTTGGCGTCATGTGCCTGCTCGAATGGTGGTTTGGCCGCAGCCGGGCCGAGCCGTAAGCGCGAAGTCAACAGATTCCAGATCAACGGGATGCCGGCACGCCTCGCTGGTTGGGATTCGACGCTTGGAAACGGGGCATTTTGTCCGTCGGCCGCGAACCAATTGCCGCATGCGTGCGTCGTGTAGGTGTCGCGCGTGTGAAAACGGCGGTTTTCGTGGGTGCGGCGAGTTTTTCTCTTGCCGCGATTGCGGATTGTGAGTTAAATGCAGTTAGACGTATCGCGCTTACGCGGCGCGATGGACTAGAGGCCCGATTTGCCGGTCGCTTCTTCTGGCGAATAAATGCCCGGCGTCGGGGAGGTTCTAGTGGAAAGGAGGTGGTCCTTTGAGTTGTATCTGTAAGAGCCAGCGAGGTGGTTGCGGCTGAGGATAGCCGGCGGGCTGCCCAGCCTCGACGCAAGTCGTCCCGGCAGCCACCCAACTCGTATGAGGATCACCTAAAAAACGATCCTAACAGCGAGCAACAAAACGGGCCTGGTCACCCTTCGCGGCGGCCAGGCCCGTGCTTTTTTCCCGCATCGTGGAACTCTCGGCGGCCTTGGGTCGTCTATCTCCACGTGCATCGCGTCGTGCTGCGTTCTCTGCCGCAAGGCGAGCCGGCGACTGGTTCGCCCCGCGAGTCCCCCGCTTGTCCGCTGCGCTCGCGGTGCGCGCCGGATACGATGTCGACAACATTTCGTGTGCGAAGAACCGCGTTACCCAACCCCGCTCCGATTCGAGGAATCCCTGCCATGAAAACCGCCTGCCGATCGGTCGTTTTTTCCGCCGCAATCTTGTCCGCCGCCGCGTCGCTCGTTGCGTGCGACAGGCCGACGAATGCATCCGCCAATCAAGCCGGCGAGAAGAGGCCGACCGCTGCCGACCTCGCCGTCCATAAGCCGCTTGCGGCGCTGATCGCCGAGGCGGACGCGCTGGTCCTGTACGAAGGCCTGCCGCACCAGCTTTGGGAAAGTGACCTGCTTGCGTCGGAGAAGGCGTCCAAGAAAACGGTCGCGCTGCACGACTATCCATTCTACGCCGACGCGATCGCAGCCGACGGCGACGACGCGAAAACGTTGACGGCGATTTTGTCCGACGCCAAGTCGCTCACGCCCTACGCCGGTCCCAAACGCTGCGGCGGGTTTCATCCCGACTGGTGCCTCGAATGGCAAGCCGGCGGCGAAAAAGTACAATGCCAACTCTGCTTCGGCTGCCAGGAAGTGAAGTTTTTTTCGACCAAGCATGTGTTGCACGCTGACCTGTCGGCCGCGGCGTCCGAGCGACTCGCATCGGTCCTCAAGGATTACCGCGAGCAACGGCCGCAGCGCGCTCGCGAGCAATGATATGCGAGTAGCGCGCGATTTGCGCGGTTCGTCGCCGCGGCGTCGCTGTTTGTCGCTGGTTATTTGAAGGCGCGCGAAGATTACGCGCGCCCTGACGCCGTTACGCGGAATTACTCCTCGTGGTCTTCGGCGGCGGTGGGGTTTGCCGGGGGACCTTTGTAGAGCTTGCGGCTGAGATTCTGCTGGAACGGCGTCCAGGCGCTGTCGACGTTCGGGTCGTCGCGCATCAGTTGGTCGAAGCTGTGCAATTTCGCGTCCAGGTCGTCGATGTGCGAGAGCGCGACCGCTTCGAGCGTCATCGGCAACTTTGGGCTGCCGAATTCGTAGCTGCCGTGGTGGCTGAGGATCATGTGCTTGATCCGCAGCACCGTTTCATGGGGAATGGGTTGACCCGAGAGGCGTTCGGCCTCGCGGACCTTGGCGTCGAGGATGCCCGCGCCCATGACGAGGTGGCCGATCAACTGCCCTTCGTCGGTATAGCCGAAATCGCGCTCGTAGCTTAGCTCGTCGATCTTGCCGACGTCGTGCAGAAAGACTCCGACGCGGAGCACTTCGGCATCGACCTGCGGGTACAGGTCGGCGATGCGGCGAGTGACTTCGAGCATGTTCACCACGTGTTCGAGCAATCCGCCGCGATAGGCGTGGTGATTCTTCACCGCGGCGGGCGCCGCGGTGAACTTCCGCATGAACGCTTCGTCGAGCAGGAAGCAATCGACGAGATTCCGCAAATGCGGATTGCGGACCTCGCGGAGCAGCTCGGTGAGGCGGACGGTGAGCTGGTCGATCTGCCGATTGCTGACGCGGAGGAAATCTTCCTCGTTGACCGTCGACGGCGCGACCCGGTCGATCGACGTGACGATGAGCTGCATGTCGCCGTTGTAAAGCTGGGCCGTGCCCGTGACGCTGACGTAATCCCCGTTGTCGAAGTTGCGGTACACCTGATCGTTGGCGTTCCACATCATGCCGTTGATCGAGCCGCTGCGATCGACGAGTTGGACCTGCAAGTACAGATTCCCGTTGCGGTTGGGACGCAATTGCTTGTTGCAGGCCAGGAAGATCTGATCGACCTGTTCCTTGGGGGCGAGTTGACTGACGAACCGACGAGACATCAAAACCCTTTCGGCGAACGGACGGCGATGCGTATTGGCGCGTGCTAAGGGAGCCAGAGTTTACGGTCGAATTCCCCGGGCGGCAAGTTAGCGGCTTGTGAGCCTCGGTGCAGAGTCGCGGCACACGCGCGCTTCTAAAACGGAACGTTGCCGACGGGGGAAATCACCGCGTCGGCAGTTCCGATGGTTTCGTCGGTCCCGAGAGCCGCTTCGATGCCATTGAGCACCCTGTCCCAACCAGTTACGCAACGTTCCGCATCCCGAAAGAGCGCGAGCAACGTGGACCACCTTTCGTCGTCGCCCTGAGTAGCCGACCAACTTCCCACGACTTGCCCTTCGGGGCTCGTCACGGAAACGAATACTTCGTCGGGTTCCGCCTGGGGAGAAAAATAACCGATGTCGACCCCTCCGCTGGGCAATCGTACGCCGTAGCGATTCTCGCCACTTCGCAGCCAATTCACGCGATTTGCCCGCGACTTCGCCAAGAGGCGCTCGCAGATGTTCAGAATCTTTTCGTCGGGAATCACGGTTGGTTCTCCTTGTTGCCCGCGAACGGCCCGCAAACTGAGTCGATCGCCCCGTGCAGGCGTCGCAAGTAATTGTCGAACTTGGAGCGCACAAACCTGCTTTTTCCGGCGCTGGTTCGGCGACAAGCCACGCTCCATTGCCGGGCGGCAGTAGCAACGTCGGCGTACGTTCCGGCATTCAGTCCATCGGACACCAGTGCCATCTGACTCAATTGTTCGGCGAGATCGTCGAATCGCATTGCAGCGCGATCCCAACACTCGCCATCGACGAACATTCGCAACTCCGAGAGAAATCGGCGCAGATTCGCGGCCACATATTGACGGAATTGATCCCGATTCTGGGACAACATGCGTTCGGCGGCCTTTCGCGCGGCTTCCGCGACCGTTGCCGTCTTGCGAATCTGAAAGATCGCCAGCCACAACGACGCAATCGTGATCGCGAAGCCCGCCAGATTCATGATGTCGCGCCATTCCACCATTGCAAAGCTCGGTGCGCGTGTGTTCGTGTCCCTCGCAAGTGAGAGAGTGATGATACCGCAAAGGATACATCTGTACAATATCCGCGAGGCGCGCCGTCGACAAATCGACGAATTACCAAGAGCCGAGCGTCACTTTGACCTTCATCGGCTTCGCAGCCGATTCCGGCGATTCCGACGCCGTGGCGCGGACAATCTCCATCTCCACCGTTTCCCCGCCGACTTTCTCGGAAATCGCGCCGGTGAGTTCGGTGAAGTCGCCGATCGGCTTGCCGTCGAACGACACGACGACGTCATACTCGCGAATGCCTGCCTTGGCGGCGGCCGAATCGGGCTGGACGGTGCTAACGACGCACGGCTGCTCACCGCGTGAGCCGCTCACGCCGAGCAGCGCACCGCCGCGGCGGTCGATCTCGGCGTTCGGCAGGGCCGTCGCCAGCTTGGCGGCGCCGGCGGCCGATATCTTGGTGCCGTACAGGTGAATGAACTGGGCGTTCGAGAACTTGGCAAGCGTGTCGACCGAGGCGTCGGAGATCGGGGTGTGCTTCACGACAATCCACGCCGCGGACGAGAATCCGGCCAGATGCGCGAGCCCGGCGTCCGTCACTTTGGTGCGACGCAATTCGATGCGCTGCACGCTCGCGGCCGAAGCGCCTTTGAGCTGTGCCAGCCAATCGTCCGTAATCTGCTCGCCGGCCAAGACGATTTGACGAGCTTCGTCGATGCGGCGAAGCAATCGCAGGTCTTCGGCCTTGCCGGTGAATTTTTCGGAGATTTCGATCGTTCCGGGATAGTAGGCCGTCGTACTGCCAGGGCCGACGATCACTCCCCCCCGGGCCATGAACACCGCGCCGCCGCCGACGCCGGCGCCGACGAGTATCGGCCCGTCGTACTCCTCCGGATCGCCGCGGTCGACGACCGTCGCGCCCAATTCGCGCAGCCGCTCCTTCGCCCGATGCTGGCTGGCGATCTTCATGCCGACGAGGACGCTCTTGGCGCGCTCGGCCGTTCTTGATTCGCCGGCGGCGAGCGATTCGATCGCTCCGAACGCCGCTTCTTCGGTTTCGGAATCGAGGGCGCAGCCCAACTCCTTGAGCGCGGCGAGCGCCCGAAACGCAGTTTCCAAATTCTCGCCGGCAGCCGCCTTGGCGAGCGGCGCGATCGCCGACACCCCTCCGCGCGAGAGTCGGCGCGTCGCTTCCTGGCGGACCCGATACTCATCGTGGTCCAACTCGGCAATCAACCGGGCAACGTCGCCGGGGGACAGTTCCTTGGCGGCGGGAGTTAGCGAACCGCCCTGCCCGCGGACCGCAGCCGAAAGCGACACGGAAACGATGACCGCCGCGGCGAAGACGCACGCGCCTTGGCCGCGGCGCCGGTTTCCAATCCAACGATCAGCTACGGGAGCGTGTGCAAGCATCGACGGCATTCTACCAAAATCGCCTCGGCCCGGTCGACAATCCAGCGTCCGTATTATACGACAAAAGCCGCTCGCACGCGAAACGGCAATCCCGTTGCCCCCGCTAGAGACGGTTGGGTTGGCGTCGCGCGGACTTTCCGAGCCTGCGAACCTGCGTCGTTTGATTGCGGTCCGTTGTCAAAGTGATATTGCCCTTGGCGGCGGGTAAACTAAGTTAAGGGTTTTGATCGTCCGGCGCCGCGAGCCGATTACGTTCGCAAGGACGTTTGTGGCGACGCTTGCGGCGTCCTTCGCTCCGCCCGCGGGTCAGGCGAGCGATTTTTTCGTGCCGCTCTCGGCGGCGGTTCCTAACGGGGAGTTGGTCCGGTGTTTGACACGATTGCGGTGGTCGGGGCTACGGGGAATGTTGGGCGGATTATTCTGGATTTGCTCGAAGCGCGCGAGTTTCCGGCCCGCCGCGTCAAGTTTTTGGCCTCGAAGCGTTCCGCCGGCAAGACCGTCCGCTTTCGGGGCGAGGAGCATCCCGTCGAAACGCTCTGCCCCGGGTCGTTCGACGGCGTCGAGCTTGCCATTGGCAGCACGCCGGACGAAGTGGCCCGCGATTTCGTTCCCTGGGCGGTCGAGCGCGGCTGCGTCGTGATCGACGAAAGCGGCTACTGGCGGATGGACCCGCAGGTCCCGCTCGTCATTCCCGAGGTGAATCCCGACGCCGTCGATTCGCACCAAGGGATCATTTCCAGCCCGAATTGCTCGACCACGCAGATGGTCTTGGCCCTCAAGCCGCTGCACGACGCCGGCCGCGTCCGCCGCGTCGTGGTCAGCACGTACCAGGCCACCAGCGGCGCGGGCCTTGCCGCGTCGCAAGAACTCGAGAACGCCACGCACATGAAGCTCCACGGCCAGGAGCACAAGCCCGAGCAATTCGCCCACCCGATCGCGTTCAACCTGATTCCGCAGATCGGTTCGGCGAAGCACGAGGGCTACACGTCCGAAGAAATGAAGATGGTCCACGAGACGCACAAAATTCTCGGCGACGACACGATTGCGATCTGCCCGACGTGCATCCGCGTGCCCGTGACCAACTGCCATAGCGAGAGCATCCTCGTCGAGACCGAGCGGAAAGTGACGGTCGACGAGGCGCGAAAGCTGTTTGCCGCGATGCCGGGCGTGGTGGTGGTCGACGATCTTCCCGCCAAGAGCTATCCGATGCCGAAGACGTGCGACAATCGCGACGAAGTATTCATCGGCCGCATTCGCGAAGACTTGTCCAGCCCCAACGGCCTGGCGTTCTGGTGCGTGAGCGACAACCTCCGCAAAGGCGCGGCGACGAACGCGGTGCAGATTGCCGAGTTGCTGGCGGGGAAAATGGCGGCGGCGAAGTAACGGGGCGGGAATGGTGGATGGAAAATGGTGAATTGTGAATTGTGAATGGATTGCTTCATTCACATTCGCTCGATTCGCATTCTCGTTCGCCATTCACAACTCGCTATTTACCATTCACAATTCTGCCCGGGACGCCGGTGGGCCTCACTTCGTTCGACCCACTCTATGAAAACGCGCACCGTACGAACATGCGCACCGTTCGCTTGATCGTCGACGAACCCGGCGATGGCGCGTGGAACATGGCCGTCGACGACGTGCTGCTCGCTGCCGCGGCCGAACGCGGCGAGGCCACGCTACGGTTCTACGGTTGGTCGCCGGCGACGCTCTCGCTGGGCTATTTCCAGGCGTTCGACGCGCGGGAGCAGCACCCGCCGAGCAGACACTGCCCGGTCGTTCGCCGGGCCAGCGGCGGCGGGGCAATCGTGCACGACCGCGAGCTGACCTATTCGCTTGCCCTGCCGTACGAGCATTGGCGCGAGCACGGCCGAACCGGCCTTTATTCGTTGGTGCACCGATCGCTCTGCGAAGCACTCGTGGCCGTCGGGATCGAGCACGCACGCATGATCGGCGACGACAACGCCAAGCTGAACGAACGCAAGCCGGCCGAGCCGCCGTTTCTCTGCTTCGAGCGGCGGACGGAATTCGATGTCGTCCTGTCGCCGCCCGGGACCGACGCCCCACAAGCAGCGAAGATCGCCGGCAGCGCCCAACGCAGCTTGCATCGGGCCGTGTTGCAGCACGGCAGCATCCTGCTGGCTCGTTCGGAGTTCGCGCCGTCGCTGCCGGGCATCTCCGAAATCGCAGGCACTCCGGCCGACGGTTCGCGGCTGGTTGCGGCGTGGTTGCCCCGGCTCGCCGCACAACTCGACGCGGCATGGTCGCCCGACGAAGGTTTCGCCGATTCCGCAAAAGAAGCGATTCTGGCCGCGGCGGAGAAGTTCCGGTCCGACGATTGGCTTCGTCGGCGATAACGGGCTTCACCGTGCTATTCACCAGAGGCGTTTCGTCAGTGGCTTTTCGTCAGAGGTATTTCCCCGCATTCGCGCGCCGATTACATTGGAATAGAAGGGTTCGATCGCGTTTCGAGGACGGCGTCGAGGCCACAGCGGCCCGCGCGTCGACGGCGGAGAAGGCCATGAAAACCAAGCTCAAAGTGCTCAACAGCAAAAGCGCCGGCAAGGAACTGCCGGTCGCCGTGGATCAGTTCTTGATCGGCCGCGACGCGTCGTGCCAGCTTCGGCCAGGGAGCGACGCCATCGCGATGAAGCACTGCCAACTCACCCGCCGCGAAGGCGGATTCTGGGCCAAAGACCTCGGCAGCGACACCGGCACGTTCGTTAACGGCCAGAAGGTCGCCGGCGAGGTCGAGCTCAAGCCGGGCGACAAGCTCCGCGTCGGCCCGCTCGAATTCGAGGTCCAGATCGAATATGAAATCGGCGGCCAGCGGGCGGAGAAGGTCAAAGACGTTCGCGATGCCGCCGCCCGGGTGGTCAAAAAGGCCGACAAGGAATTCGACATCGACAGCCTGCTCTCCGGCGCCGACGACGAAGAAGACGAGCAGCCCCGCAGCAAGCAGTTCGACATCAACGAGATCACGTCCGCCTTGGAAGCCGAAAAGGAAGCCGAACGGGCGGCCCGCGAAGCCGCGGAACTCAAGAAATCCGGCGGCAAGAAATTCGGCAAACTCCCGAAGAAAGAAGAAGAGCACGGCCCCGCCAAGGACACCCGCGACGCGGCCAACGAGATGCTGCGGAAGATGTTCAAGAAATAGGGGCTGGAGGCGTCATTTAGCCCCCGGTGAATACACCGGGGGCAATGTGCTCTCCACCGCAAATCTTCCGCACCCTCGCCGAACCGCCCAGCAAATCGCCCCGCGAGCGCCGCGTGAACCTTTCCCGCCCTCCGCGGCACCAACCATACCCCCGAACCCTCCCCGCCGAAATCTCGCGAGACGCCCTGAAACCACCGCCTGCCGCCAGCGGTAATAACCAGTAAGCGGCGAGGACGGCTTCGACCTGAGGAACCCGCGGCAGTGCCGGACGACGTTGCAGCACTTGTCGAGCTTTGCCTTGCCGGCGACCAGGCGGCGATGGCTGAGCTCGTGCGCCGATATCAGGGCCAGGTGTTCGCTTTGTGCTATCGGATGCTCGGCGACCGGCAAGACGCCGAGGACATGGCTCAAGAGACGTTCGTCCGCGTGCTCCGCAGCCTCGAACGCTGGGACAACACCCGGCATTTTGAGCCGTGGCTCCTGGCGATCGCCGGCAACCGCTGCCGGACGCTGCTCGCCACGCGCAAACGCCGCCCGGATACGTCGCCGATCGTCGCCGATGTCCCCGCCCGTGGGTACGACGCGGAAGATCAGGCCCTGCGATCCCTGTCCGAAGAGGTCTCGCTCGGCTTGGCCGACATCCGCGCCGAATACCGCCAGGCGTTTTTGATGTTCCACCAACACGAAATGAGTTACGGCGACATCGCCGCGTCGCTCGACTGTCCGCTGGGAACGGTCAAGACGTGGATTCATCGAGCCAGACGCGAATTGATCGACCATTTGCGATTGCGAGGAATTGTTGAGGGAACCAGCCATGCGGTGTGACGCTTTCGAAGACCGGTTGCAGCATTTGCTCGACGAGCGGCAATGTCCCGAGGACGACGCCCTCTTGGCCGAGCATGCCGCCGACTGTCCGCATTGCCGCGACGTGCTCGACGCCCAGGCCGGCCTCTTCGACACGGTCCGCGACTGGTCCGTCGCCAATTTGGAAGTAGATCTCGTTGACCGCGTCGTCGATCGCGTTGTCTCCCGCGCGACCGTTGGCACGGCATCCGTTCGCGTAGCTGCTTCTCGCAGTTGGTGGCAGACCGCCTCCGGTCGCTGGACCGCGCTCGCCGTCGCCGCCGCGCTCGTCCTGGTCGCCTGGAAGGGCATCGACCGCTTCGCTCCGCGCACGGCGAATGACTCGTCCCCATCCGCCGTCGACCCGGGCCACACCGCGCAAAACGTCCGCGAGCCGCGACAACGCACTCCCAATGCCCCGCTCGAATTCGGCCCGCTCGCCCGCAAAGCCGCCGAAGACCTCGGCTCGCGCCTCGCCCTCGGCGTCCACTATCTCCATCGCGGTCGCACCGCCGTCACCGATGCCCTCCGCGGCCAGCTTTCCCGCAAGCCCGACGCAGCGCCCGGCGAACGGTCGTCGTCGTTCTTGTTCAGCGCCGCGTCGCGGTTGGCCATCGGCTAGTGAATTCGCGAGCGGCGCGTTTCGCTTCGGCGACAAAGCACCATCGCCAGGCCGAAACCCGCGAGGCTCGCCGCCAGCAATCGCGAACCCGGTTCCGGGACGCTCACCGCCCCGCCCGCCGACAGCCCCGTCCCGGCCGCGCTCAGGTGTGCCTGCAAAATCGCGAGGTCCGCCAGCGACACCCGCTGATCCGCGTTGAAATCGCCGTGCGACCACAGCACGCCGTTCCCCGTCATGCCATAATTCGCGGCCAGAATCGCCGCGTCCGCCCGATTCACCCGCTCGTCACTATTCGCATCGCCGGGCAGCGGCAGCGACGAATCGCCGCCGATCGCAATCGCGGTCGGCTCGGGAAGTCCCGTCACGACGTCCTCGAAATACGGCAAAATCCCCGACATCGACGTGCGCTGAATCTTGCCGGAACCGAAATCGGTCCAATACACGTGCTGCCGCTCGAAATCGAGCGCCACGCCATACGGCAGTTCGAGTCCGCCCAAGATCAACCGCTGATGCTCGCCGTTGAGGTCGGAGAGCGCAATCTGCCCGTCGCCGCCGCCGGGACTAAGCTTCCGCGAGTCGGCCCAGTACACGTTGCCGCCTTCGGGATCGACCGCCACGCCCATCGGCTTGCCGAGTCCGCCGACGATCCCTTCCACGTTCGAGCCGTCGAGATTCGCCTTGCCGATCCCGCCGTTATAGAGCGAATCGAGCAGCGGATTGACGTAGCTGAAATACAGCTTCCCGCCGCGCGGATCGACGGCAATGCCCGCAATCTCGGAAATCCAATCGCCGCGCACGATCTGCTTGGCATCGCTCCCGTCGCGCCGGGCCATGTAGATCGCGCTCGGCGTGAGTGTGTCTCCCAAATCGGTCCAATAGATGTTCCCGTGCAGGGCGTCGATCGCCGCGCCGGCCGGATTGGGCAACTTGTCGGCGAGCGTCTTGAACTCGCCGCCCCGTGTGCCGCCGTCGCGAATCACGCCGCCGGGAAACGGCGCTCCCAAGGGCAGCACGTCCGACCAGACGAGCCGCCTCGCCGCGGGATCGACCGCGATCCCCCGCGTCTCGAACGTGTCGTACAGAAACACCGGCGCATCGCGATCGGAAACGAGCGCCTGAATCCCGACCGCGTCGTTCCAGAACAAATCCGCCGCGCAAACCCACCGCGGCCCGCAAAACGTCGTACCCGCTAGAAGCATCAAGAACGCGCGAAACATGGCCCGCCTCCTTCAGCAAGCAACCTCCATTATCCCATCAAGCAACTCCGCATCGCTCGCCGGCGCCCGACAGCAAACGGCGCTTCTTCGAGCCGCCAATCCGGACTCGCGCCCTCAAACCGCGCCAGCACACCTCCAAAACGGCGCCGGGTTGTCGCGAACCGCGCCAGCAATCGCTCGCCGTTCTCTCAAAAAACGCGAGAAGTGTTGAATAATTCCCTCTTCCGAGCGGTATGACCCGCGTCCCAGCTCCCGCACGGCAACCCATCCGCGCAGCATCAACGATAAAGGCTACTGCCCGAGCGCCTCGTTCGCCCGCGTCATTTTACCAGACGCCCAAGCCCGTTAATACGAAGAATTTGACACCCCGGCAAGAAATCGCCAGCGACCGAGCAGCGATCGAGCAGCGATCGAGGATGCGCCCCCGCCGTAGGGCGATACGAGGAGCGACGGTCGCGCGATCACGTCCCGCAGAGCAATCGCCCGCGCCGCCACGCCCCCGCCAATCCGACCGCTGCTGCGATGCTCGCCAGCGTCAGCGTCGACGGCTCCGGCACTTCGTGGATGTAGTACGACGGATCGAAGCCCGAAAGGCCCGGATTGATGACCGCACTTTCGGTATAGTCCCACGTGATCGTCGCGCCGCCGAACAGGCTTTGGAAATAGATCGAAAGGTCGTCGCCCAGCGGCCCGCCGACGCCGTTCGTCCCCGTCGTCGAGGCGACGAACCAACTCGTCGCGCTCGGGTCGGTGCTCGTCGTGCCGAGGGCCAGGCCGAACCAATAATTCCCGGCCGGCAGCGCGAAGTTCGGCACGTCCACGTCGAAGCCCCACACCGGCGCTCCGCCTTGCGTAAACGACGTGGCGAACGGCGAGACCGTGCCGCTCCCGGAATAGAGCAGCGTGCCGCCGACGTTGTGCGACATGCCCGTGCGGATCTCCCAATAGGCCGTGTCGATCACCGTCCCCGCGACCGTGCCGAACGAATGAAAATGCCCGCCGACCGTGTCGACGATGCCTCCGCCCGCGCCGGGCGTCCACGTGAAGTTGTCGTACGTCAGGGCGAGTTCCTGATTGCTGTTCGAGTTGTTCTCTGTGTACTGCGGCCAGGCCGTCGCCGCCGTGTAAGGATCGCCTGAGTACCAATCGGCCAAGGAAGGACGCGCGGCAACCGACAAACCCAGCAGAACGATGCCCCCGGATAGCGACGCGAAGAATCGGACACGAAGTTTCACGAGCGGACTCCTAAAAAACCCAAGGAACCGGGAAAAGCAACGGCAATCGAGCCAACGTCCGGTCAGCTAAGCGAACGATTCGCCATTCGCGAACGAACTCGGAAATCGCCGCCGTTCCTCCAGCATAGTCGAAGCCGTTCCTCCTGTCGAAAAAACGCAGACTTTGGGCTGTGGTGCCGGCGTCCGGGTTGGCGACTGCGGCGAACCCACCGGCTACGTCGGTTTCCGCGGAGTTGGCGGGGGTCTTGATTGTTTCCACCCGGCCACCGTGGTAGCATGAACAAAATCGCGCCGAATTGCGACCCAACCGGGCGGGATCGGCGTTTAGAGAGATAACGGCACGTTGTCCGCGGGGAGATGCGAACGATGGCGATCGGCGTGGTATGTCCGGAGTGCGGCTACGCGTTCTCGGTGCGCGACGAGTACGCCGGGAAGCGCGGAAAATGCCCGCAATGTGGCGGGACTTTCCGCGCTCAAGCCAGCGATCGGGACGAGATGCCCGTCATCGCCACGAACGGCTCGCGAAATGGCTCGCACGGCGGGCGGAACGGGACGGCGGCCCGTCCGTCGTTTGCCGGCGTGGCGGTTTCGGCTCCTGCCGCAGCGGCCGCAACTTCCGTCGCGGGAAGTTATGCCGCGCGGCGGCGTTCCGGCGGGATGCCGACGTGGGGTTGGATCGCGCTCGGCGCGATGCTCCTGGCAGCCGGTGGTTCCATTGCCGGCGCGTGGATGCTCTCGCCCGACCCGGCCGCGATCAAGAAGACCGTTAAGGAGCGAATCGCCAAGGCGGACAAGGCCCTCAAGAAGGTCGAAAACGCGGTTCTCAACTCGCTCGACGACGCGGAAGACAAACTGCCCGACGTCGAGAAACAAATCGACGAATTCGCCCGGCCGAAGACGCTTGAGGAGGATGTAATTCCCGGCGTGGTCAAGGTTCTGAGCGTGCAAGGCGGACTGACGCGCGGCCACGGTACCGGCTGGCTGATCAACGACCAGCATTGGATCGCGACGAATCACCACGTGGTCGAGGGTTGCGAATCGCTCTACATCCAGACGGCCGACGGCAAGAAGCACGACATCGAAGGCGTCATCGCCGACAAGAAAGAGTGGGACCTCGCGATTATCAAGCCGACGAAGTTGATCGAAGGGGGCAAGCCGCTGAAGATCGCGCCGAACGACGGCTCTTATTTGCCCAACGCCGGCGACAAAGTGTGGGCGGTCGGCAACCCCGCCACACACTTATTCACCGTTTCCCGCGGGATCATTTCCCGCCGCGTTTCGCAGCGGCAACTGATCAGCGAGGCGAATCAGCTCGACACGTCGTTTTACGCCGATCCGGAGCGGGACATCATGTGGATTCAGCACGACGCCCGCATCTTTCCCGGCAATAGCGGCGGTCCGCTCTTGGACGAGCATTTTCGCGTGATCGGCGTCAACACGGCCGGAATCATGGTAATGCTCGAGCGGGAGATCGAGCGGGCCAAAGAAGAGGCGCGCGCCAAGCGCGACCGCCGCGGGCCCAAGGTAACGCCCACGCTCGCGTTGGCGAGCAACAGCATGTACATCCTGGAACTCATGGCCCAAAACGCCGACGGGAAGGTGAAGCCGTTCTCGTCGATTAGCGAGGGGCATTGATTAGTTTTGATTCCGCGTCCGGCTCCTCGACGCCCGGTTGTCCCGCGGCGCCCTGGACCGGTCGCGTCGTCGGTTTGGATCGCTCGACCATGTCCATTCGCGTAACCTGTCCGCAGTGCCAACACGCCTTCGCCGTCCGCGACGAATACGCGGGCAAGCGCGGCAAATGTCCGCAGTGCGGCGGCATCTTCGTCGCGGAAGCCGGCGCGCCCGCGGCGGAACAGATTCCCGTGCTGGCCGTCGGCGGCGCGAACGGGGCTTCGCGCGGCCGCCGTAACGGCGTCGCGGTCGAATCTTTGCCGGCAGTTCACGTGGCGGCGACTTCGTCGGCGCGGACGGATGCCGGCGCTGCGACGTCGGTCGGCGCGTACGCCGCGCGGCGGCGTTCCGGTGGAATGCCCATGTGGGGTTGGATCGCGCTCGGCGTCATGCTCCTGGCGGCGGGCGGCTCCGTTGCCGGCGCGTGGATGCTCTCTCCCGACCCCGCGGCGATCAAGAAGACCGTCAAGGAGCGAACCGCCAAAGCCGACAAGGCCCTCAAGAAAGTCGAAAACGCGGTTCTCAACTCGCTCGACGACGCGGAAGACAAGCTGCCCGACGTCGAGAAGCAGATCGACGAATTCGCCCGGCCGAAGACGCTCGACGAGGACGTAATTCCCGGCGTCGTGAAGGTGTTGAACGTGCAGGGCGGCGGTCCTCGCGGCAGCGGCACGGGCTGGATCTTCAACGATCAGCATTGGATCGCCACGAACCATCACGTCGTCGCGGGCTGCGAATCGCTCTACGTCCAAACCGCCGACGGCAAAAAGCACGACATCGAAGGCGTCATCGCCGACAAGAAAGAATGGGACTTGGCGATTCTCAAGCCCACAAAGCTCATTCCCGGAGCCAAGGTGCTCAAGATCGCGCCCAACGACGGCTCGTATCTGCCGAACGCGGGCGACAAGGTGTGGGCGATCGGCAACCCGGCTTCGCACATGTTCACGGCGACGCACGGAATCATCACCCGCCGCGTTTCGCAGCGACAACTGATCAGCGAAGCGAGCCAGACCGACACCGCGTTCTATGCCGATCCCGAGCGCGACATCATGTGGATCGAGCACGACGCCCGAATATTTCCGGGCAACAGCGGCGGCCCGCTCCTGGACGAGCATTTTCGCGTGATCGGCGTGAACACGCTTCTGGAAATGTTGCCTTTGGAGCGGTCGATCGAAAAGGCCAAGAAAGAACGCCAGCCCGTGAGGCTTTCACCGACATTCGGCCTGGCGAGCAACAGCATGTACATCCTCGAACTGATCGCCAATCACTCCGACGGGAAGGTCAAGCCGTTCTCGTCGATCAGCGACGGCGATTAAGTTCCGCACCACTTGCCGAGTTCCCAATCGCTGTAGGAGGCGAATCCTTTCGCCGACGGCAGTGGCAAGCAGTTACTATCGGCGAAAGGACTCGCCTCCTACAGAACTCCCGACAATCCATCCGATTCGACTTCGTTCAGGAAGCTTCGTCATGGCCATCAGCGTCACCTGCCCCGAGTGCGAGCATTCGTTTTCCGTCCGCGACGAGTATGCCGGAAAACGCGGGAAGTGTCCCAAGTGCGGCGGCGTATTTCGCGCGGAACCGGCCGAGCCGGCGATCGGCGTTGGCATGCCGGCGGTGCTGGCCGCGCGGAGCGGCGTTTCGCTCGGCAAATCGGGATCGACCAACGGCGGCTTCGCCCTCGACACGGCCGCCCCAGCCCCGGTTCCCGCTCCGGCCGGAAAGAAAGCCGGCGGCGGCAAGAAGCGAAAGGCGGCCCACGGCGGCGGAACGCCCATGCCCCTCGGCGCTTGGATCGCGCTCGCCGTGATCGCGCTGGCCGGGTTCTCGGGCGGCGGGTTCATCTACATGTCGCGCGGCAGCGAGGCCGTCAAAATCGCCGAGAACGTCGACGACGGCAGCGAAGCCAAGAAGATCGAACAAGACCTGCGCGATCGGATCAAGGAACTCGAAGGCGAAATCGCCGGGCTCAAGACGAGCCTCGCCAATGCCGAAAAGTCGATCGGCACGAAGCCCAAGGAAAAGACCCCGCTCGGCGAAATCGAAAAACGGATCATTCCCGGCGTCGTCAAGATCATTCCTTACATCAACGATCAACCGCAGCAAACGACGGCGACGGGCTTCTTCGTGAACGACAAACAACTCGTCGCCACGAGCTATCAGGCATGCGAGGGCGCGACCAAGCTCGCTATCAAGCTACCCACCGGTACCGAGTATGAAATCGAAGGCATCGTCGCCGCCGACGAGAAGCAAGGCATTGTCATCCTCAAGCCCAAGTCCGAAATGCCGGGCGTGCAGCCGCTCAAGTTCGCCGAAAGCCCGACGCTCAGCCGCGGCGACACGGTCTACGCCATCGGCAACCCGGGCAAGCAGGAATTCACCACCTCGCGCGGCACGATCACGCGGGTCATTACCCAAGACCAGTACGTCACCGAAAAGCCGATGTTCGACGTCGAATTCACCCGCGGCTCGTCCGTGAGCACGTCGTTCATCGAGCACGACGCCCGGATTTTTCCCGGCGACTACGGCGGACCGCTGTTGAACGAGAACCTCGACGTGATCGGCATGAACCAGTTGCTGGTGACGATGGTTATGAACGACGGGCGGACGATCGTACAGACGTTCGGTGCAGCCGAGGAGATCAAGCACATCAAGGCGCTCGCCGACAAGGCGACCGCCACGATCATTCCCTATCCGCCCGCGAGGCCGAAGAAATCCCCAAGCGGCAAGCCCGAAGAAAAGAAGGGCGAAGAAGAGAAGCCGAAAGACGGCGAAGCCAAGCCCGGCGAAGACCCCGACGCTCCCAAGGACGGCGAGGGCGACGACGACGAGGGCAAGCCGGCCGCTGGCGATCTAGCGGGTAAGATCGACGCGCTGCACAAGGAATGCGACGCCTTCGGTTGGAAGCCGAAGTCGAAAGAGCAGTTTGCAAAGCTCTGCGAGGTTTCGGGCCGCATCACCGACGCGTTGCTGCTCGACGACGGAGACGACGAAAAGGAAGCCGCAGGCGAAGCGGTCAAGAAAGTCGTGACCAGCCTCGGCGAGGCCAAATGGGAAGCCGGCGACATCGAGCTGGTCAACACGTTCGCCGCCGCGGCCAAGCCGACCGAGGACGCCGGCATTTGCTTCGTGGGCAAAGTCCTGGGCGCCAGCAATTTTAACGGATCGCCGTCGTTGATCTTTCACATCGAAGGCACGGAATCCGCCGCCATCGTGCCCTCGGAAAAAGTCAATGAAGTTCCCAAGGACACGCGCGGCATCGTCCTCGGCAAATTCGCCTCGGAGAGCAGACCGGGCCTTAAGAACCCTGACGGCGGCTCGGAGTACTCGGGAATCATCGTGCAGAGCAAGATGCTCGTTCCGCTCGAATAAATGCAGAATGCAGAATGATGAATGCAAGATGACGCGGCGCGCGAACAATGCCGCCAGTCATTCTGCATTCTTCATTTTGCCTTTTGCATTTCCCCTTACGGCCCAATCCCTTCGGCCAACCGGTTGAGCGCCTCGGTCTCGATCTGCCGCACGCGCTCCCGCGTGAGTCCCAGCGACTCGCCGATTTCCTTCAGCGTCCGCGGCTCGTGGTTGTCCAGCCCGAACCGCATCTTCAGCACCGTCGCCTCGCGCTCGTTCATCGTTCCGAGCATCGCCAGCACGTGGGTCAGCGCGTCGCTTTCGATCATCTCGTCTTCCGGCGTCCGCAGATTCTCGTCCATCACGATCTCGCCCAGCGACCAGCCAGCCTCGGGCTGATCGTTCTGCGGGGCGGAGTTGTAGATGTGAATCGCCTTCTTGATGATCGGCAGCTTCTTCTTCGGCAGGCCGAGCACGCGGGCGACCTCTTCCGGCGTCGGCGTGCGGCCCATTTCTTCGGTAAGCCGCGCGCTCGCCCGCCGCCATTTCGATAGCAGCTCAACCATGTACGCTGGTATCCGGATCGTCTTGGCCGAGTTGATGAGCGCCCGCTTGATCGACTGCTTGATCCAATAGCTCGCGTAGGTCGAAAACCGCGTCCCCATCCCGGGATCGAAGCCCTCGACCGCGCGGAGCAAGCCGAGGTTGCCTTCCTCGATCAGGTCTTGCAGGTTCAAGCCCTTGCCCGTGTAGCCGCGGGCGATGTTCACGACGAGCCGCAAGTTCGCCCGCACCATCCGATCGCGGGCCCGCAGATCGCCCTGGCCGATCGCAATCGCCAGTTCTTGCTCGTCGTCGGCGGTGAGCAGCGCCGTCTCGTTGATCTCGCGCAGGTACGATTCGAGCGGCGTCTGCACGGCGCCGGCCGAACGGCGGCGAGAGGGCGAATCGCTGCGGCGACGGGAAGTACGGGGCATAGGGTGCTCGTCGGGTCGTTCGAGGAAACTGCGGCCGCGCCGCGGCGTCGCTGGGCCAATAACGGGCGTGTCGAAAACACGGTCGCCGTTCGGGCCGCTCGCGTGGGCCACCGGCGAATCTCAGCTCGTCCCGTCGCGTCGCTGTCCGCCGGTCGCAAATGAAAACAACAACTCCGAGAGGACTATCGACGCGCGGCCGCGCGGCTCTGCATTTCCCCGTCGCCGCAACCGCCTGTTGCGCCTTTGACTTACGTTCCGGCGATGACGATAACGCTTGCCGCGCCGCCGGTTGCTATGGCAGTATTGAAATTCAAGTCGCCGCCTTTCTTCCACGGTGCAACGGCGCCCCGATCTGTAGGAGGCGAATCCCTTCGCCGACGGGTCGGTTGCGGGCGCCAATCGGCGAAAGGATTCGCCTCTTATGGATCGGAACAGCTTCCCAAGCGCCAGCCTTACGGTCGCCATAATCGCGCCATGCGGACGCATTGCCCTTGAGCCGTCGGCCCGGTTTGGCTAGAAGTCGCCGGCGCCGATTTAGCGCCCCCATTTCCGCGGCGTTCACGTCCCTTCGGCCCCGGCAAACGCCGCGATTGCAGCGTCGCTTGCCCGGCTTCGCCAAATTGCCGCGCGGAGAATCGTCATGCCCTCCGTCCGACACACGCAATCGACTTTTCTCGCCTTCGTCCTCGCGGTCCTCGCGGTGCTCGTGCCCGGCATCGCGTCGTCGCTCGCCAGCGCCGCCGGACGCTTCCCTTATACCGCACAAGTGGCCGCCCCGCAGGCACAATTCCGCTCCGGTCCCGGCGAGAGTTTCTACGCCACGAGCGACGCGAACGAGGGCGATCTCGTCGAGGTCTATCACGAAGACGGCGATTGGTCCGCCGTCCGCCCGCCGCGCGGCAGTCACTCTTGGGTCTCGGCAAAGCTCCTCAAGCTCCCCGCGACGCTCCACTTTCAAGCCGGCGTCGACCTCGAATCGCCCGTGCCCGTCGAAGTCGGCGTGGCGAACGCGCCCGCGTACATCGGCAGCGCCGTGACGGGCGACCGCGACGCGGTGGCCGTCCGGCTCGACGCCGGCGAACGGGTGTACGTCCTTTCCGCCGAACCGACCGAAGGCCAGACGTGGATCAAGATCGCCCCGCCGTCCGGCGAGTTTCGCTGGATCGAGACAAAGCACCTCAAACCAAAGGCCGCGGACTCGGTCGCGCAACAAGCCGCGATCGTACCTCCCGCCGATGCTTCCGCCGATACGGCTCCCGTCACCGACGCTGCCCACACCGACGACGAAGCGACCTTGGCGGCCGCCGAAGAGCCGGACGCCGAAGCGGCCACAAACGAGTCGGCCGATGCAAAGCCGTCCGGCGCTTCCACTGCCAAGCCGTCGGTCAAACCATCGGCCAAGGCGGCAACCGGCCCGTCGCATCCGGCCCGCGGCTTTTGGACGCAGCTTCAAGCGCTCGAAATGGAGCTGAGCATGACGGTCGCCAGCGAACCGAAGGGTTGGCGATTCGACGACATCCGCCGCGATGCGCAGAACCTGTACGACGGCGCGAAGTCCGACGAAGAGTACGACGCGGCCCGATATCTGCTCGCCAAGCTCGCGCAGTTCGAGTCGGTGCGCCGCGAGCGGACCGATCTGGACGACCGCATCGCGCGCCGCCAGGCGAGCCAGGCAACCGCTGCTCCAACGCCTGCAACCGCAGCCGTGGCCGCCGCCAACCCCGCTCGCCCGCGAACGTCGCTCGCCGGCCCACCCCCGCGCGCGACCGCCAACGCAAACGCGACCGCCGCGCCGGGTGCATCGCCTCCCGCCGCCGGCACGCAAGCTCCCGCCGCAGTCGACGATAGCCGCTACGACGCCGCGGGCCGCCTCGTCGCAATTCCCACCCGCCGCGCCGGCGCGCCGTCCTACGCCATCGTCGACGAGCGGAACAACGTCCGGCAATACGTCTCGCCCGCCCCGAACGTAAATCTTCAGCCTTACGTCGGCCGCACCGTCGGCATCACGGGCGTCGCCGGCCCATCCCCCGACAGCACCCGCGGCCACGTCATGGCCAAGCGGATCGACGTCCTCGACGCCCCCGTCCGCCGCTAGCGAACCGCACCAATCCGCGGTCTAATTGCTCGCGTCGCCAGGCGCGATGCGTCGCATCGTAGGGTGTGTTGATCTCCCGAATCCCGAATCCTGAATCCCGACCCCTTGAATTCCTACTTCCTCACCCGCCCCGACTGCTCCCGCCACACGATCTTCCCCGGCGTCGACATTTTCACCGCCGCGGGCGAGAATCTCATGCTCTCGCTGGTCGAGTTCGAGCCGCACGCCGTCGTCGAGCCGCACAGCCACCCGCACGAGCAAATGGGCATGCTCCTCGAAGGCGAACTCACCTTCACCATCGGCGGCCAAACCCGCAAGGTCGTCCCCGGCGAAATGTGGCGCATCCCCGGCAACGTAGTCCACAGCGCCACCGCCGGCCCAACCAAAGTCAAAGCCCTCGACGTCTTCTGCCCAGTCCGCGACGATTATCGCTAACGGTGAACGCGAACCAGGCGCGAAACCAGCCTCCGTCCCAACATTCACCATTCACAACTCACCATTTACCATTCACAATTCGCGACAATCCTCGATCCTTCCCCGAATCCCGAATCCCGAATCCCATGCCCGCCAACCACCTCAAGCTAGCCGTCCTCGCCGGCGACGGCACCGGTCCCGAAGTCGCCGCCGAAGGTCTCAAAGTCCTGGCCGCCATCGCCAAGCTCGAAGGCTTCACCTACGAGCTGACCCACTTCGACTGGGGCGGCAATCGCTATCTCCGCACGGGCGAAACCCTCCCGCCCGGCGGCGTCGACGAGCTTCGCAAGTTCGACGCGATCTACCTGGGCGCCGTCGGCCATCCCGACGTCGCTCCCGGCATCCTCGAAAAGGGCCTGCTGCTCGAACTCCGCTTCCAGCTCGACCAGTACATCAATTTCCGCCCGGTAAAACTCTTCCCCGGCGTCGAAACGCCGCTCGCCGGTCGCAAGCCCGAAGACATCGACTTCGTCGTCGTCCGCGAGAACACGGAAGACCTCTACGCCGGCATCGGCGGGTTCTTGAAGAAGCACACCGCCGATGAAGTCGCGATGCAATCCGCCGTCTACACGAGAAAGGGCTGCGAGCGCTGCATCCGCTGGGCCTTCGAGTACACGAGGAAGCGCAACAACCCCAAGGGCAAGATGCTCACGCTCGTCGCCAAGACGAACGTCCTTACCTACGGCCACGACCTCTGGTGGCGCGCGTTCCAGGACGTGGCCAAGGAATACCCGGACGTAAAAGCCGACTACAACCACGTCGACGCCTGCTGCATGTGGATGGTCAAAAACCCGGACTACTACGATGTGATCGTCACCACGAACATGTTCGGCGACATCATCACCGACCTAGGCGGCATCATCCAAGGCGGCCTAGGCGTAGCAGCCGGCGGCAACATCAACCCCGACCCCGGCGGCGTAAGCATGTTCGAACCGATGGGCGGCAGCGCCCCCAAATACACCAACCAAAACGTCATCAACCCGATTGCGGCCATCAACGCAATGGCGATGCTCCTAGAATTCACGGGCCAACCCAAAGCGGCCGAGCGACTCTACAAAGCCATCCACCAAGTCACCGGCACAAAAATGAAAAGCCAAGCGGCGGGGAAGATGGGCCACGGAACAAAAGAAGTCGGCGACCTCGTTGTCGCAGCCCTGTAGGCGATCTCTCGTAAGGTGGGTCGAGCGCATGCGAGGCCCACCGATTCGCGCGAATTGCCAAATCACCAAAATGGGCTTGCCGGTCGCTTGACGTGTTGCATGCAACGACTCCGCTCAACTCGCCTCGCGTTCGCCCCACGATCGACGCGAAGCTATAATCAACGTGTCGACCCGAGCTTGAAACCGAGACGCGCGAGCAGACACGTATGGATATCGAAGGACTACGCGAAGCCATCACCCGCAATCCGTTCGAGCCGTTCTCCATTCAACTGGCCGACGGGCGTTCGATCGCGGTCAAACATCCCGAGTTCGTCGCCGTGGGCAAACGCCGCGCCGTCGTGATTCAGGATGACGATTCCTGTCTGTGGCTCGAACCGTTGTTGATCGTCTCGTTGGACTGGCCCGCAAAAAAAAGTCTCCCGCGGCAACGGCTCGCACGGACGCAAACCGCGACCGTGAATCTGATCGTTCGAGTCGTCCGCGACGGTAGGTCAGGCACGCCCGTGCCTGACGGAGGGCGAGCAAAGACTTCGAGCCAAGCGCGGCACGTATTGGCAATGTCGCGTCCATCGGCAATTCCGTCAGGCACGGGGGTGCTTGACCTGCTTTGGGATGCCTGACCTACTTCACTGAGAGGCCACCAGATTACCGCTAGCGTATTACACCTTGCTTATTGATTACGGCATTTGATTTCATGAACTTGATCATGACTGCTTCAATCTGGCCGCGAAGGGTCTCATCGTCAATTCGCACGTACGCACCGCTTTGCACGATCGGTGGACGATACCAGAACTTGTCCCAATGTCCGGTATGAGGATCTCGAATTCGCTTCGCGATTATCTCCGCTTTCCCAACATAGACCGCGCGGTCGCTTATGTCGTAGAAGACGTAGATTCCCGGCACGGTTGGAAGATCTTTCTCATCGTGAGGATCAAATTCAGTGAAGGGGCCGATGTCGGCAACTTCTAGATCGGCAGCGTCCGTGATATCGGCAGAGAGGTCTTCGGGAACTTGCTCCTTAAAGGCATTTTCGAGACGCTCGATTGTTGATGCTTGTGGATTAAGCGTTCGGCCAGATTCGATATTCCAAATGGTCATCTGGCTGACGTCCGAAAGATTTGCCAACTGACGTCGGCTCCACCCATTGTCTGAGCGTTTTTGAAAGACCCACGTCGCCAGACTTAAGTTTCCTTCGCCGTCTGGCTGCTGTGCCGTTTCTGGATTGAAAGCCTCCTCGCCGAAAACACTGACTATCGCTTTGAGGTTTGCAGCTTGGGGCGAAGACTTTTTGTTTTCCCAATTGAATACAGTCAGCGGCGACACTTTGAGTTGCTCGGCGGCTTTTGCTCGACTTAGGCCCTCCGATAGCCGAGCATTCCACAACAGCTCAGCATGAATATCGGGATTCCATTCGAATTCAGCCATTTCAACAAGCCTCGTACGTTACTATGTAAACTCGGCGGGGTGGCACTGTCGGCACCGTGCCGCTAACCTCTCCTCACCATTATCGTCGGGTGGCACTGGCTCGGCCAGTGCGGGGGCGGAGTCCGGCTCTGCGAGTGTCTTTTCCGCCCATTCAACTCTCGAACTCCGTCCGCGGCACTCCCGATTGCCGGACGATCGATCGCAACGTACCGACACGAAGTTCGCGGTGATCGGGTACGGGCACGGTTGTCGTTCCTGCGTCGGTCGCGCGCTGCATCACGACATGACTGCCGCGTCGCCGCACTTCCCGGAAGCCATGCCGCTCCAGGATGGCACAAACTTCGGGGCCGGAGAGAACTCGAAGTTTACCCAATGGATACCTCGAGCTGCGTCACGAAAACTTCGTCGCCCATCCGCTGCTGAATCTCCTCGGCCGAAGCGCACTCGAAGAATAGTTCGAGCGCCTCGCGGAGATTCTCGCGGGCGGATTCAATGCTGTCTCCCTGGCTGGCCACATCCAGTTCGGGACAGAGCGCGACAAAGCCGTCGCCCTCGCGTTGGATGATCGCCGTCAACCGCTTGCTCATGTGATGTCACTCCCAGCAATCGAGTCGCGTGGCGGGCGTTTCTATCTCGACTCTTTCGGGCGCCGCGGGCCGGCGCGGTCGGCACGGTGGGGCCATCGGCAGGGCGCCCCAATCCTCTCTCCGCCATTATCGTTGGGTGGCACTGGCTCGGCCAGTGCGGCGGCGCGGACAACCTTATCCATTCTCGACGGACTCACTCGCCGCCCGCGCAATCCTTCCGCCGCTACTCGCCTCGGCTTCACCAACGCTC
>QEVJ01000186.1 GCA_003576845.1 Planctomycetota bacterium
TCGCTACAAGCCCAACGACATCGCGCCTTAGGCTCCTTCGCCGGAACAAAACCGGGATCAACACCAGCCCATGCCAAAAGACAAGTTTTGCGCGGCCCAGATAATGGGCAGTGGGCCTTGCGGCGGGTTTTGTTGCGTCATTTCGTGTAAAGGTGTTGGGCCAATGCGATTGATTGTTGGCGATTTGTTGCCCGTTGCGTGGCGTGTGGCGTTTGTTGTCGGTATCGCGGCGCCGGTGTTTGGCCAGGGAACGGCCGCTGACTACGAGCGGGCGAACCAGCTTTTCGAGCGGACGCGCGACAAAGTGTTCAAGGATCGGATTGCCCCGCGGTGGCTCGACGGGGGCGAGCGGTTCTGGTATCGCAACGATCTGGCCGACGGGCAGCGCGGATTCGTGCTGGTCGACGCGGCGAAGGGGACGCGCGAGGCGGCGTTCGATCATGCCCGGCTGGCGAAGGCGCTGGGCGAGAAGCTAGGCAAGGAGGTCGACGCGGCGCGGCTACCGTTCGAGCGGATCGACTTTGTCGACGACGCGGCGACGGTGCGATTCAAGGCCGAAGGGAAGGCGTGGAAGTTCGTGCGGGCGAGCGGCGAGTTGGCCGAAACGGAGGACTTCGAGCTGCCGCCGGAGCCCCGGCGCGACGAGCGGCGAGGAAGACGCGGCCGCCGCGGCGGGCGCGATTCGGCGCCCGATCGCGGCGGGTTTGCCGAGCGGGGCGAGGTTTCGCCGGACGGCAAGTGGCGCGTCGTGGTGCGCGAGCACAACCTCGTCCTCCGCGCGCGTGGCGACACAGACGCGGAAGGAAATCGCGAGGAGACGCCGCTTACCACCGACGGAACCGCGGACAACTTCTACGAAGGCGGCGTGTTTTGGGCGCCCGACTCGTCGCGGTTCGTCGCGTTGCAGACCGTCCGCGGCGAGGAGCATAAGGTCCACGTCGTCGAGTCGTCGCCGCGCGACCAGGTGCAGCCGAAGATGCGGTCGTTCGACTATCTCAAGCCGGGCGACCGGATTCCGCTCACCAAGCCGCGGCTGTTCGACGTGGCGGCGAAGAAGCCGATTCCCGTCAAGGACGAGTTGTTTCCCACGCCGTGGAGCGTGGGCGAGTTCCGCTGGTCGCGCGATTCGGCGCGGTTCACGTTCTTGTACAACCAGCGCGGGCATCAGGTGTTGCGGGTCGTGGCCATCGACGGCCGGACCGGCGAGTGCGGCACGATCATCGACGAGACGAGCAAGACGTTCGTCGATTACGCCCACAAGCAGTTCAGCCGCTATCTCGACGCGACGGGCGAGATCGTGTGGATGAGCGAGCGCGATGGGTGGAATCACCTCTATCTATACGACGGCCGGACCGGGAGCGTGAAGAACCCGATCACGCGCGGCAACTGGGTGGTGCGGGGCGTCGAGCGGGTGGACGACGAGAAGCGGCAAATCTGGTTTCGGGCGTCGGGCGTGTTTCCGGAGCAGGACCCGTATTACGTCCACTTCGGCCGCGTGAACTTTGATGGCTCGGAACTCGTGTGGCTTACGGCGGGGAACGGGACGCACGAGATCGAGTATTCGCCGGACGGGCGGTGGATCGTCGATCGCTTTTCGCGGGTCGACATGCCGGCGGTGACGGAGCTAAGGCGCGTGGAGGATGGGGCGCTCGTGTGCGAACTCGAACGGGGCGACTGGTCGAAGCTCGTCGAGACCGGTTGGCAACCGATGGAACGGTTTGCGGCGAAGGGACGCGACGGGCAGACGGACATTTTCGGCGTGATCTGCCGGCCGACGAACTTTGACGCGAGCAAGAAATACCCGGTGATCGAGAACATCTATGCCGGGCCGCAGGGTTCGTTCGTGCCGAAGGGCTTTTCGCCGTTTCACCCGATGCAGGCGCTCGCGGAGATCGGGTTTATCGTCGTGCAGATCGACGGCATGGGGACGAGCAACCGGAGCAAGGCGTTTCACGACGTGTGCTGGAAGAACTTGGGCGACAGCGGGTTTCCGGACCGGATCGCGTGGCTCAAGAAAGCGGCGGAGACGCGGCCGTGGATGGATTTGTCCCGGGTGGGCATCTACGGCGGCTCGGCGGGCGGGCAGAGCGCGCTGCGGGCGCTCTTGGCGCACGGCGATTTCTATAAGGCGGCGGTGGCGGATTGCGGGTGCCACGACAACCGGATGGACAAAATCTGGTGGAACGAGCTGTGGATGAGCTGGCCGATCGGGCCGCACTACGCCGAGCAATCGAACGTGACGCAGGCCCACAAGCTCGCTGGCAAGCTGCTCTTGATCGTCGGCGAGCTGGACAACAACGTCGACCCGGCGTCGACGATGCAAGTAGTCGACGCGCTGGTGCGGGCGGACAAGGATTTCGAGCTACTGGTCGTGCCCGGCGCAGGACACGGCATCGGCGGCGGGCCATACGGCGAGCGGAGAAGGCGGGATTTTTTTGTGCGGGGGTTATGGGGGAGAGAGCCGCGGGGGTGAGTCGTCCGTGTGTCGCGCACTCTTTTCGAGCGTACTTTGGTTGTTGGGCCAGCGGAAAACCATGCTCATTATTGGCGGAACTACCTATCATGCGGTTTCCCGCGAGCAAACGATGCGTGCGCCAAGCAAAGGGATACCACTATTGAACCGGGCGGCTTTTCGATAGACTCGTGCCCATCTAGCGAGACTGCCCCGACGAGTCCCGGCATGTGCGCACGTGAACAATCAATTCACGAAGTCGACTTTTGCAGTCAGATTGCTTCCGCGGCAAATCTCCTTTTCACCCGGGAAAAGGAGTCGTTCCTGCCTTTTGTCGAGGCCCGCGTCGAAGGATTTGGACGCGGCGCCTCACGTGCGAAACGGAAGGATCTGCGTTTCTTCGATGCGAGCGGAAAACTCGCGCTTTGCGGCGAAGTAAAGCTGCCGGGAACGCCCGAAGGCCGGTCGGCATTCGACGACCGCCTATTCCAAGATGCCGCACAGAAAGCGGACAACGAAGGGGTTCAATACTTTTTCACGTGGAACGTCAACGAGTTCGTTCTTTGGGACCGAAGCCTGTGGCAAAAACCGCCGCTTGAGCGGCGCGTGCGCGTGTGGAAGCTGGGGATTCTGCTCGCCAGCCCGGAAGAGGTCGCGCGCCCGGACAACCTTGAGTTTATCCGGACGCGGTTCCTGCCCGACCTTCTCCACGACCTGGTCGATATCTATACGGGTAAGCGGCGGGACTGGACGTTGCCGCCGGATGACATTTTCATCCGGTCGCTGGAAAGTCATCTTGATTGGCCGGTTCAACTCACAAGGTCGTACCTGATTGATCGCTGCGAACGCACTCGAGCGTTCGACACGCGCGTGCAACAGTGGCTGACCGGTCAGGACTGGCAATTCGTGCGCAACGATCCGGAACAATGGCGCGACGCGTTGACGAACATGGCGAAGACGCTCGCGTACATCTGGGCAAACCGGCTGATCTTTTACAAGGCCTTGCGAGCGCGATTTACGGACCTTCCGCGTCTGGAACTCAAGCAGACTGTGAAAACCGCGTCCGCGGCATCCGCGGCTTTCAATCGCTATTTCGAGCGGGCGGTGGAGCGAAGTGGCGACTATGAAACCCTGTTGATACCGAATTCGCCTGACTGGGCATCGGAAATCGTCTTCGATTCGGCAAACTCACTTGACGCTTGGCGTGGTTTGCTGCGTGGACTTGAGTCCGTCGACTTTCGGGAAGTGCCGTCGGACGTCGTTGGGCGGATCTTCCAAAAGTTAATCGGCCCCGAAGAGCGGCACCGTTACGGGCAACACTTTACCGGCGACGATGTCGTCGACTTGATCAACGCATTTTGTATACGTCATGGGACGGATGTCGTATTCGACCCCGCTTGCGGTTCCGGCAGTTTCTTGGTCCGCGCGTATTATCGAAAGAAGTGGCTCAGCCCAAGAAGAACGCACCTCAGTTTGCTTGCCGATTTGTTCGGGTGCGACATTGCCCTATACCCTGCCCACTTGGCAACGCTGAACCTTGCGGCTCGGGAGATTAGCGACGACGCAAACTATCCGCGTATTGTGCGTCGCGACTTTTTTGACGGCGAGCCTGGCGAACCCTTTTGCGTCATTCCGGATAACGCGGGAGGTACGCAACCAATCGCGCTGCCCGTGCTTGACGCCGTCGTAGGCAATCCGCCCTACGTTCGGCAAGAAAAGATCGACAAACAGGAGAAGTTACGGTACGCGGCGGCGGCCGCTACTAAGTGGAGAGACCTCAGGCTTTCGGGACGGGCTGACCTGCATTGTTACTTCTGGCCCGTAGCGACGAAGTTGCTCAAATCGGACGGATACTTTGGGTTTCTGACGAGTTCGTCGTGGCTCGACGTGGAGTATGGATTCGCGCTGCAAGGCTGGCTCCTGCGGCATTTCAAGATTCTGGCGATCATGGAGAGCCACGCGGAACCTTGGTTCACGGACGCCCGCGTCAAGACGGTTGTCACGATTGTGCAGCGCTGCGATCGCGAAGCGGAAAGGATGGCCAACAAAGTCCGCTTCGTGCGATTCGACCGACCGTTACGGGAAATCATCGGCGTGCCGGCAGGCGAGAACGAAGCCAAGCGCCAAAAGGCCGTCGAACGACTTCGCACGCGCATCTTGTCCGCCGAGGCGAACGTCGAAGACGAGCAACTACGGATTATCGTGAGGCCCCAGCGCGAGTTGTGGGCGGACGGGGTTCGGGCAGGCACGATCCTACGAAACGTCGACGACACGGAGACGGCGGACGAAGAGCATGAAGATGATGCCCGGCAGTCGTCGTCCGTGCTCGCGCGACGTAGCGGCGAATATGTTGCAGGTAAATGGGGACGCTACGTTCGCGCTCCGGATTTCTACTTCGAGGTGATGCAGCGGTTTGGAAAGCGGTTCGTCGCTCTAGGTGAGATCGCCAGCGTGCGGTTCGGCGTGAAAACGGGCTGCGATGCGTTCTTCATGCCCCGCGATATCACGGTCGAAGTGCTGAAGGAAGCATCGACGGACCTCGCTTTTCGTCGAATCGCGGGCGGCGCCCCGCGTAAGGATGTCGAGCAGGGAACGCTTCGCATCGTACGCGCCGGCGACGGCAGCGTTCATGCCATCGAGGCCGCGTTTCTCGCGCCGGAAGTGCATAGCCTGATGAACGTGCATCGCCCGATCGTGCGAGCAAAGGATCTCGACCGCGTGGTTCTGCTTGTGGGCGATTCGATGACCAAGCTTCGCGGCACTTGGGTGCATCGCTACTTGCGATACGGCGAACAAGCCACGTTTACATCCAAGAAGTCAAAGGCGGTTCCGGTGCCAAGACGTTCGACGTGCGCGGCACGTGACCCGTGGTACGACCTCACGAAACTTGTACGGCCGGGGTTCGCGTTTTGGCCGATGGCGCAGCAGTACCGCCACATTATTGCCGGGAACCCCGAGGGCTTAGTCTGCAACCATAACCTTTTCGACCTTTACTCGGCGAACTTGAAGCGTTCGGAAGAAAAGGCCCTTTGGGCCGTCCTGAATTCGACCCTGGTCGGCCTGTTCAAGACATTTTACGGGCGCTTCGCCGGCACCGAGGGCAATCTGAAGACCGAAGTAGTCGACGTCAATCTAATCGAAGTTCCCGACGTGCGAGGCATTCGCCCTCGCCTCGCGAAGCGATTGGCAGATGCGGTGAAGTCAATGAGCCGCCGCCGCGTCGGCCGGCTGGTCGAAGAGCAATTGATGGATTGCCATTCGCCCGAACGCGCGCGGCGGATAGCAGGGGGGCCGCTGGTGCTATCGGATGAGCTTCGAGAAGCGGACCGCCGCGCCTTGGACGACGCGGTGTTCGAATTGCTCGGCGTTACGAAGGCTGCCGAACGCGCTCGGCTCGTAGAACGCCTGCACGAAGGCACCGCGCGACATTTTCGCGCAATTCGCGTCGTCGAAATCGAGAAGATGGAGCAACGGTCGCGCAACACGGGCCGGCGATTCAGCGTCCAAGAGTTGGCGGCCGACGCTTGGGACGCCGCCGAACTCTTGGACGTCCGACCTCTCGCCGAATGGTTGTCGAAACGCCGCGAATGCGATGCCTGGACTACTATCCCCGAGGAACGCCCGGCGATGCTTTCGCCATCGCCCATGTTCGACCCGAATACTGTTTACTTTGGACGACGCGGCGGTAAACACATTGCGCACATGGATTGCGGGTCCAAGGCGCAAGCAATGCTAGTCGTCCGGCTTGCGAATTGTGGCATTTCCGGGAGCGTCGTTACGCCATCGGATGAGTCCGCGTGCGCCGCGATACTGCGCGCCGTGAACGAACGATTGGTAAACGCTGAGAAACGATTCCGAGAATTGGCGGACGCGAGAACAAGCGACGGTCGCTTACAATCCCAAATGGTTGAGCAACTCTTGCGCTGGTTTGTGCTTGGACGAGGCGGCCCAACACAGTCCGAGTTCAATGAATAGGCGCTCCGAGAACGAAGTCGGAACCTAAGGATGGCGGCCGCTTGGCATTCCTGCCTTTCGAGTTGCTTGGAGAGGCAGACGCGGCCCTACGGGCGGGATTTGCCTGTTTTTTTGGACATGTGTAAAAATCTTTATGGACATTTGCGGGGGATTTGGTAGGATCGGGCGTTGTTAGGTTGGGGCGGTGATGGGGGAATTAATCCGCACAACCCCCCGTTGTTTTCTGGGGCGCGGTGCGGATTAATTCGCTCTTGAGAGGGGCATGGGACGCGGGGCGCGGGTGTGGCTTTTGGGGGACTGGCAGTTCGGAGGTGTGCGATCGGTCGGGCGTGTGGAACGGTCGGGAGACCGTTCGCAACGGGGTGACCGTTCCGCAACGGGGCGTCAACGCAGTCCCGGATGTCGCCCTGCGACACACGGTATGACGCAAATGGTTTGTCAGGCCGGCGCGGGTTAGGGTTCTCGATAATGGAGAGCCGGTTGCCGCTTGGCCTGACCTACGCGGTTGACCTACGCGATTTATGCCGCGTTGAGATTCAGCTCCTGCACGAGCGCGCGGAGGAACGGTTCGACGTCGGTTACCAGGCCGACGGTTTGGAAGGAGCCGCGATCGCTTAGTTTGATGACCGTGGAGGGGTTGATGTCGACGCAGACGACTTTGACCCAGGCGGGCAGGAGGTTGCCGACGGCGATCGAGTGGAGCGTGGTGGCGATCATCAGGCAGAAATCAACGCCTTTGAGCAGCGACCGCATTTGCCGCTGGGCGTCGAGGACGTCGGTAACGACTTCGGGGAGCGGGCCGTCGTCGCGGATGCTTCCGGCGAGGAGAAACGGCACGCCGGCGCGGACGCATTCGTACATGATGCCGGACTTGAGCACGCCCGAGTCGACGGCGGCGCGGATGGAGCCGGCGCGGCGGATGCGGTTGATCGCGCGGAGATGGTGCTCGTGTCCGGCTTCGACGACGTCGCCGCGATCGAGGTGGACGCCGAGGCTGGTGCCGAACAGGGCTTGTTCGATGTCGTGCGTGGCGAGGGCGTTGCCGGCGAGGAGGAGATCGGCGTAGCCGCCTTGGATGAGCCGGCATACATGCGGGACGCTGCCGGTGTGGATGATCGCCGGGCCGCCGACGATGGCGAGCTTGCCGCCGGACCGTTTCGTTTCACGCATTTGCTGGGCGATTTGACGGATGGCGACGCCTTTGGGTTTTTCGGTCGAGACGGCGCTGTTCATGAACTCGAAGCCGTGGCGGTCTTCGGTCGCGCGTTCGTGCGGAAAGACGCGGACGCCGGCATGGCCGACGACGATGTTCATGCCGGCCGCGACGTCGGTCATGGCGATGCAGCGGGCGGTTGGGTTTTCGCTTGTCGCGGCGTCGACGACGATGCCGCAGTCCATTTCTTGATCGGCGACGTCGCGCCAATGGCCGCCGATGCGGATTTGCGTCCGCTGGTTGGTCGTGCTGTAAAAACTTTCGGGGAATGCGCCGTCCATGTCGGCGGCGACGAGGCGGCAGTCTTGCTGAGCGGTGGGAACGGCGCCGTGATCGGCGATTTGAGCGACGATTTCGGCGAGCAGCGCGTCAGTCGGCGCGGAGACGTCGAGCAAGGCGTAGCTGGGGTCGTGGCGACCTTGGCCGATCGCGATGTTCTTGATGTGGAAGTGGCCACCGGACGACGTGATGAGGTCGAGGATTTTGGGCAGGATCAAACTGTCGATGATGTGGCCGCTGACTTCGATTTCTTCGACGAAGTGCGAAGCGGCGGGGGAACCGGGGGATTGGGCGGCGGCGCGGGTCATATTCGTGTTCCGTGATGTGTGGGCGGAATGGCTCTTTGGCGACGCGACGCGAACAATTCAGCGCTTGGAGCGATGTCGAACCGCAAGGGAGCAAAGGCGCAAAGATGGGGCGGCCGGTGGGCTGGAACCTTTGCGTCTTTGCTGCTTCGCGGTGGATTGGACCGAAACGAGCGGCATGACGACTGTTGAACTATTCCACTTGCGGGCGGTTGGGGCAAGACGGCGCCAGTATGCACGGCACAGACCGCGCCGGCGGTACTGGGGAATGTTGTGGGAGAGCGTCAAGGCGGCCAAGCGGCGGGAATTGCGTTGACTTCGTGGCGGGGTGGGCGCGAGAATTCCGGTTGAAGTGTTGGGGAACCGTCGCGGAGACGGCAAACACCGCGCCGATCGTGCCGGCTCGTGGGCGCGGGAAACGGTATTCGAAGCGGCAAAGACCGGGGAAATTACAGTTCGCTCTGGCGATTCGGCCGGCCGAGAGCCGGCGAGGAGGGTGGCGATGCGAGGTTTTTTGGCGAAAAGGTCGTGGCGATTCGTGGCGGGCGCGACGGCGGGGATGTTGCTCGGCGGTGGGGCCTTGGCCGTCGCCCAGTTTCCGAAACAATCGTGGCCCGGTTCGAGCAAGGTCTCGAACGACGCGGCCGCGGAAGTGGCGATGCTGCTGGCCGGTTTGGACGGCGGGCAGAATGACGGTGGGCAGAGCGTCGGCGGGCCCGTGGGAGGTTCGGCGATCAAAGCGCCGGAGCCGACCGAATCCGCGCCGGCGGTAGCGGCACCGGCGCTCGCAGCGCCGGCATTGAACGATGCGGCGGGCGCCGTTCCCGCCGCGCCGATGCCGAGCGTGCCGGTCGATCCCGTCGCAGCGGCCGACAAAGACATGGCGGCGGAAGTGCTGGCGAGCGGGCCGATTCACGAGGCGTTTGCCAATCCGACCGCGCTCAATCCGCAGCCCGGTTTTATCGTGCCCAAGAAGCCGGCCGACAACATCGAGGAACTTCCGCCCGCGCAAAAGCCGGAAGGGAAGCAGGTGGAGTGGATTCCCGGCTATTGGGCCTGGGACGATCCGCGAAACGATTTTATTTGGGTGAGCGGCATCTGGCGCGACATTCCGCCGGGACGCAGGTGGGTGCCGGGTTACTGGGGCGAAGCGGCGGGCGGTTGGCAATGGACGCCCGGCTTCTGGGCCGCGGCCGAGCAGGAAGAAATCGAGTATCAGCCTGCCCCGCCGGAGTCGCTGGAAGTCGGACCTTCGAGCGAAGCGCCGTCGGAAGGGCATTTCTGGGTGCCGGGTTGTTGGGTCTGGCAGGATGCGCGGTATGCCTGGCGGCCGGGTTATTGGTGGGCGGCGAGTCCCGACTGGGTATGGGTGCCGCATTACTATTCCTGGACGCCGCGCGGGTACGTGCTCTGCGGCGGGTTCTGGGATTGGCTCTTTCCGCGCCGCGGCATTTGCTATTCGCCCGTCTATTACAACCGGCCGATTTACGCGAGCGCGGGCTATTACTGGTCGCCAAGCATCTGCTTCGACACCGGTTCGCTCTACATCAGCCTGTTCGCGCGGCCGAACTATTGCCACTATTACTACGGCAATTACTACGATCCGTGGTGCGCCCGCAGCGGCTTTTATTTCTGGGCGAACTACCATCACCGCCGCGGCTGCTACGACCCGATCTACTCGCACTACCGCTGGGATCACGTGCATCGCCGGCACGACCACGATTGGGAACACCGGGTGAACCGACGGTACGAGCATTTCGTAGCGAACGCCGACGCGCGGCCGGCGCGGACGTATGCCGAAGCGGTCGCATGGCGCGGCCGTGGCGATCGGCTCGACCGCGATCAACTCGAAGCGGTGCGGGCGGTGCGGCCGCTCGACGAATTGGCCAAGGACAATCGTCTGGCGATGAAGCTCGACCGGATCGACGATCGCAATCGGGAGAACTTCCGCCGCGGCGGGCGGGATTTGCAGAACCTGGCGGTCGATCGCGGCGATATCGAATTGCGGCGGCCGCCGCGGGGTGGACGCGACGGCGATCGCAACGCACGGGACGGTGATCGCAACGGTAATCGCGGGCCGGATCGCGGTGATTTGGCCGGAAACCGCGACGATCGCGGACCTAACGGGCGGGACGGCAATCGTGGCGATCGGCCGGGTACTGATCGCCCCGGTGGACGCGATGTTGCCGATGGCACGCCGGGAACGCGCGACGGGACTCGCGGCGATCGCCCGGATGTAGGTCGGCCCGGCGTGGATCGACCGGGCATCGACCGGCCCGGTGTGGATCGACCCGGTGGCGATCGCACGCGCGACAACGTGGCGACGGGTAACCTGCGGAT
>QEVJ01000023.1 GCA_003576845.1 Planctomycetota bacterium
TGCGGAGCAAGGCGCAGGCCGACCTCTCCCTGTGAGTCGAACTGCTCGGCGAGCGCGCTGCCCGGTCCGTGCCAGCGCCGATCGGCCGAGTCGAGCGCTTTGATCCACGTGCCGCGGGGGAAATGAACGGTAAGCGACACTTCGTGGGGTCCGAAGTGAATCACCGTACTCGCTTCGTGGTCGCGCGTCCAGCGGCGGACGACCATGACGTGTTCCGTTTCGTAGGCGGTGACTTCGATCCGGTCGCGGCGCGGAAAGGCGAGCGCTGGGTCGGTCTTGCGGAGCGCGATGAGCGCCCGGTAATACTCGAAGAGCGCGCGATTGGCGCTTTCCTGCCGCAGGGCCCGGTTGAGCTTCGAGCGGGCGAAGGTCGCTTCGTCCTGTGGGTCGGGCGGCGTGCCTTGCCACTCGAACCTCGCGAATTCTTCCTTCCGCCCGCGGCGCACGGCGTCGACCAGGCCGGGGTCGAGATGGCTGATAAAGAACTGGAACGGGGCCGTCTCGCCGTATTCCTCGCCCATGAACAGCAGCGGTTGATAAGGCGAGAGAATCACCGTGGCCGCGGCAAGCTTGAGTTGCTCGAACGACACGGCCGCGCTCAAGCGTTCGCCGAGCATCCGGTTACCGACCTGGTCGTGATTCTGCGCGCAGACGACGAGCCTGGCCGGTTCGACGTCGCGGGCCGAGTTGCCGTGACGGCGGCCACGATACTCGGAATAGTCGCCGTCGTGCACGAAGCCCTCGCGGTACGCTTTGACCACGTCGTGGAAGCCGTGGAAGTCGGCGAAGTAGCCGGCGCGGTCGCCGGTGAGGGTCGTGCGCAAGGCGTGGTGCAGGTCGTCTTCCCACTGGGCATCGAGACCGATGCCGCCCATTTCCTTGGGCTGGATTAGCCGGACGTCGTTAAGGCTGCTTTCGGCGATCGTGTAGACGCGGCGGCCGAGGCGTTCGCCTTCGGTGCGGACGGCGTCGGCCAGCTCTTGCAGGAACGGCCGGGCGGCGAAGTCGAAGATCGCGTGCACGGCGTCGAGCCGCAGGGCGTCGACGTGGAACTCGTCGATCCAGTAGAGGGCGTTTTCGATGAAGAACCGCCGCACTTCATCGCTGTGGCGGTCGTCGTAGTTGATCGCTTCGCCCCAGGGCGTGCGGTGCCGCTTGGTCGAATAGTAGCCGAACTCGCCGAGGTAGTTGCCTTCGGGACCGACGTGGTTGTAGACGACATCGAGCACGACGGCGAGGCCGCGCCCGTGGGCCGCGTCGACGAGCCGCTTCAGGCCGCCGGGTCCGCCGTAGGTGTTCTGCACGGCGAACGGATGCACGCCGTCGTAGCCCCAGTTGCGGCCGCCGGGGAACTGGGCGACCGGCATGAGCTCGATCGCGGTTACGCCGAGATCGACGAGCGCGCCGAGGTGTTCGATCGCGGCTTCGAACGTGCCGGCGTCGGTGAACGTGCCGATGTGGAATTCGTAGATGATGTATTCGTGCAGCGGAATGCCGCGCCACGCGGCGTCGGTCCACGCAAACTGCGGATCGACGACCGCGCTCGCCGCGTGAACGCCGTCGGGTTGAAAGCGCGAAGCGGGGTCGGGACGCGCGCGGCCGTCGGCGAAGCGATAGAAATAACGCGCGCCCGGCAGTACGTTGTCGACTATTGCCTGAAAATAGCCGCGCGGCAGCGGATCCATCGGCACGACCCGCTTCGCCGGCGCGACGATGTCCAGGTCAACCTGCTCGTGCCGTGGCGCCCAAACCAGGAAGCGGCAGCGGCCATCGCCAAGGTAGCGCGCGCCGAGCGTCGGCGGATAGTCGGGATGTCGCGGCGTTATGCGTTGCTCGGTCATCGCGTTCGTTTACTCGACATTTGGTGGTCACCCTACGGTTCTTGGTTGCCGTCGGATTTGAGGAACACGGCGCCGAGCGGGGGTAGGTTGAGGTTGAGCGAGTGTGGGCGGCCGTGATGGCCGACGGGGGTTGCTTCGACGCCGCCTAGGTTGCCGTGTCCGCTGCCGCCGTGTTCGATCGCGTCGCTGTTGAGGATTTCGCGCCAGAAGCCGTCGCGGGGGACGCCGATGCGGTAGTTGGTGCGGGGCACCGGCGTGAAATTGCAGACGACGGCCACCAGATCGCCGCGGGCGCCGCCCTTGCGCAGAAAGCACAGCACGCTTTCCTCCCAATCGCCCGCGTCGATCCACTCGAAGCCCGCCGGTTCGCAGTCGAGTGCGTGCAGCGCCGGCTCGTGGGCATAGGCGCGGTTGAGAGCCGCGATCCAGCGCGAGATGGCGCTGTGCCGCGGGTGTTCCAGCTCGCTCCACGCGACGCTGGCGTCGTGGCGCCACTCGTCGCTTTGCCCGAGCTCCGCGCCCATGAACAGCAACTTCTTGCCGGGCATGGCGTACATGTACCCATACAACAGCCGCAGGTTCGCGAACCGCTGCCACTCGTCACCCGGCATCTTGCCGAGGAGCGAGCCTTTGCCGTGGACGACTTCGTCGTGCGACAGCGGCATCACGAAGTTTTCGTTGAACGCATAGATCATCCGGAACGTAAGCTCGTTGTGGTGGAACTTGCGATGCACCGGATCGTGGGCCAGGTACTTGAGCGTGTCGTGCATCCAGCCCATGTCCCACTTCATGCCGAAGCCCAACCCGCCGACGTCGATCGGCCGCGAAACCATCGGCCACGCCGTCGATTCCTCGGCGATCGTCTGGACGTCGGGATGTCGGGCGTAGACAGTGGCGTTGAACGTCCGCAAGAAGTCGACCGCGGCGAGGTTCTCGCGGCCGCCGTGCTCGTTGGGGATCCACTCGCCCGGCTTGCGCGAGTAGTCGAGATAGAGCATCGAAGCGACCGCGTCCACGCGGAGCGCGTCGGCATGATACTCTTCGAGCCAGAACAGTGCGCTGTTGAGCAGGAAGCCGCGGACTTCGCTGCGGCCGTAGTTGAAGATGTAGCTGTTCCAGTCGGGATGGAACCCTTGCCTCGGGTCGGCGTGCTCGAACAGGTGCGTCCCGTCGAAATACGCTAGCCCGTGCTCGTCGCCGGGAAAGTGCGACGGCACCCAATCGAGAATCACGCCGATTTCGTGCTGGTGGAGCTGGTCGACGAGGTACTTGAAATCCTGCGGCGTGCCGTAGCGGCTGGACGGGGCGAAGTAGCCCGTCGTTTGATAGCCCCAGGAGCCAAAGAACGGATGTTCCATCGCCGGAAGGAACTCGACGTGCGTGAAGCCGTGCCGCTTGACGTGGTCGACGAGGTCGGCGGCCAGTTCGCGATAGCCGAGCGAGCGGTATCCCTCGGCGGCGACGCGCTTCCAACTGCCGAGATGGACTTCGTAGATCGAGATCGGCGCGTGCAGACTATTCCGTCCGCCGCGATGCCGCATCCAGTGCTCGTCGTTCCACGAATAGTCGAGGTTCCACACGACCGACGCGGTTTTCGGCGGCACTTCGTGCAGAAAGCCGAACGGATCGGCCTTGTCGACGCGAAAGTTGCGCTCTCGCGAGCGAATGTGATACTTGTAGACCGCTCCCTGGCCGACGCCGGGCATGAAACCTTCCCAGATGCCGCTCGATGCGTGCGGGCGGAGGGGATGGCTTTGTTGGTTCCAGGCGTTGAAGTCGCCGGCGACGTGGACCGACCTTGCGTTCGGCGCCCAGACGGCGAAGTACGTGCCCGGACCGTTGCCGTCGTGGGCCGAGTGCGCGCCGAGCTTGCGATACAAATCGTAGTGCGTGCCCTGGTTGAACAAGTAGACGTCGTCGGGCGTGAGGAGCGTGAAATCGTGGTTCACGCGCGAGGCGGAAGATTGCGGCTGCGGATTCATGGCGTCACTCCTTCGCACTCGAAACGGCGGCCGGCGGAGGTTCGGTCGCTGGCGACCGCGCGGCGCGGAGCCGGTCGATCGCCGAAAACAGTTCGCAAATGCCGGCGTCGGAGCGGAGCGCTTCGAGCGAGCGACCGGCCTTGCGACGCCAGTTGGGACGTTCCGTGCTGGTGCCGGGGACGTTTTGCGGGCGGCGTTCGAGCCACAGGTCTTCGAGATTCACGAGCACGCTCTCGGCGGGACTGGCCGCGAGGAACCTGACGAGCGCGAAGAGCACGGCTTGCGTGTCGTCGTCGCCAGCGGTCGTCGCCGGGTCGAGCCAACTTTCGCGGCGCAGCCAGGCGATCGTGCGGCGGCGGATGTCGGCGCGGGCGGCGATTTCGGCCGAGGCTTCGCCGGGGGTCATCAGGCCGAGGTCCACGCGGTCCGGTACGTCGTCGGCATGCCACCAGGCGGCGAACGTCGGCATGTCGTGGGTGTTGATCGACGCGATCGTCGCCTCGGGCACGGCGTTGAGCGGGGATCGATCTTCTTCGTGCTGTAGGAGGCGAATCCTTTCGCCGATCGACTCCGTTGGCGGTTCCGTCGGCGGAAGGATTCGCCTCCTACAGTTCTCGGTGGCCGCGTCGACGGCCGCAGAATCGTACTCGTACTGCACCACGAACATCCGGCGGACGCCGTGGCGATCCATTTCGAGGTTGACTTCTTTCGGCACGGTGCCGAGGTTTTCGCCGATGATCGCCGTGCGGCTCCAATGAGATTCGATGCTGAGCACGGCGTACAGCTCGTCGGCCCGATAGCGGACGTAGACGCCGTCGGCCGCCGAGAGTCCGTGAGGAATCCAGTACAGCCGGTGCAGGCCCATCACGTGGTCGATGCGGAGCGTGCGGGCGAAACGCATGTGGTGGGCGAGATATTCGCGGACGTGGCGATAGCCGTTTTCGCGGATGGTTTCGGGATGCAGCGGCGCGAAGCCCCAGTCCTGGCCCTTTGTGTAGACCGCGTCGGGCGGCGCGCCGGCGGATGCCGCGGAAGCGAAATCGCGCTGGTTTCGCCAGACGTCGTAGCCGTCGTGACGGACGCCGAGCGGGAGGTCGAGATACAAGCCGTCGCCGGCCGCGGCGGCCTCGCGCGAAAGCGAATCGAGTTGCTCGGCGGCGAGCCATTGGACATAGCGATGATACTCGGCCACGCGCGGATCGAAGTCGCCGGCCGCGATTTTACCGCTACGAAGGGCGACGGGCCATTGCGGCCAAGGCTCGCGGCGGCGCTCGTACACGGCCCGAAACGTGGCGTAGTTGTCGAGCCGCGGGTGGTCGCGCAGGTAGCGCGAAAAATCGGCGAACCGCGGCAGGCGGCGGGCGTGAAAATCGGTGGAGAGAAGTTCGAGCACGCGACGCTTGAGCGCCATGAGCGCGCGGTAGTCGACGAACTCGCTGTTTCGCAAGTCGGCAATCGTTTGCTGCGACTCGGCCGAAGCGAGTAGCTCGCGTGCGGCCGGGCAATGCTCCAACTCAGGAACTCGCTCGACGTCGACGTAGAATTCGTTCCAGAACAGCCGGCTTGCGGGCGAGTAGGGGCTGGGGTCGAACGGTTCGTCGAGAAATGCGGCCAACAGGGGCAATGTGCCGACGAGCCGTCCGCCGCGCGAGCGCAGCCACGCGGAAAGGTCGGCGAGGTCCGTGAAGTCGCCCGCACCCCAGTTGCGCTCGGAGCGGACGGCGTAGAGCGGCAGAAACCCGCCCCAGATGCGCTCGCCGCCGTCGTTAGGGCAATAGACCTTCGACGGCGCGGCGATGACCTGCGAACGAAACGAGCGATCTTCGACGTGAACGGTCAATTCGTAATAACCGAGGTTTACCCGCTGGGGCAAACGCAAGCCGTAGGTTGCGAAGTCGTGTGCGCCGTTCTCCGTTGCAACGCTCGAATCCGCTGCGTCGCATAGGTCGCTCCGCCATTCGACGAAACCCGCGTCCATCTCTCCGCGCAGGAAACACGACGCGCGTTTCAGAGTTCCTTTTGGAACCGTTAGCGAGAACTCGATCGGCTCGCCGTCCCAGGCGACGAGCACCGGCTCGATGCCACGAAACGCGAGTTCGCAGCGCCGCTTCGCGAGGGCCTTCGGGACGTCCGCCATCGACGCGACGTTCGCGCCCAAGTCGCCCAGCACGCGGAGGAGCGCTTCCTGCGAGGCATGGCGGCGCACGTGCCGCACGTCTTCGTACGAAGTTTGCACTCCGTAGAGCGCGGAGAGCTCTTCGAATTGGCGGCGTTCGAGCGTCATGAGGCGTCGAGCAAACGAAGGATGCCGTCGAGCGGGATCTGGACCCAGGTGGGCCGATTGTTGAGTTCGTAGGCCAGTTCGTACACGGCCTTTTCGAGGACGTAGGCGCTCAGCAGCATTTCCAACTGCCCGCGGTCCTTAGGCAGGAAATCGCCACGTCCGGCTTCTTCCAGGTAGGCTCCTAAAAATGCGGCGGCGTTCCACACGTACCAGGCCGATAACCACTCGGTCACCGCGCCGGCGCTTTCGGCGGGCAGCATGGACGGACGCTGCGGTCCGAGGACCGACGCCGCGGCGGCATAGTGAAGCGAGCGGAGCATGGAGGCCACATCGCGCAGCGGCGACGTTTTGATGCGTCGGGCGCTGATCGGGCGGGCCGGTTCCCCTTCGAAGTCGATGATGACGAAGTCTTTGCCCGTATAGAGCACCTGGCCCAGGTGATAGTCGCCGTGGCAGCGGGTGCGATCGGCGTCGATCGGGTTGTTCTTGATCGTCTGATAGCGGTCGAGCAGCGCGGACTCGCGCTTCAAGACCTCGGCGGCCTTGCCCTTGGCGGCTTCGTCCAAGTGTGCTTGCTGGCGGCGCAAGAGGGTGAAGCTCCGCCGGGCTTCGGCCCGCATCGATTGATACAGGCTGCGCTGGTAGAGCTTGGAGAAGGGCTCGGACTTGAAGGCCGGGTCATCGGTCTTCGCCGCGAGGGCCAGGTGGAGCTCGGCGGTGCGCTTGCCCAACAGGGCGGCGGACTGCAAGTACGGGCCGATCATATCCTGGGCCGCTTCCGGCGGCTTCGTGCCGGCGAGGGCGACGAGCGACGCGCCCTTGGGCAACACGTCGGCCGGCGGATGCGAGCCGGCGAGTTCCGATTCGATCCGCTCCAGATATCGGTCCAATTCGTCGAGTGTATAGACCCAGGCGTCGCTTTGATTGGCGACGAACTCGTGGAGCACCGCGAGGGTATAGCGGTCGCCGTCGGCCGCGCGGTATTCGAGCGCGCCGGCGACCTGCGGCACGCAGGTGAGTCGGGTGTGTTCGGTCAGATAGCGGCCGATTTCAAGGTCGGGGTTTTCGCCTTCGCCGACGCGGCGGAAGATCTTGAGAATGAACTTGTTGCCGAGAAAGGCCGACGTATTGCTCTGTTCGCCGCCGTGGACGGACACGTCGAGCGAGATCGTCTTGCCCAGGCGTGCGAGGGCCTTCGTGCGGATGGCCTCGACCTCGCCGAAACGGCCGGGAATCGTGCGGCGGCCGGCGATGGCGTCGAACAGCAACAGCCAGAACTCGTCCTCGTAGGAGGTGTCGCAGAGCACGGCGGGCTTTTCGCCGTCGCTGCGCTCGACGCGGACGAGCCCGGCGCTGGGATGATCGCCCAGCAGGTTGGCGGCTTGGTTGTCTTGGGCGAAGACGACGGGCAGGGCGTAGATTTCTTCGTCGCCTTCGACGTAATCGACGCGGACGAGCAACAGCCGCGTCGGGGGCAGGCCGCCGATCAGGTGCGGCGCGGATTTGGTAAGCTCCTTCGTAATCTTCGGCACGTCGTGAATCGAGAGCACGTCGACGATCTTCGTCTGGCGGATCGTCCGCGCCTTGCCGGCGAACCAGCGGTGGCGGGCGAGGTAAGCCGGGAGCGTCGACTCGAATTTCCGCAGCGTGCGTCCCTCGAACAACTGGTCCCAGTCGCCGACCACGGCGCAGGCGGGCAAGTTCACGTCGAGCGACGGCTGTTCGCTTTTGACCCAGCTAAGCTGGAACCAGTAGAACGCATACGGCCCGAGCGTGAGGAAGTACGGCAGTTCGCCGATCGGCGGGAACTTTGTCTGGCCGAACAATTCGACGGGGACGCGGCCGCGGAATCGCGACAGGTCGATCTCGGCGCATTGGGCGAAACGGCAAAGATTCGCGACGACGAGGATCGTTTCGCCTTGATACTCGCGGAGGAAGACGAGCACCTTGCCGTTTTCGGGCGTGAGGAATTCGATCGTGCCGCGGCCGAATGCGGGATGTTGTTTGCGGAGCGCGATGAGCCGGCGGGTCCACCACAGCAGCGAGTGGGGCCGGCTCTGTTCGACTTCGACGTTGCGCGAGGCGAAGTGATAAGGCGCGTCGATGATGACCGGCAGGTAGAGGCGTTGGGGATTCGCCCGCGAGAAGCCGGCGTTGCGGTCGTCGTTCCACTGCATGGGCGTGCGGACGCCGTCGCGGTCGCCCAAGTAGATGTTGTCGCCCATGCCGATTTCGTCGCCGTAATAGAGGACGGGCGTGCCGGGAAGCGACAGCAGCAGGCCGTTCATAAGCTCGATCTTGCGGCGGTTGTCGCGCAACAGCGACGTGAGGCGGCGGCGGATGCCGAGGTTGACGCGGGCCCGTGGGTCTTCCGCGAACGTGCGATACATGTAGTCGCGTTCTTCGTCGGTGACCATTTCGAGCGTCAACTCGTCGTGGTTCCGCAGGAAGATGCCCCACTGGCAATTCTCCGGCACGCTCGGCGTCTGCTCCATGATGTCGATGATCGGGAACCGGTCTTCGCGCTCGATCGCCATGTACAGCCGCGGCATGAGCGGGAAGTGGAAGTTCATGTGGCACTCGTCGCCCGCGCCGAAATACGCCACGGCGTCTTCGGGCCACTGGTTCGCCTCGGCGAGCAGCATTTTGTCGGGATAGCGCTCGTCGACGTGATGGCGGAGTTTTTTGAGGAAGGCGTGCGTCTCGGGCAGATTCTCGCAGCTCGTGCCCTCGCGCTCGTATAAGTACGGCACCGCGTCGAGCCGCAGGCCATCGACGCCCAGATCGAACCAGAAATCGACCACGTCGAGCATCGCCTGGTGCACGGCCGGGTTGTCGAAGTTCAGGTCGGGCTGGTGGTGATAAAAGCGGTGCCAGAAATACGACTTGGCGATTGGATCCCAGGTCCAGTTCGAGGCCTCGAAGTCCTGGAAGATGACGCGGGTTTCCTTGTACGGCTCGGCCGTATCGCTCCAGACGTAGAAATCGCGCCATTTGTCGCCGGGTTTGGCCCGCCGCGCGCGTTGAAACCACTCGTGCTGGTCCGAGGTGTGGTTCATCACGAGTTCGGTGATGACCCGCAAGTCGCGGCGATGGGCTTCGGCGAGCAGCGTCTTGAAGTCGCGGAGTGTGCCGTAATTCGGATTGATTTGGAGATAGTCGGCGATGTCGTAACCGTCGTCGCGGAGCGGGGAGAGGAAGATCGGCTGGAGCCAGATGGCGGTGACGCCGAGTTCCTGGATGTAGTCGAGCTTTTCGGTGAGGCCGCGGAGGTCGCCGATGCCGTCGCCGTTGCTGTCGTAGAAGGCGCGGACGTGGAGCTGGTAGATGATGGCGTCCTTGAACCACAGCGGGTCCGCGGCCGCTACCGGCTTTACGCTCGACATCCGTTTCTTGGGCGCCTGTCCGGTCATCCTTGGTCCTTTCGCGTGGTCAAGCGGGCGATGAAGAATGCAGAATGAAAAATGCAAAATGAAGAATGTCGTGTTGGCGACGTAAGCGTGGCTTGGCTTACGTCCATTTTTCATTCTTCATTTTGCATATTGCATTTTTCTCAGACCTCGTATCAAAGCTCCCGCCGAGCTCTCACAGGTAATACTCGAAGTCGCGTTCGGAGCGGACGCGGCGGCGGACTTGGAAGATGTGGGCGGGGACGTGCGGATCGAGTTGCACGAAGTTCTTCCGGCCGTTCCACAAGTACCGGGCGTCGCTGAGCAGGTCGTGAACCTGGTACGGGTGTTCGTCGTCCACGTCGAGCGCTTCGAGCGGCAAGTCGATCCAGCCCGACTGCGTGTGGTGCGGGTCGAGATTCACCACGACGAGCAAGCACTCGCGTTTGTCGGGCGACGATTTGGTGTAGCAGATCAACTGGTCGTTATCCACCGCGTGGAAATGGACGTTGTCGAGGGTGCGGAGGACCGTTTGCTCGCGGCGGATTTCGTTCACGCGGGCGATGAAGTCGCGGAGACTATCGGGGCGGTCAAGGTCGTGATAATGAATCTGGTACTTCTCGGAGTCGCGGTATTCCTCGCTGCCCGGCTCGCGGGGCGCGGTCCAGCAGTGCTCGAACGGCGGGCCGTAGATGCCGTAGTTCGGCGACAGCGTGGCCGCAAGCACGAGCCGGGCCATGAACGCCGGGCGGCCGCCGACTTGCAGGTATTCCGTGAGGATGTCGGGCGTGTTCGGCCAGAAGTTGGGATAGAAGAATTCGTGAACGTTCGACTTGGTGAGCTCCGCCATGTATTCGGTCAGTTCCTGCTTCGTATTCCGCCAGGCGAAGTAGGTGTAGGACTGCGTGAAGCCGAGTTTTGCCAACCGATACATGATCTTCGGCCGCGTGAAGGCCTCGGCGAGGAACAACACGTCGGGATGCTCGCGGCGGATTTCGCCGAGGCACCACTCCCAGAAGGCGAACGGCTTGGTGTGCGGATTGTCGACGCGAAAGATCTTGACGCCTTCGGCGATCCAGTAGTCGAAGATGCTCTTAAGCTCGTCCCAGAGGGCCCGCCAATCGCGGCACTCGAAGTCGAAGGGGTAGATGTCCTGATATTTCTTGGGCGGATTCTCGGCGTATTGGATCGTCCCGTCGGGCCGCTGGCGGAACCAGTCGGGATGGTCCTGGACGTAGGGATGATCGGGGGCGCATTGCAGGGCGACGTCGAGGGCCAGTTCGATGCCGCGGTGTTGGGCGGCTTTGACGAGGCGGCGGAAGTCGGCGATCGTGCCGAGGTCGGGGTGAATCGCCTTGTGCCCGCCTTCCGACGAGCCGATGCCCCAGGGGCTGCCGACGTCGCCGCGCTCGGCGGTCGTGACGTTGTTTTTGCCTTTGCGAAACTTGCGGCCGATGGGATGGATCGGCGGCAGGTACAAGACGTCGAAACCCATTGCGGCGACGTAGGGCAAGCGGGCTTCGACGTCGGCGAGCGTGCCGTGCCGACCGGGTTCGCTGGCGGCGGAGCGGGGGAACATCTCGTACCAGGTGCTGAATCCGGCCCGTTCCCGTTCGACCGACACGGACAGGACGCGGTCGTATTCGGAGACCAGCGAGCGATCGGGATGGCGCTTCATGAGCCGCGGCAGTTCCGAATCCTCGCAAACCTGCTGGGTGTGGACGATGGCTTCGACGTTGGAAAGCCGCGCGGCCCAGCTTTCGAGCGCGACGCGGTCGCTGCCGGCGGCGCGTTTGGCGGCGTCGGCGATCAGTTCCGCGCCGATGAGCAAATCGACCCGCGCAGCCTGATTGGCGGCGGCTCGCTTCTGGAAGTCGCGATGCCAGGTGAAGAACCGATCGACCCAAGCGACGACGGTGTACTCGCACGCGCCAAGCTGGTCGACGACGAACTCGGCGGTCCACTCGTCGTTATAGAGCGGCGTCATTTCGACTTCGCGCCACTGGGTCTCGCCGGCGTTGCGATGGCGGAGCACGGCGGCGACGACGTCGTGCCCATCGGTGAAAACGTGGGCGTCGACGGCGACCCGCTGGCCGACGGTGCGTTTGATCGGGAAGCGTCCGGCGTCGATCTCGGGCCGCACGCGTTCGACGATCGCGCGACTGCGTCCTTCCATCGGTTTGGCCCTCGCGACGGCGGCGCCGGTTGGAGTGGAAACTTGCACGGATAGTGCAAACGTCGTGCCGGCCGTTTCGACCGGGTCGGTCATCATCTGATTATCCACGTTCATCGCGGGCTCGCTACCGGGTTGGTTGGGGGATCTCTTCGCGGTCCATCATTGCGGCGACGCGTTCCAGGGCGGCACAGAGCCGGCGTTGTTCGGATTTCGGCAGTTCGCTCAGCCGCGCGCGGAACCCGGCAGGCAGCGGCGACGGGTTACGGCCGAGCATGCGCTTGCCGGCGGGAGTGAGGGCAATAAGCACCTGGCGGCGGTCGGCCGGGGTTCGGACGCGGGCGACGAGGCCCTGGCGTTCGAGGCGGTCGACAACGCCCGTTACGGTCGGCGCGCCGATGTACGTCGCCTTGGCCAGCGCGCCGATGGGCGCCGGGCCTTGTCGGGCGACTTCTTTGAGGAGGGCCAGTTGCGGCGCGGTGAGCCGGTGGTCGCGGAAGAGCGTCCGAGAATGGACCTCGGCGGCGCGGGTGATGCGGCGGATCGCAGCGAGCGACGAATCTTCGACGTTCATGGCGCGGCACTCGGCGTGGCGGCAAGCGTGCGGCAGCGGACGGGTCGATTCCGCGGAAGTCAGTCGATTCCCGCGGAAATCTGGGGAAATCTAGCACGCGCGACGATGCTTTCAACACAAAATGTGTTTTCTGGAAAGTGTTGCGCCGGCAAGGTATTTTTTAAGGGGGGAAAACCTGCGAAATCGGTGCAATGCAACGTATGATAGAGGCGACTCGCGGCCGCTGGATCCGCCTGCGAGCGCACCTCACGATTCAAGCCTCTGGCCTTGGGCCATTTTGCGGAGCAAGCAATGAAAGATGTGCTGACGCTGATCCTTGCCGGTGGCAAGGGGACGCGGCTCGAACCGCTGACTCAGGATCGCAGCAAGCCCGCCGTCCCGTTCGCCGGCGCTTACCGGATCATCGACTTCACGCTGTCGAACTGCATCAACAGCAACCTCCGCCGCGTGCTCGTGTTGACGCAATACAAGGCCGCGAGTCTGGATCGGCACATCGACGTGGGTTGGAAGTTTCTGTACCGCGAACTCAACGAGTTCATCGACGTCGTGCCGCCGCAGCAGCGAATCGACGAGAACTGGTACTTGGGCACGGCCGATGCGGTCTACCAGAACATCTACATGATCGAACGGCATCAGCCGAAATACGTGCTGATCCTTTCGGGCGATCACGTTTACAAGATGGACTACCGCCCGCTGGTCGAGCAGCACAAGCGGACGAAGGCGGCCGCGACGCTGGCGTGCATTCCGGTGGAGTTGGAGCACAGCCGCGAGTTCGGGGTGATCGAGGTCGACGCCGATTGGCGGGTCAAGAAGTTCGTCGAGAAACCGGCCAAGACCGCCCCGATGCCGGACGATCCGAAGCGGTTTTTGGCGAATATGGGCGTGTACGTGTTCGACGCGCGGTTCTTGTACGAGTTGTTGTGCAACGACGCGAACAAGCCGGAGAGTTCCCACGATTTCGGCAAGAACATCCTTCCCTCGATCATCGACAAGTTCCGCGTGCAGGCGTATCCCTTTCGCGATGCGGAGACGGGCCAGACGTGTTACTGGCGCGACGTAGGGACGATCGAGGCGTTCTACGAAGCGAACCTCGACATGGTCGCCGTCAAGCCGGAGTTGAACCTGTACGATCTGACGTGGCCGATTCATACGTACATTCCACCGTATCCGCCGGCCAAAACGGTGTTCACAACGATGGAAGGGCCGGAGCGGCGGGTGGGCGAAGTGCTCGGCAGCGCGGTGTGCAGCGGGTCGGTGATTTCCGGCGGGCGGGTGCGGCATTCGCTGCTGTCGTACAACGTCCGCGTCAATAGTTGGGCGGAGGTCGAGGACTCGATCCTGTTCGACGACGTGCAGATCGGCCGCCATGCGAAGGTGCGGCGGGCGATCATCGACAAGCACGCCCGTATTCCGGAAGGGGCGCGCGTCGGCTACGACCCGGCGGAGGATATCGCCAACGGGTACACGGTGACGGAAAGCGGCATCGTCGTCGTGCCGAAAGGGACGCCGGAGTTGAGTTAGCCCGGCGAGCGGCTGGCGGAGGTTCGGAGGATGCTCGTGTTTGGCGGCGCGTTCGGCGGTTTCAACTCAGTTTGACGAAGAGCCTATCCGAAACCGGAACCCGTAGGAGGCGAATCCTCTCGCCGACCGGCCCGGTTAGCGATTCAATCGGCGAAGGGATTCGCCTCCTACAATTCTAGGGTATGCTCTCAGCCAGAGAGGCCGACGTTGGGTTGTCGGGGTTTGGCGCGGATCGTTGGGCGGTTGGGGACCGGGCGGAGGCGTTTGGCTGGCTCGACGGGTTCGGGGGCAATGCCGTCACCGCCGCCGCCGGGCGGCAGTTCGATCGCGCCGGGGAGAAACTCGATCCCGCCGTCGTCGATATCGAAATCGAAATCCTCGATGCCGAAGTCCTCGAACTGTTGCTGCGGAATCGCCTCCTGATGGTGTATGCCCGCGCTCCTCACGCCGAAGAACATCATCGGCAACGCCTGCCACGCGCCGATGGCCATGGGGAGCGTCTGGTGCGTGGTGATTTCGAGGCCGTCCTTGGTTGGGGCAAGCGTGGTAATGCTCGGTTGGATATGCGGCAGGATTGCGCCGGCCGACGGGAAGGCCGACATGTCGATTTCCGCGCCTTCGCGCTGGATCGCGCCGCAGACGACGTTGGCGAGGACTTGCAGCACCGGGTACGCGATCTTCGCCATCTCGCGCGTGTCTTGATAGGCGACGACGGTCGGCGGGTTTGCACTTTTGAGCGCCGCGGCGACCTCGGGCACGTTGGCCGCGGACTTGAAGTCGCTCTTGCGGTTCAAGTAGTTCTTCACGTGGCCGGGGAAGAGCGAAACGATCAGTTCCTTATCCGTCACGCACCACGCGGGCGAGACGGGTGAATCGTCGCCGACGAAGTTGACGAAGTAGATCGTCTGGCCGTTGTGGTCGAAGTGCTTGACGGTGACGTGGCGGGGAACGCGGCCGAACTCGTTGGGCTGGCCGGCGGTTTCGGCCATTTTTTGGGCGAATCCTTCGATCTTGGAGGACGCTTTGACGAGCGCCGAGCGGTCGCGGACGTTGGCGACGGCGGTGAGGCCGGTGACGAGCAGCCCGCCGTCGCTGGGGGCGTTGTAGATGCGCCACGTGTCGCCGATCGCTTGGAGCACGTCCTTGGACAGGTCGATGCCGAGCTCGCTCTTCATGTCTTCCATTTCCTGCTCGAACGCGGCCTGACCGCGCGGGTCGACGGAGCCGACGACCGTTTTAATCAACTCGAACGCCTGGTTCGCATCGAAGCGAGCGGCGAAGGCGAGCGTCGCGTCCTGCGGAATCGGGGCGAGGTCTTCGGCCGTGAGCGGCTTGCCGGCGACGAGCTTGAAGAGGCCCTCCGCCTGGCCGTCGATGGCGACGTGCGACCGCGTGACGCAGCCCTTATCGTCGAGGCCGGTGACGCTGGCAAGGTGCGAGACGTTGGCAAAGCCGAGCGCCTTGACGACCATTTGCACTTGCGGCGGGGCGCCGATTTTGGCGGGCAGTTCCGCGAGTTTCTTGGCGTTGATATACGTCACGCTCGCGAGGCGATCGACCTTGTTCCGCTCGCGGACGGCGGTGAGCCACTTGGGGGTTTCGCCGCGGGCCCGCTTGACGATGTTTTCGACGGCGCCTTCGCCGATGCCGAGGATGAAGTATTTTCCTTTAAAGCCCCACAGGACTTGCGGAGCGCCCGGCGGAAGCGGCGGCTGCTTCCACTTCTGGCCGGCGACTTCGACTTCGGAGATGTTGCCGGCGGCCTGCTCGAGGCGGGCGATCGAGGTCATCAGGGCCGCGGTGTCATCGCCCGTGCCGACGATGAGTCCGCCTTCGACGGTCGGGCCGCCGGGACCGATGCCGACGTCACCCAAAAAAATCGCGGTCGGCTTGGTCAACAGGGCCTTAACGACCTTGGGCATTTCCGTGGCGATGATCTTGTTCTGCTCGATGTCGCGGGCGTCTTTGGCGAGGGCCGTGGCGATGGCCTTTTCGACGGCGGCCGCGAACTTTTGGATTTCCGCTTCCGCGAGGAGTTGTTCCGTGTGGTTCTTGCTCGCCGGGTCGGGCTTGGCCATGCCGGCCCAGCAGAGATAGAGCGTGCAGTCTTCCGGCGCGACCTTGGCGAGAAGCGGATCTTCGGGAGCGGGCGGGATGCCGAGGGGCAAGCCGGTTCCGCCGATGCCGAACAGCGCGACGATCACGAGTTCCCAGATACCGAGTCCGAACATGGTTGGCGCTGCCACGAGGCAGCCTCCTTCGCGGTACGAAGCGGAAATAGGAAACCGGCGCCGCCGGCGATGCCGCGGCGCAACGTAGGCCGGGTAATTCGCCGGTGGCGGGGGATTCTTGGACGCAAAGATGCACGAAATCGGTCCGAAAATCCCCGCCGGAAAAGACGGCCGACGGCGGATTGGCGTCACGATACGGCAGCGCGGGGAGATTGTCTACGCTCGCGTCAATCGCCGAAATGCAGATTTGCAGCCGCGGATGGCTCAGACGGCGGAGGTGTCGACCTGCGAGATCATGGTCGGCGTGGGCCCGGCGTCGCAGGGGCGGATGTCGAAGGCCTGGCAGTTGGGGCGGCGGAGCGGCGTCGGCTTGATTTCGGCTTGAGCGGGCATCGGCTCGTCGGCGGTGTCGTCGCTGCGGTCTTTGATCAGGTTGGCGATCGTGGCGTCGGCGGAAAACTCTTCGGCCAGTTGGCGGATCGCTTCGTCCAGGCAGTTGAGATAGGCCTGCACGTCGCGTTGGGGAATCGGCGGCGTTTCGGCGTTGGCCTTGTCGTTCGGGCCGATCGCGCCCAAGCCCATGCGGTTGCGTTCGAGCTTGTCGAAGGCCGCCTCGAACCGCATCAGGTCCTCGGCGAGCCGCTTCGACGCACGGCGCTCCGGTCGGGCGGTGTCGGAGGCTTTGGTTTGCTTGCTGGAATTGGCCATGACGCGCCTCAACGGGGTTCCGGGAACGGGCGGAGTACAGGCTGACTCTTTGCTTGCTGCGGCGGGGGAAATGCCGGCACGGGCGGACTTCCCTCCCGGCAACACTAGGTTGCCGCGAGGGCGCGTCAAGGAACGTGCGGTCGAAGGCGTTTCGTTATTGCAGCGCACCGCGGGCCGGACGTGCGGGTCGTGCGGAAGGCGCGGCGTCGCATTCAGCCGCGATGGCCGGATGTTCGGTACAGGCGACAGATCGCGGTTTGCGGCGGCAACACGGACCCGCCCGCGCGCCCGCCGTGGCGTAGCGGCAACGTGCCGGGGGAATCGGGCAGTTCGACGCATTCGGACTGTGCGAAAAGCGCGCGATTGGCAGATTCGCACTTGACATTCAATCGCCTTGAATCGACGATAAGACCGCACCTCGATTGAGCCGCGGTCTCGCGTTCTGCCCTGGAGCGGCGTGCGACCGTCGGCCGAGCATCTCTGGCATCCGGCAACGTGCGGCCCGGCGAAATCTATGACGTGGAGACAACACGGTGACATTGGGCCGCCGGTCGTTCGTTCGATTGCCGTTTTCTCCAAGAGATCGGAAGCCGCGAGGGCGGCGGCGGCTCGGCATCGAGGCGCTCGAAGCGCGGCAATTGCTCTGTGCCGAACATCTGCTCGCCGCGGGTCTGCTGGCGACGGCCGACGAGCTGGCGGCGACTTCGATTGCGATTCCGCCGGAGGGTCTGCCGCCGGTCGAACTCGGCCCGGAGCCGATTCGCGTCGGTGGCGCCGCGGCCGCTCCGCCGCCCACCGCTGCGAATGGCTTGCCGCTGTTGGAAAGCCGGCCGGGCGCGCCCGTGGCCCTGTACCTCGACTTCGACGGCTTTTCGGGCAACGGCTACGGCGGACAGCAGACGCACGCGCCCTACAGCATCGACGGCGACAGCACGACCTACAACGCCCAAGAGCAGACGAACATCATCGAAGGCTGGCGGCGGATCTCCGCCCACTTTGCGCCGTTCGACGTGAACGTCACCACGATCGTCCCGACGATTCCCAAAACGTGGACCGTCATCACGCCGAGTTTTGGTGGGCCGGGCTATAGCTGGGGCCAGTTCAACGGGTTTGCGCCCAGTTCATTCAATCCGCAGGGAGACCTGCTGAGCCGCACGACCGGCATTCTGCACGAGATCGGCCACGACTTCGGCCTCGCCCACCAGTCGGAATACGATCTTCTCGGAAACAAGACCAAGGAGTATCGCAACGGGTACGATTCGCTCCACGGCCCGATCATGGGCGTCGACTACGACGGGAGCGTGCCGAAGTGGTACATCGGCCACCCGGCGAACAGCCCGAGCGCCTTGCAAGACGACGTGGCGATCATCGCGGCGAAGATCAGGCCGCTGCAAGGTGCGGGCGGCGATGGCTTTCGCGCCGACGACCACGGCAACGCGATCGGCACGGCGACGGTGCTCGCGTCCGAAGGCGGCGTGCAGCAATCGCCCGGCATCATCGAGCGGCTCACGGACCGCGACGTGTTCGCGTTTACGTCCGCCGGCGGCGCCGTGTCGATCGACGCCACGCGCGATTCGATCTCCGGCGTCGACATGAAGCTCGAAGTCTACGCCGCCAACGGCACCCTGCTCGCCGCCAGCGACACGACGCCGAACAATCAGTTCCTGACGCTCGCGCTCGACGCGGGCACGTATTACGCCGCCGTTTCGAGCCACGGCGACTACAGCGACATCGGGCCATACAACCTCACGGTGCAATCGCTGCCCGCGAACTGGCAGCATCAAGACGTAGGCAACGTCGGCCAGGCGGGGTACGTGCGCTATGACGCGGCGACCGAGACGTTCGCGGTCGGCGGCAGCGGGACGCGGATCGGCGAGACGTCGGACTCGTTCCACTTTGCCTATCAGCAGCTTACGGGAGACGGCGAGATCGTCGCCCGCGTCACGGCGATCGAGAACACGAACAATTCGGCGAAGGCGGGCGTGATGATCCGCCAGTCGCTGGCGAACAACTCGCCGCACGCCTACATGCTGGCCGCGACGGCGAGCGGGTCGTGGCTTCGTTCGCGGACGACGACCGGTGGCAGCTCCAGCGATTCGCCGCGCGCGGATGAGCCGTTCGCGCCGATCTGGGTGCGCCTCGTTCGCAGCGGCGACACGCTGACGGGTTACACCTCGGCGAACGGCGTCGACTGGACGCTCGAAGGGTCGACGACGATCGGCGGGCTGCCGGCCCAGGTTTTCATTGGCCTCGCAACGACGGCGACGAACAACAGCGTGGTGAACGATTCGACGTACACGAACGTCACGGTCACGGGCAACGTCGGCACGCCGCCGGAAGTCGTCAACGCCCTGCCCGCGCCGACCGGTCTCGCCGTGACGGCCACGACGCGCAACAGCATCGCGCTCGGCTGGGACGCCGTCGATGGCGCGACCGGTTATACGATCGAACGCTCGGCCGACGGAACGCAGTATTCTCAGGTCGGCACGACGAGCGCCGCGACCACCACGTTCAACAACACGGGCCTTACGAGCTTTCAGCGGTACTTCTATCGCGTGCGGGCGAGCGATGCGTCCGGCGTTTCGGTCGCGTCGAACTTCACGAGCGGCGTGACGCGGCCCGGCGCGGTGACGAGTTTCAGCGTTACCAGTTGGAACGAGACGCAACTCATCCTCAACTGGCGCGACACGAGCGGCGAAACGGGCTATCGCATCGAGCGGTCGACGGATGGGACGAACTTTTCGACCGTCGCGACGGTCGGCATCAATGTGCCGAGCTACACCGACGGCGGACTCACGCCGGGCGCGAACTACACGTATCGCGTCGTGACGCTCGATGCCCAAGGCGACGCGACGACAAGCGGCACGTCGTCGAGTTCGACGCGGCTGCCCGCGCCCAACGTTTCGTTCAGCGAAGTAGCGGCCGATCACATCACGCTCGGGTGGGCCGATTTGAACGGCGAGACCGAGTACGTCGTCGAGCGCTCGACCAACGGCACGGACTACGCCGCCGTTGCGACGCTGCCCGCGGGCACGACGACCTATCGCGACGAGAGCGTCGCGCCGCTCGGCGAATATCACTATCGAATGGCGGCGCGGAACGGGTCGATTCCCGGCATTGAGAGCGACGTTCTTTTCGCCGGCACGCCGGGCGGAACGCTGCCTGCGCCGTGGATTTCGCAGGACGTGGGCAACGTGCCGGGAACGGGCGCGGCGGGCTTCGACGGCGAAACGTTCACGCTGATTTCGGCCGGAACCGATCTTTCGGGCACGACCGACTCGCTACACTTCGTCCGGCAGCCGCTCGTGGGCGACGGCACGATTCTCGCGCGGCTCGCGTCGCTCGAAGAGACGTCGGTCGACGCCGAAATCGGCTTGATGGTCCGCGAAACGCTCAACAACAACTCGAAGAGCTTCGCGGTCGTCGCCGCGCCGGGCGAGGAGGCCCATCTGCGATATCGCACGAGCACCGGCGGGAGCAGCACGAGCCCGGGCGCCGGCCCGATTGGGCCGCAATGGCTCAAGCTAACACGCTCGGGCAACACGTTCACGGGGTATACGTCGGCCGACGGCAAGACCTGGACGCAGCTCGGCAGCGCCGTGACGATTTCGATGAGCGAGACGGTTCACGTCGGCCTGGCGTCGACGAGCGCCAACTCGGAGGCTTTGAACCTAGCGACGTTCGACAACGTGTGGGTCGGGTTGGACATGCCGCTCGCCCGGCCGGATGCGGTCGCGCTCGACGAGGACACGACGTATGTCGGCGCTGGCGGCGGCGTGTTGACAAACGACTTGAATTTTGCGGCGGGATCGACGGCGGAGCTCGCCGACGGGCCGCTCTCCGGCGATCTCACGCTGACAACTACCGGCAGCCTAATCTATACGCCAGACGACGACTATTTCGGCGCGGATTCGCTGACATACCGGGTGATTTCGCCGGCGGTGGCGATCGTCCCGCTCAGTGCGCGATGGAAGTATCTCGACAACGGCTCGAATCAGGGCACGGCCTGGCAGGCGACGGCGTTCGACGACGGCGGTTGGGCTTCGGGTCCCGCGGAATTGGGTTACGGCGACGGCGGCGAAGCAACGGTGGTTGCCGGCGGACCGAACAACAGCCGCTTTGCAACCACGTATTTCCGCAAGACGATCGTTCTGCCCGAAGGCGTTTCGGCGAGCGACCTGGCGATGCGGCTGCAGCGCGACGACGCGGCGGCGATTTATCTCAACGGAGTGGAGGTGTATCGCGACGCCAATCTTCCCGCCGATGCCGAATTCGACGACTACGCGACGAGCAGCATTCCTAATTCAGAGGAAAGCACGCTGGTGTCGATTCCGCTGCCGGGGCACGCGCTTGCGTCGGGGGCGAACACGATCGCCGTCGAAGTGCATCAAGGCGCGGCCAATAGCAGCGACGTGAGCTTCTCGCTCGAGCTAACGGGGCGGTACCGTTCCGCGCCGGCGACGGTGACATTCGACGTGCGGCCCGTGGCGGATTTACCCGTTGCGGTCGCGGACGATTATGAGGCTGCGGGCGGTTCGCTCGACATCGCCTCGCCGGGCGTGCTCGGGAACGACACCGATGCCGACGGCGATTCCCTGGTGGCCCTGCTCAAGTCGCCGACGACGAACGGCGCGCTCGTCTTCAACGCCGACGGCTCGTTCAGCTACGCGCCGAACGCCGGCTTCTCGGGCGAGGATTCGTTTGCGTATGCCGTGACGGACGGAACGCCGCTCGCGCTCGTGCCGGCCCAGAGCGATTGGAAGTATCTCGACACGGGCGTCGATCCCGGCGCGGTGTGGCGCGAGCTCGGGTTCGACGACGCGGCGTGGGCGAGCGGCCCGGGCCAACTCGGCTACGGCGACGACGACGAAGCGACGATGGTCAACTGCGGCCCGACGGCGCCGGACTGTAACGCGAACAACTTCGCGACGACGTACTTCCGCCGCAAGTTTACGGTCGAAGATCCGGCGCTCGTCGATTCGCTCGTCGTCGATCTCGTGCGCGACGACGCGGCGGCGGTGTTTCTCAACGGCGTGCAGATTTTCCGCGACGCCGATCTGCCGGCCGCGGCGGGACATGGAACTTATGCGACGGGCACGTCCGACGAGAACGAGGCGTCTTCGTTTGCGGTCGCCGCGTCGTTGCTCGCAGCGGGCGAGAACATCCTGGCCGTCGAAGTGCACCAGGCGTCGGCGACCAGTTCGGACGTCAGCTTCGATTTGGGCCTGCGCGGCCGCGTGCTTTCGGCCGCGGCGACGGTGACGATTACCGTGCCGTCGACCGCGACGCCGGGCGATTTCAACGCGGACGACCGCGTCGACGTGGCCGACCTCGATCTGCTGCTCGCGGCGATCCAGAATGGCAGCGTGGACCCGCTGTACGATGTGACCGGCGACGCGCAGGTGACGCTGGCCGATCTGGACTACGTCGTGGCGAATCTGGTGGAGACCAGCGCGGGCGTCGGCACACGCTACGGCGACATCGACCTCGACGGCGACATCGACCGCCGCGACGCCGCGCTGCTGTCGCTGCAATTCGGCCGTTCCGGTCCGGCGACTTGGGGCGGGGGCGATTGGAACGCATCCGGCGCGACCGATCTGGCCGATCTCGCGGTGCTTCAGGCGAATCTCGTTCCGCCAGCGCCGCCAAGTCCGCAAGCGGCGAGCGCCGAGGCGATCGTCGTCAAGACGGTCCGCTCCGGCGCGGGCGTTCGCAGCGACGTTTCTCGAACGGCCGCGACGCTCGTGCGGGCCGCGCGACGAACGCCGGCCGGGAACGATACGCCGCTGCGAGCGGTGCGTCGAGCGCGGGAGATTATCGCATCGCAGACGCTCGATCTGCTCGCGACCGACGCGGCGACGGAGCATCTCCAACGCGCAGCGCGTTATTCGTAGGTCGGACCGTGCGCACGACCGGCGATTGATTCGTGGCGGGCGTGCCTGATGGGCGCAAAAAGAACGGGGCCGAAAAACCGGCCCCGCTCAGAAGCTACCACGGGCGGCACTTTGGTGAATTGCGTATCTACGCGAGCAAACGTCGCCGGAAAGCAACAATCGCGGCCAACGACGTTAACGTCCAGATGGCGAAGCTCGCCGGTTCCGGGACGACGTCGTCGGGAGTTTCACGTTGTAACTCGACTAGGAGGAGCTGACTTTGCTTAAGCTTGTCGTACTTTCCCGTTGAAGTGCTGTAGCTTCCCCAAAGGTTCATCGCGACAACATCATACCGCGCATCGGAATCGTAAGGATTACGACCGGTGTAACTTCCCTTTGAATTGGCCCAGCTGAGTAAGTCATAAAAAATGGCTTCGGCTGTTGGGTTTAATGCATTATTTGCCTGGATTTGCGTTCTTTCTTCTTGCAAATACCAGATGGCATACTGCAAAGCGTCGGCGCTGTTCGTGTTGTTCTCGCTGTACGACGACACGCCATACGTGACGTCATCGAGGATCCCTAGCGCAAAGAACTGATAAAGCCACTGCGTCATATCCCCCCACCGAACGCCACCGCTTTTCGCGTCTCCGCCGATTGGATCCCCATGCTTCGTCGGGTCGAACGTCGATCGATCATACGGCACAGCGACAAGTCCCAACGAGCCCTGCAATAAGCCGCCGCCCTGAAGGGCGTTCGGTTCGATAGTCACGTAGTAATTTGTATTGAAGTTTATCGTTTCACTATACTCCACGCAGAACGTATCGAAATCGCCGAATCCTTCTGCGCCACTCTGGAACTTCACCGTGAACTGACCGCCAGGTCCGGTTCCCGTACTATCAAATAGCTTAACCACGTCGCCGGTTTGAATTGCCGCGACGGCATGTTGCTGAACACTAAGTATTGCCCCTAAGACAATGCTGATACTCGCTAGCTTCGACAACCTCATTGCTCCACTTCTCCAGTAGCTACGTCAGTGCGGGAAAAGCAATCGCCCGGCGAACGAGTCGTACTCGGGGGCCGAACAATCGCGACATCAAACAAAACGTCACCAGCCGCCATCCAACAATGCTGCCCCGCGTTGGCGTTAGCTCGACCGTTCTTCTCTTACACACTATCTAGGCCGCCGGCTCACAACTCCTGACACCGCTTTGCGTTAGGTGAATGCTCGAAGCGTTTCTCGCGACTTTTTGAATACCCCCAATAAGTGGTGATGTCGTAATTGCGGCCACACGATCTCGCGCGGCGAGTCCGAGATTTTTCTCACCGGCTAATGCGGCCTCCGCCGAAGCTTCCGATGTGGCCCGTCCGCAAGCGACGAATGGGTGCTATCGCCGCTATCGGACACGGCGGTCAGCCCTGCCCACTTGAGGCCGTCGTGCGATTATTTCTCGTGTCGATCGCCTGGCTCGTTGCTGTGGGGAGCTCCCCAACGATCACCCTGCGCGCCGAGACGCTTGGGGATGCCTGGTCGAGCGCGTTGGCGGCGGATTATCGGTTGGCGGCTAGTCGGCAGGCGATTTCGGCGGCGGAGATGCGGTCGGCGGCCGCTTCGGCGGACCGTTGGCCGCAGGTTTCGGTGGAGACGGTGTACACGGTTCGCGACAACGAGCCGGCGTTTCAATTCACGGCGCCCGCCCTGGCCGGTCTGGGGTTTGGGGGACCGCTGACGTTTCCCTATTCGCAGCGCGACAACTTCGCGGCGGGCGCCACGGCGTCGCTGCCGCTTTACACGAGCGGGCGGATCGGGCATCAAATCGACGCGGCGCAGGCGCGTCTTTCTTCCGAGCACGCCGAAGCGGAGCGGACCGAGCTGGCGATCAAGATGGCGGTTGCCGATGCTTACGTGGGCGTGTTGCGGGCCCGGCAAGTCGCCGCGGTCGCGCGGCAGAGCTACGAGAACATGCTTGCCCACGAGCGCGACGTGGCGCAGATGTACGAGAACGAGATGGCGCCGCAGACGGACTTGCTCGCCGCGCAGGTTGCGCGGGCTCAAGCGCGGCATCGCGAGATTCAGGCCCAAAGCCAGCTCGACCAGGCGTGTGCCAGTTTCAATCGCCAACTCGGCCGGCCTCTCGCGGCACAAGTTGCGGTCGAAGAATTGCCGCTTTCGCCGCTGCACGACAACATCGACGCGCTCACCGAGCGCGCCTGGGCGAACCGGCCGGAACTTTCGTCGCTTGCGGCGCAGGCGCAGTCGCTGCGGCATCAAGCGGACGCGACCCGCGCCGCCCATGCGCCGCAGATCGAGCTGCGCGGCTCGTATGCGTTTGCGGAGAACGATTTTCAAACGCCCGAAGGCCTGGCGGCGGCGGGGGTCGTGTTGCAATACAACGTGTTCGACGCGGGCCGGCGGCGCTATGCGGCGGAGGCCGATTCGCTTTCGGCGGATCGCGCGTTGCTCTTGCACGAGGACCAAAAGCGGAGCATCGCGCTCGAAGTGCGTCAGGCGTGGCTCGCGGCGCGCGAAGCCCACAGCCGCATCGAAGTCTCGCGCGAGGCGGTGCAGCAAGCGGCGGAAAGTCTTCGCGTTTCGCGGCTCCGCTATTCGCAAGGCGTGGGCACGAACACGGAGGTTCTCGACGCCGAAACGCGGCACGTCGAAACGGCCCGCGACCATCAGCTTGCGATTTACGATTACGTGCTGGCGGTGATTCGGCTGCGGTACGTGGCGGGAGAAATCGACCTGGCGCTAGCGGCGCCGTCCGAGGCACGGCAATCGCATCCGAAGGCGAAGGCAGATCGTCCGACTTCGTCGCCGCCGGAAGAGATACCGCCGAGCCCCGGGCGATCGGCGTTTCGCCGCTTGCCGCCCGTGGATTCGCGCAAATAGCGGATGCGACAGCAAGCGGTGGCCTTCGAGGCAACGGAGCTTCGAACACCTTTACGCACGCGGATGATCCATTGACAAGAGGCTTTTGAGTGTATAATTTAACAGCCCCTTTTCGGAGGAGTGAAACCCTTGATTTCGGGAGGTGCGATATGAATAACGCAGACGCCCTTCGGGACGCCGAAATGTGGGGACTGATCCAGCTAGCCCGCGAGGCGTTACCCAGTGGTGGAGCGATCCAAACTGGCGGGGAGCGGTTGGTCTCTTTTCGCTACCGCGCCGAAGATTCTTCGCAGGCGTGTTTGACCGAGCTTTCAAACCAGGCATACCCGGTCGGAGTCTGTCATGCCAAATTGGAGCGAAATTCTTAAGGAAATAGGCTCCTCGGTAAGCCCTCACGATCGACTTCGGCGTAAGTACCTGGTTCGACTTTGGAAGCACACGAAGCGTAACGTCATCGCCTATTACTCCGGTTGGCTGCAAAAAGGGGCCATTCGCCAAGGCGGCGTATCGTTCGAAATCGACGATTCGGACAAGAACGGCTTCATGACCGCCGTCCACAAGCTCGACCGATCGAAGGGGCTCGATCTGCTGCTTCACACGCCCGGTGGTCAGTTGTCCGCCGCCGAGTCGATCGTCGACTATCTGCGAACGCTGTTCGATAACGACATTCGCGCGATCGTGCCGCAATTGGCGATGTCGGCGGGCACGCTAATTGCGTTGGCGTGCAACGAAATCGTCATGGGCAAGCAGTCGAGCATCGGTCCCATCGATCCTCAATTCGGCGGCACTTCCGCGCACGGCATCGTCGAAGAATGGGAAACGGCAAAGCGCGAAATCGGGGCTAATCCGAACGCGGCGGCATACTGGCAATTCATACTATCCAAGTATGGGCCTTCGCTCGTCGGCGACTGTCAGAAGGCGATTGCCTGGAGCAACACGATCGCCAAGGAATGGCTCATTTCCGGAATGCTTCGCGACGAAGGCGACGCGATACCGAAGGCCAACGCCATCGTCCAGGAACTCGGCGACCACTCGTTAACGCTCGCGCACGACAGGCATATCTCGATGGAAAAGGCGCTGTCACTGGGCTTGAAAGTGTCACCGCTGGAACAGGACCCGCAGCTTCAAGACGCCGTGTTGTCGGTGCATCACGCGATGATCCACACGTTGAGCGCCACGCCAGCCTACAAGATCATCGAGAACCACCTGGGGCACGCGTTCATCAACACGGTTCAACTATTGCCTCGTTGAACGGCAAGCGGGAGTTTTTCGCTTCGGATCGTGCCGGCAGGGCGTCGGTTTGCGGCGCGGCCAGCGGGCCAGTAGAATTGGTGGGGACTTCCCCGCTGGCCGTCGGATGCGTCTTGCCGCGCGGCAATTTGTCGTGTGTCGCATGGGCGCAGTGGCGGTCCTGCCTTGCGGAAACCCGGCGTTCGCGGTCGCCGGTCGTCTTACCGGGAGCGTTCTCGATGCGTCGCGCGGTTGGCATCGTTGTGGTTGGGATCGCCGTTACGGTGTTGTCGGCGACCGCGTGGGTTGCTCGGCCGCACGCATTGGCGGCGAGCGAACCGGCGGGCGAACCAGCGAACGGAGCGGCCGATACGACGGCGTTGCCGCCCGCCGCGGAGGGCGCGATCGACTACGCGAAGGACGTGAAGCCGATTCTGGCCAAGCACTGCTATGCCTGCCACGGGGCGGAGAAGCAGGAGTCGGGCCTGCGGTTGCACACGAAGCAGACCGCGTTGGCCGGCGGCGACGGCGGCATTGCGATCAAGCCGGGCGACGCGGCGGGCAGTCCACTGCTCGCTCGCGTGGCGGGAATCGGCGACGACGAACGGATGCCGCCGCCGGACGAGGGCGACGCGCTTTCGGCGAAGGAAGTCGGGATTCTCAGAGCTTGGATCGAGCAAGGCGCGAAGTGGCCCGACGGCGCCGACGGCGACGGGAACCATGCGGGCAAGAACCACTGGGCGTACCGATCGCCAAAAGAGCAGATCCCGCCGGACGTGCGCGACGCCGCCTGGTCGCGCTCGGCCGTCGACGGGTTTATTCTCGCGCGGCTCGACGCGGAGGGCTTGCGGCCGTCGGCGGAACTCGATCGCCCGCGGCTGTTGCGGCGCGCGGCGCTCGACCTGGTGGGCGTGCCGCCGTCGATCGACGACGTGCAGGCGTTCGTCGCCGATCCGAGTCCGGACGCTTTCGAGCGGGCGGTCGAGCGGTTACTCGCCTCGCCGCAATACGGCGAACGCTGGGCGTCGATGTGGCTCGATCTGGCACGCTATGCCGACACGCAGGGTTATGAAAAAGACAATCGCCGCACGATCTGGCGGTATCGCGATTGGGTGATCGACGCTTTCAATCGCAATTTGCCGTTCGACCAGTTCACGATCGAGCAACTGGCGGGCGATTTGCTTCCCGACGCCACGCCGGACCAGATTCTGGCTACGGCGTTTCATCGCAACACGATGACGAACACGGAGGGCGGCACGGACAACGAAGAGTTCCGCGTGGCGGCGGTGGTCGATCGCGTGAACACGACGTGGGCCGTGTGGATGGCGACGACGTTCAACTGCTGCCAGTGCCACAGCCACAAGTACGATCCGTTCACGCAGCGGGAGTATTACCAGTTCTTGGCGTTCCTCAATCAGACCGAAGATCAGGACAACGACGACGAATCGCCGACGATGCCGATGCCGACGCCGGCGCAAGCGCGCGAGACGGTCCGGTTGCAGGCCGCGCTGGCGGAAGCCGACGCGAAGCTCGCGGCGATGGAGCCGCAGCTTGCGGCGGAAGCCGACGCCTGGGCGGTGCGGCTGCAAGGCCCGGTCGAGTGGCAGACGCTTGCTCTGAGCGAGATGAAGTCGACGGACGGGGCGACGCTGACGCTGCAGGACGATGGTTCGATTCTCGCGAGCGGCGAGCGGCCGGCGAACGACGTCTATACGATCGCGGCCGAGGGCGATTGGGCAGGCGTGACGGCGCTGCGGCTCGAAGTGTTGCCAGATGCGTCGCTGCCGCACGGTGGCAGCGGGCGGGCAGACGACGGCAACTTCGTGCTGTCGCGTTTTGCGGTTGCTCTCGCTGATGACGGAGGGTCGCTGTCGATGGCGGCCGCTTTGGCCGATTTTTCGCAGAAGGATTTCGACGTTGCCGAAGCGATCGAGTCGAAGAACGTCAAGAAGAGCGGTTGGGCCGTTCAGCCGCGCGTCAAGGAACCGCACGAAGCCGTGTTCGTGCTTGCCAGAGCGTTGCCGGCGGGCGCGGGGCGGTTGCGGGTCGCGCTCGAACATCGCTACGAGCAACCGCACTACACGCTCGGCCGGTTTCGCCTTTCGGCTACGCGGGATGTCAACGTGCGGGAGAAACAGGCCCTGCCCGCCGCGGTGCGCGATGCCATCGCCGTTCCGCGAGACAAGCGAACCGACGCCCAAGGCGCCGCGATTCTCGCCTACTATCGCAGCATTGCTCCGCAGTCCAAGGCATTGCGCGACGAGCAGGACGCGCTGAAGAAGCAGCTAGCCGCCGTGGCGCCGCCGCGGATTCCCGTGCTGCGGGCGCTGACGGCGTCGAAGCAGCGCACGACGCGGATCATGAACCGGGGGAACTTTCTCGATTTGGGCGAGGAAGTTTCGCCCGGCGTGCCGGCGACGACGCATCCGCTGGCGAAAGACTTGCCGGCCGATCGGCTCGGCATGGCGCGTTGGCTCGCGCGAGCGGAAAACCCATTGTTCGGCCGCGTGCTGGTCAATCGGCTGTGGGAGCGGCTGTTCGGCATTGGCATCGTCGAGACGACGGAGGATTTCGGCACGCAAGGGGCGCTGCCGAGCCATCCGGAGCTGCTCGACTGGCTGGCGGTCGATGCGGCGCGGCAAGGTTGGGACATCAAAGGCATTTTGCGGCGGATGGTCACATCGAGCGTCTATCGCCAATCGTCGAACATCACGCCGGAGTTGCTCGAACGGGACGCCTACAATCGCCTGCTCGCCCGCGGGCCGAGAGTGCGGCTTTCGGCGGAGGTGATTCGCGACCAGGCGCTGGCGATTAGCGGGCTGTTGTCGCATAAGCAGCACGGGCCGAGCGTGATGCCGCCGCAGCCCGACGGCGTGTGGAAGGTGGTGTATAGCGGCGACAATTGGGCGACGTCGCCGGGCGAGGACCGGTATCGCCGCGGGGTGTACACGTTTTGGCGGCGGACGTCGCCGCACCCGGCAATGGTCGCGTTCGACGCGCCGAGCCGCGAGTTTTGCGTGCTGCGGCGGCCGAAATCGAACACGCCGCTGCAAGCGCTCGTCACGCTTAACGACCCGGCGTACATCGAAGCGGCCCAAGTGCTCGCCCGGCGGGTGGTGCGCGAGGGCGGGTCGACGACGTCGGAGCGGATTGCCTACGCGATCAAGCTTTGCGTCTGCCGGGATGCGACGCAGCAAGAAATCGCGCGGGTGGCCGCGCTGTTCGACGGCGAGCGAGCGCACTTTGCCCGAAACGCGGCCGCTGCCAAGAAAATGGCGGAAAGCCACGCGGGGCCGACGCCGGCGGGCGTGGATTCGTCGGAACTGGCGGCTTGGACGGTGGTGGCGAACGTGTTGTTGAATTTGGATGAAGTGGTTAGCAAAGGGTAACGCGAGACGGTGTGGTATGCACTCGGAACGACGCTCGACTAGTGAACTCTACTCCCAAACGCGGCGCTGCTTCCTGCGCGACGCTTCGCTCGGGCTGGGCGGTGTGGCGCTCGCGTCGCTTCTGGCTCGCGAATCGCCGGCGGCGCCGAGCGTTGCGCTGCCGGCCAATCCGCTGGCGCCGAAGGCGCCGCACTTCCCGGCCAAGGCGAAGTACGTGATTTCGATTCACCTTGCCGGTTCGCCGCCGCAGCAGGAGTTGTTCGACTACAAGCCGAAGCTGATCGAGCTCAACGGCCAGCCGTGTCCCGAGTCGCTCTACAAGAAAGAGCGGTTTGCGTTCATCAAGGGCGTGCCGAAGATGCTGGGGACGCCGTACAAGTTCGCGCGGCACGGCCAATCGGGCGTCGAGATGTCGGAACTGCTGCCGAATCTGGCGACGGTGGCGGACGAGCTATGCGTCGTGCGGTCGATGTATACGGATCAGTTCAACCACGCACCTGCCCAGATTTTGCTCTATACCGGTTCGGCACGGCTCGGCCGGCCGGGGATGGGCGCGTGGGTGAGCTACGGATTGGGGACGGAGAATCAGGACTTGCCGGCGTTCGTGGCGCTCGTTTCCGGCGGCAAGACTCCGGACGGCGGCGCGTCGCTCTGGGGCAGCGGCTTTTTGCCGACCGTGTATCAAGGCGTGCAATGCCGGTCGCAAGGCGATCCGGTGTTGTACGTGTCGAATCCCGAGGGCATGTCTGCGGCGGTGCGGCGGCGGTCGCTGGATGCGATTCGCGATTTGAATCAGATGCAGCTTGCCGACGTGGGCGATCCGGAGATTGCGACGCGGATCGCGCAGTACGAGCTTGCGTATCGTATGCAGGAAAGCGTGCCGGAAGCGATGGACATTCGCCGCGAGCCGAAGCAGATGCTCGAAATGTACGGCGCGGAGTTGGGGGCGATGTCGCTGGCCAACAACTGTCTGCTCGCGCGGCGGATGGTCGAGCGGGGCGTGCGGTTCGTGCAGCTTTTCGACTGGGGCTGGGACATGCACGGCACGGGACCGGACACGGACCTCATCACGGCGATGCCGAACAAGTGCCGTCAGATGGACCGCCCCGTCGCGGCGCTGATTAAAGACCTCAAACAGCGCGGCCTGCTCGACGAGACGCTGATCCTGTGGAGCGGCGAGTTCGGCCGCACGCCGATGAACGAGGAGCGCAACGGCTCAAAGCTGCTTGGCCGCGATCACCATCCGCACGCCTTCAGCGTGTTCCTGGCCGGCGGCGGCGCCAAAGGCGGGACGACGCACGGCGCGACCGACGAGCTCGGCTATCACGCGGCCGACGATCGAGTTCACGTCCACGACCTGCAAGCGACGATCCTGCACCTCTTGGGCCTCGAACACACGAAGCTGACGTTCAAGTTCGAAGGGCGGGAGTATCGGCTCACGGACGTACACGGGAACGTCGTGAAGAATCTGCTGGCGTAGCGCGGATTGCGATCCGGGACGCTTACGGCCGATCGTAGGCGGCGATGACGGCGCTGTTGTCCGACGCGGCATGGCCGGCGCGTTCGGCGGCTTCGAGCAACCGATCGTGAGCCTCGGTGAGCGGTAGCTTGAGGCCGCATCGCGCCGCTTCGGCCGCGATGAGCCGCACGTCCTTGTGATGCTGCGCGAGCCGGGCCTCGGGCGAAAAGTCGCGGGCGAGCATCTTTTCGCCTTTGGCGTCCATTACGCGCGAGTAGGCCGCGCCGGCGCGGAGCACTTCGAGCGCAAGCCGCGGATCGAGGCCGATGGTTTGGGCGAAGGCCAGCCCTTCGGCGAGCGCGGCGCGGTTGAGACCGAGGACGAGGTTTACGGCCAGCTTCATGCGGCTCGCGGCGCTGAGTGGACCGACGCGAACGACCTTGCCGGCAAAGCAGCCGATGACTGCCTCGGCGCGCGTGAGTTCGCGGTCGTCGCCGCCGAGCATCGCGAGCGCGGCGGCGGTGCGGACGAGCTCGCTGGAGCCGAGGATCGTGGCTTCGACGTAGCTCGCGCCGCGGCTTTCGCAGAGTTCGCCCGCGCGCACGGCGTCGTCGGCGCTTCCGGTCGTCGTGTCGATGAACAATTGCCCGGCGTGTATTGCGCCGGCACAGGCAGCGAGCACTCGGAGAATGTCGTCGGACGTCGGCAAGCTGAGAAGGACCGTGTCGCACTGGCCGACGACCGTGGCGGCCGATTCGCGCGGATGCCCGCCGAGTTTTGCGAGCCGTGCGGCGGCCGTCACGTCGATGTCGTAGCCCACGACGGAATAATCGGCCGCGAGGAGCCGCTCGGCGATTGCCGTGCCGACGAGACCAATTCCAATCAGTCCGACCTGCATCGGTCAGTCCTCCAGTCCTTTTTTCGACGTGTCGGGCGCGAACAGGATGGCGACGAGGCCGATCGCGTACACGCCGCTGGTCCACAGGCCGATGCGGGCGTAGTTGACGTGCTCGGCGGAGAGAATGGCCGACGCGGTGACGATGGCGGCGACGGCGGCGACGACGCGGCCCGTGTTGAACGTCACGCCCGTGCCGGTGGCGCGGATGCGCGTGGGGAACAACTCGGGCAAGTAGAGCGGGAGCCAGCCGAAGTAGGTGACGCCGGCAAAGCCGAGCGCGAACACGAACCACGAAAACGACGGCATGGTCGGATCGAGACGGCCGTAAAGCGTGGCGCTGATGCCGAGCGTCGCGAGGCTGATCAGAAAGTACGCCACGCGGCGGCCGGCGAGCGTGGCGAGCCAACCGCCGAGCAGGCTGCCGAGCGCCGCGCCGCTGGACCGCGAGACTTGGGCCCACGCGCCTTTCGCGCGGGGATCGTCGAAATTGGGCAGCCACGGGGAGCGCGATTCGCGGGTTTCCGACGGAGCGTTGCTCGTCGATGGCTGCGCGTTTCTGGGGCTGGATGTGGATTCGCCGGCCTTCTGTGATGCAACCTGGTCCGACCACGGCGTCACCCAGACGGCATTGACGGCCGTGCCGACGACCGGAACCGCGCCGAGGGTGACGCCCAACACGGTCCGTTTAAGGAACGGCGGGCGCCAAACTTCGCGGAGCGAGTTGGGCGGTTTCGTGCCCGCAGCGCGTCCGGAAAGCCACCGCGCCGGCTCGCGAACGAAGACGAGCGTCGCCACGCCAATCGCGGCGGGCGCGGCCGTGGCGAGCGTCACCCAGCGCCAGTCGTCGGGCACGATGAAGCGATAGCCGCCGATCACGCCGAGCAACACGAAGCCGAAATTCGCCGCGGTCCCCAACACGCCAGCGAGCAGCGGGCGGGAGAAGTCGGACCACGTTTCGGAAACGAGCGCAACCGCCGTGGGCCATGCGCCGCCGACGCCCAGACACGACACGAAGCGGACGACGAGGAGGGCTTCCGGCGTGGTGGCGAAGTATCCCAAGCCGGCGACGAGCGAGTACGTCAAAATGCTGTACGCCAAGCCTTTTGCGCGGCCGATGCGGTCGCCGAGCCAACCGAAGAGCCACCCGCCGGCCGCCGCGCCCAAGAGGAACGCGGCCTGATACCACGTGAGCCAGACTTTGGCGTCGCGTTCGACTTGCTGCATACCTTCGGGCGATTCGAGCGCCGACGGTTCGGCCATACTCAGGATCGCGTGGCGCGTGATGAGGATGTACGACGAGAACTGAAATCCGGCGAACATCCAGCCGAGAAACGCGGCCGCGAGCGCGAGGCGGCGTTGCGTGGCCGACGTGGACGCGGGTGTCGTCATGGGGCACGGCCCGCACGGGAAGCGAGTTCCGGGTTCGTCAGTCCGCCGCAGCGGCCTGCATGATGGCACGAATCGCGCCGTCGCTCAATGGCCCGGCGTCGACGTACCGCACGGTGTCGCGAACTTGCGCGGTGCTGGCCATGCCGATGATCGCGCTCGTCACGGCCGGATGGTGCGCGGCGAAGCGGGCGGCCGCCTCGACGATCGACAAGCCCTGTGGCAGGACGGCGGCGATGCGATCCGCGCGGCGGCGGTCGCATTCGAAGACTGCCAGCGGAAAGTACGGCGTGCGTTTGGTGTGTTCGCTCGGCGGCTGGCCGGAAATAGCGCCGCCGGCAAAGACGCGAATCGCGAGCGCGGCCACGCCGCAGCGCCGGCAGTCGACGAAGAGTTCGTCGTAGTCGTCGATGCCGGTCCCGCGAACCGGATAGCCCGCGCTCGGTTGCACGATGCTGAACGGGATTTGCGCCGCGGCAAAGCGGCTGCTTTCGAGTACTTCGCGAAGGGCGGCGGGCGCGCCGATGCCGGTGAGGCCCAAGTGCGAGCACAGACCCTCGCGGCGGGCGGCTTCGAGGGCGTCGAGGATTCCGTGGGGCGCGAGAACGCGGGCGGCGCTCACGGACGAGGGCAAGTCGCCGTCGCGCTCGGTGATGGCATTGTGCAACTGGAGCAGCGCCAGCCGCGGGACTCTTAGCCGCCGCAGACTATCGCGCACGGTTGCGAGGACGAATTCGCGGTAATTGCCATCGTGCTGGAGATTGACGCGGATTTTCGACGCGACGTGGACTTCGTTTGCGCCGAGTTCGGCCAGTGCGGCGCCGAGCGATTCTTCGGAGGCGCCGTCGCCGTAGGTCGGCGCCGTGTCGAACCAGTTGATGCCGGCGCCGATGGCCGCGGCGACGACTTCGACCTGGCGCCGCCGGTCTTCGCCGGTTAGCAGCGCCGGCACCGGTCCGGCGCCGAACGCTACGGCCGAGACGTGGATCGACGTTTGACCGAGCGGCCGATAAAGCATGGCGGTTCGTGGCAATCGAGTGGCCGGTGCGTGGAGCGGCTCGGCGCGTTTGACGACGTAAAAGTGGCGCGGTGCGTTGCGCGGTCGTTTCGTTCGAACAAGGTTTTCGCCCGGCGTCAAGGCGTCGGATGCAAGCATTTTCGACCGCGCCGTGCTAGCAAACCTCGCCACTGGTTGACGCCCGGCGGGCGAGTCTATAATCGAACTATTCCCTTCCCGATGCTCTCTTCCGGTTCGTAGTTCGTGGTGCTGTCATGCCCGTCCAGATGGAATTGTCGCGGATCATCATCAGCGAAATCAACGACCAGCAGGTGATTTATCTTCGCGAGGTCGACGGCGATCGCACCTTTCCGATTTTGATCGGCATCTTCGAGGCGACGAGCATCGACCGGCGGGTGAAGCAGCATTCGGGCCAGCTCGAACAATCGCCCCGGCCGCTGACGCACGATTTGATCGTGAGCATCGTCGACCAGATGGGCGGTTCGTTGCAGGACGTCGTGATTAGCGAGCTGAAAAACCACACGTACTTCGCCCGGCTGCGGATTCGCTATGAAGGCGAACTGATCGAGATCGACGCCCGGCCTTCGGACGCGATCGCGGTGGCGGTGACGTGCGATCCGCCGCTGCCGATTTACGTGGCGGAGGACGTGCTGGACGACGTGCTCGACGAAGAGGGGTAGCGGGTTGGGGGTTAGTGGGTAGCGGGCGTCGAGTCTTGTTTTTTGGCGGCAGCGCGACGCGGTGATCGCGCGACGAATTCTTTCGCCGACGAGAACGCCAGCCCGCCGCTGTCGGCGAAGGGATTCGCGTCCTACAGCGTCTGACCGTTACAGCCGAAGCGCTACCGCGGCAAGGGTTTGGACCGCGGGAGTTGGTCGCTTTCGGCGGCGAAGGCAGCGCCGTCGGCGAGTTCTTCGCGGACGACGGTCATGTCGTCGGGCGCGTCGATTCCAATGCGGACGCCGCCCTGGCCGATGCGGACGACGGTAATGGCGATGTTTTCGCCGATCAGAATGCGCTCGCCAACTTTGCGTGAGAGGACTAACATCTTCCATGACCCTCCGGCAAACGAGCCGCTCGGCCGGGCGCCGCCAAACTGCGGATCCCCTGCGGCCGCGCGACGTGGCTAGAATTAGCTGCTATGATACTGCCTGCCGCTGGCATTGCAAGCAGTTTGTCGCTTGCGGGGGCGGGGATTTCGGGCGTGTTTTTGCTTCAATAAGCGTTGACCTATCAGCCCGTTGAAAAAGGGGACAGACCCTTTGGAAAGTGCGTTTTTCGCCGCAGATTACGACGTGCCCGAGAGGGTCAGTCCCCTTTTTCAACAGGCTGCTATGAAACGCCTTCGGGCCGCGGCCGTTCAGTTTCAGCACGCTCCCGGCGACAAAGGGGCGAATTTGGCCACGGTTCGCCGCTTCGTCGAGCGCGCCGCGAGCGACGGGGTGGAGCTGATCGCCTTTCCCGAGTGCTGCATCAGCGGCTACTGGCATTTGCGCAAGCTTTCGCGCGACGAACTTGCTGCGCTTGCCGAGCCGGTTCCGGACGGACCGACGACGCGGGCGGTCGCTCAGATGAGCCTCCGGCAGCGGATGACGATTGGGGTTGGCCTGGTCGAGCTTGCCCCGGACGGGCGGTTGTACAACACGTACGTCGTCGCCATGCCCGACGGAGCGGTTCGGGCCCATCGCAAGCTCCATGCGTTCGTGAGCGAACATTTATCGAGCGGCGACTCATTTACGGTGTTCGACACGCCGCACGGTTGGCGACTGGGCGTGTTGATCTGTTACGACAACAACATCGTGGAGAACGCGCGGGCGACGGCGCTTGCGGGGGCGGAGATTCTGCTCGCCCCGCATCAAACGGGCGGATGCCGCTCGGGGAGTCCGTATGCGATGAGCGCGATCGACGTGGCGCTCTGGCAGAACCGCGAGCGCGATCCCGATGCGTTGCGGCGGGAGTTTGCGGGCGTAAAGGGCCGCGAATGGCTCATGCGGTGGCTTCCCAGCCGGGCGCACGATAATGGGATGTTTCTCGTGTTCGCCAACGGCGTCGGCCAGGACGACGACGAGGTCCGCACGGGCAACGCGATGATTCTCGATCCCTACGGCCGTACTCTCGCGGAGTCGACGGCGCTTGCGGACGACATGGTCGTCGCCGATCTCGACGCGAGCTTGCGCGAACGGGCGACGGGCGTGCGCTGGATCAAAGCCCGCCGGCCGGAACTTTACGGCTCGCTCGCGGCACGGACCGGGAAGGAGCAGGACACGCGGACCGTGCGCTTCGAGTACGGCGGAAAGTGAGCGCGATGCAGTTTCCGCGGCGCGAGGCAACGGCGTTTTCCACGCTCGTCCGACGGTTGGCGGCGGCATTGGCGGCGTTGGTACTCGTGTGCGTCGGTCCGGCTTTCGGCGAAATCGATCTCGCGGCCGCGCCGGATTGGGCGCGTGTCCTATTGCTCGTCGGCGGGCTGTTGCTCGTGTATCTGGTGTGGCTGGCGCTGCTGCCGTGCCGGGAGGCGCTTTGGACGGTTACGTGGGTATTCGCGATCGCGGCGTCGGGCGGCGTGTTGACGCTGGCCGTCGTGCTGTTTTCGCCGCGGGATCGGGCGTTGCCGCTGGGCCTGGGCAGCGACCGCGTGGTTGCGATCGCGTGGTGTGGCGTGTGTGCAACGCTGCTCTGCGCTGCGAGCGTCATGGCCGGACGCCTGGCGTCGACAAGGCGCTAGCCTCGGGCGACGACGGCCACGATCACGCTTGCTTCGGCGTGGGATGCTTCGACGAGGCGCACGTCGAGCCGCACACCGAATGGCAGTGCCTCGGCTACCGCGACCGTCGCGGCGGGGCCGTCAATCGGCTCGGCGAACACTTCGGGCACGTTCGCAAACGGCGGACAGATGCCGACGTGAACATTCACGGCCCGTGCGCCCGCGGCAAAGCTTGCCCTGGCCATTCCTTCCAGGACGTCGGCTCCGTCGATGGTTCGCCGCGTCCAGTGCTGCGTCGCGTCGTCGGGCAGGTGCTCTTCGCCGAGTTCGTCGAACGACTGCGGCGCCGATTCGCCGGGGGCCGACGTCGCGTCGGCAACGGGTAATTCCGGATCTCGCTGATGGGGCGCGATGGCGTGCGGCCGGTACAGCCACACGAGCGCCGCTTGTCCGGCAAGGAGCGGACTCCACAATAGCGCCGCGGCGGCGAAGCGCGTTCCGGGCAACGTGATCATCGCGGCGATCAGCACGGCGATCGCCGCCGGCGAGCCGAGGGCCGCGACATCGGCTGCGGTTATCGTGCGGCCGCGCGAGGCGACGATGCGTCGTGCATGCCGCCACTGTGCGAGCACGGTAAGCGTTGCGACGAACATTCCCGCGACCAGCATCGGCGCGACAGGCAGCGGCGACGCGAGCATGCCTTGTGCTCGCCGCGCGGCCAGGACGGCGGCGGCGACGAGCAGCCCGGCCAGACATGCCCAGGTGACCACGTGAGCGAGGATCGCGGTTGCGGAGCGTCGCGCGAGCGTAAGGGGGCGCGGGGGCGCGGCGATTTCGAGCGGTGCGGCGTGCATGTGGGCAGTTTAGCACCGCGGTGGGCCTTGGCGAAGCGCCGTAAACGACGCGACGCACGACGGCGAACCTGCAAGTTCACCGCCGGGCGTCGGTCTGGCCCGCGTTATGTTACCGCTCGATGTTTCTTTTCAAAGTTTCTTCTCGATGGCCGCCGCATTGCCCCCGGTGTGTTCACCGGGGGCTAAATGGGCGACCGGGGGCCGAATTGGACTTCACTTTCGTTGCTACTTGGCGACGCGGAGGACGACGAATCGCGATCCTTGCGCGGATTCGACCAACAGCCGCACGCCTTCGCTGAGCGGCCGTTTGGCGAGCGTCTTCTCGAACTCGTCGACCGATGCCACCGGGGTTCCATTCACTTCGGTGATGACGTTGCCGGCGGCAAGACTCGCGCGGTCGGCAATGCTGCCGCGGTCGACCTTCGTGATGACGACGCCCTTGATGTCCTTGAGTCCGAGCTGCTCGGCGGTTTCGGCCGTCAATTCGCCGACCTCAAAGCCCATCGCGTTGACGCCCGCCGACTCTCCTTCGCCGCCCTCATCTTCGGAGGCGGCAATCCGCCGGCCATAGTCCTTGGGTTGCTCGCGGAGGGTCACGTCGATCCGCTGCGGCTTGCCTTCGCGAATTACTTCGAGCGTCCGCGTCTGGCCCATCGGCGTCTGTTCGACTTCCGCGATCAGTTGGCTCGGGCTGGCGATTTCCTCGCTGCCGAAGCGGACGACGACGTCGCCTTGCTTGAGGCCGGCTTTCTCGGCCGGCGAGTTGGGCATCACCTTACTGACGAGTGCCCCGCCGCTCGACTCGACGCGAAACTCTTTGGCGAGGTCGGGCGTGAGCGGTTGGATCGCCGCGCCGAGATAGGCCCGCTTCACGGTGCCGTACTTGACGAGCGAATCGCTCACGAAGCGGGCGATGTCGATGGGAATGGCAAAGCCGACGCCTTGATATCCGCCGCTGCGGCTGGAAATCGCCGTGTTGATGCCGACGACTTCGCCGCTGAGATTAATGAGCGGACCGCCGCTGTTGCCGGGGTTGATGGCGGCGTCGGTTTGGAGGAAGTCTTCGCGGTCGGTGAGACCCAAGCCGCGGCCTTTGGCGCTGATGATGCCGGCCGTGACCGTTTCGGAGAGTCCGAACGGGTTGCCGATGGCCAGGACCCAATCGCCGACCTCGAGCGCCCCGCTGGTTCCCATCTTCGCGGCCTTGAGCTTGCCTGCGCCCTTGATGCGGACTACGGCGAGATCGGTGCGGTCGTCGGTCTTGATGTCGGTCGCCTCGTACGAACGGCCGTCGCTCAAGTGGACCGTTACCTTGTCGGCGCCGGCCACGACGTGGCGGTTCGTCAGCACGACGCCGCTCGGGTCGATGATTACGCCGGAACCCATGCCCGATTGTTCGCGCGGCGAAAACGGCGCGTCGCCGAACATGTCGCCGAAGCGCTCGTCTTCGAAGAAATCCTCGAACGGCGTGCCCTTGAATTGGTCGGGCACGCGCGGCCGGTTGCCTCGTTCGGCGCCGCGCTCGGTGCGGTGCGGCGTCGTCATCGTCCGGATCGTGACGACGGAGGGAATGACTTCCTTTGCGGCGGCCCGAAACGCCGTCGACAAACCTTCGGCGTGCTGCTTGGCTTCGCTATTAGGCGGGACGGCTTCACCGGCGGCCAACTGTCGCCACATGATCGCGGTGCCTCCGGCGGCGATGGCGACGATCGCCGCGGCCGTTACGAACGGTTTACGGAACGTGTTTGCTGTCATCGCAATTCCTCCCTTTGCTTGCTTGCGACTTTCCAACCAATTTGCCCAATCTGGCCCGATTACCGGCCGTATCACGGATCGTTGCCGCGACCGGCGGAATCTTGCAGGCGGAATTACCGCCAAACTCGATCGAGCGCGAGTTCGTGGCAGGCGGACCCGCGAGCCTCAATTGGCTGGCCTGCAATCCTTGCATACGCGGGAAAGTTCGCGCCGGTTCGGACGAGCGTTTGCGCTTTCGGGACGAGCATTGCGAGGGTGCGTAACTCGTCGAGGGGATGCTCGGGTTCTGCGGAGCGCGAAAAAGCGAGTCCGTGGCGCGGATCGCCCGTGTCGGCCGCCTCGGCGAGGGAATGGACGTGCGTACACACACGGGTTACACTTCTTTTTTTGCTCGCCGCTCTAGGTTGGGGTGGCACTGGTGGCTTGTCCACCAGTGCGGAGGTGCGAGTGGACTCGACTTCGTATAAGGCGTTTGCCTCGGCAGCGAATTGGCGACTCTCACTGGTGGACAAGCCACCAGTGCCACCCCACGCAACAGAAAGATCCGATGACCCAAGCTGCCGATGCCGAACGGCCCGACGCTTCCGCCTGGGAGAACCTTCGCGCGGAAGTCCGCCTCGCGCTGACGCCCGGCGTCGGACCGCGAACTCGGAATCTGCTACTCGCGCGGTTTGGGGACGCCGAATCGGTCTTCCGCGCCGCCCCGAGCGATCTGCAATCGGTCGGCGGCGTCGGGCCGAAGATCGCCTCGGCCATCGTCGCGGCACGCGAGATCGACATCGATGCCGAGATCGACATTTGCCGCGAGAACGGCATCGCCATCCTGACGCAAAACGATCCGCAATATCCGCGGCCGCTCCACGAGATTCCCGACCCGCCGGGCGTGCTGTTCGTTCGGGGCGCGTTGCAGCCGAGCGATGCGCTGGCGGTGGCGATTGTCGGCTCGCGCCATGCGACGCCATACGGACTGGCTCAGGCCGAACGGCTGGCCGGAGGCCTGGCTCGCGCCGGATTTACCGTCGTCAGCGGACTGGCCCGCGGTATCGACGGGGCGGCGCATCGGGCGGCGCTTGCTGCCGGGGGACGAACGCTCGCCGTGCTGGGCGGCGGCATCTTGCAGCTTTACCCGCCGGAGCACGCGCCACTGGCGGCGGAGGTGGCGAACTCGGGCGCGGTCATGAGCGAAGTGCCGCCGCGGATGGCGCCGATGGGCGGCGCGTTTCCGCAGCGCAATCGGATCATCACCGGACTGTCGCTCGGAACGATCGTGGTGGAAGCGTCGGACCGCAGCGGGGCGCTCATTTCGGCAAAGCATGCCAACGAGCAAGGCCGCGAAGTGTTTGCCGTGCCGGGCCGAGTTGACAACCGGATGGCCCGCGGTTGCCATCGGCTCATTCGCGACGGGGCGCGGCTGGTCGAAACGGTCGACGACGTGCTGGAAGAGCTGGGTCCGCTCGTCGCCCCGGCGACGAAAGCCACGGGCGAGGAAATCCGTCATCCGGCCGAACTGCAACTCAACGAGATCGAGCAGCAGGTATTGCAGAACATCGACGGCGACGCGACGTCGATCGACGCGATCATCGCCCGCAGCGGATTGCCGACGCACCAGGTGCTGTCGACGATCAGCGTTTTGGAGGTACGGCGTGTGATCCGGCGGCTGAGCGGCAGCACAGTCGCCCGAATTTGATCAGGGGTCGGGGGTCGGGGGTCGGCGAAAGGATTCGCCTCCTACAGCGCTTGCCGAAATGCGATTGTCGCGCCCCTAGCCCCGCGCCCCGCGCCCCGGTGTCCGCTATGATTGGGACACGCGACTTCCTCGACCGATCGAGAGGTGTTTCATGGCGACGTTCGCAGTCATTCTTCCCGCGGCGGGGAAGAGCAGCCGGTTTGGCGACAAGAACTACAAGAAGCCGTTCGCGCCGCTCGACAGCCGGCCGGTGTGGATGTATCCGACCGAGAAGTTTTTGGCGCGCGACGACGTGAAGCAGGTGATCGTGGTCATTTCGCCGGAGGACCGCGAGTTTTTTAATTTCAAGTTTGCGTCGAACGTGGCGATTTTGGGCGTGGACGTGGTTGAAGGCGGCGCGGAGCGGGCGGAATCGGTGGAAAAGGCGCTCGCCCGCGTGAAGCCGGACATTTCGCACATCGCGGTTCACGACGCGGTGCGGCCGTGCATCACGAACGAGTGGATTTCGCGCGTGTTCGAGGAGGCGCGCAAGACGGGGGCGGCGATTCTTGGGCTTCCGGTGAGCGCGACACTCAAGCGGGTCGGGGCGAATCGGCAGATCGAAGAAACGGTCTCTCGCGAGCACCTCTGGGAAGCGCAGACGCCGCAGGTGTTCAAGCGCGAACTGCTGCTCGAAGCCTATGCCAAGCGCGGGTCGTTTGCGGCGACGGACGAAGCCCAGTTGGTCGAGCGGTTGGGCAAACCAGTGTCGGTGGTGATGGGTTCGGCGATCAATATCAAGATCACGACCCGCGAGGATTTGCGGCTCGCGGAGCAGGCGCTCAAGGCGCTGCCGAAGCCGAAGCTGCCGGGGTTTTCGCATCCGTTTGGGGATGACGATAAGTGGCGGTAGGCGGATGGCAAATCGGGACAAAAAGACTCCCGTCCCCTTTTTCGGCAGGCCGTCAGCAGCGGCGATCCCGCTTGCGGATCGATGCACACGCCAGTGCGAACAGTCCTCCCGCGCATAACAGCGTGGCGCTTGCCGGCTCGGGCACCAGCGCGGCCTCGGCACGAATGCGCAGATGGGCCACGCCGTCTTCGGCAAACGTCAGACCCGTGACAAACGGTGGATCGGCCAGGGGGTCGGGAACAACGTCGAGGTCGAGGCCGGAAAGCACAAACCACGATACGCCTTCCGGTACATACGCGTCGAAATCGAACACGACGCCTGCGGTGACAGGATACGTGTGCTCTCCGTTTTCGCCGAAGCGGACCGCGAACTCGGTGTCGCCGCCCGGCAGGGCACTGGGAATAAGGAGTTCCGTGGCGCGATTGTGGGCGATGGTGTAGAGATAGGAAGCGGACCACGCCGGGTCGAAGAACAGCATTCCGTCTTCCCCCTTGCCAAAACCGGCCTCGGCGATGATGGGCGTGGAGAATTCGGCCGATGGCGCGGTGAGGAATGCACCTGACACTTCCGCCGGGGGAACTCCCGGTTTGTCGTCGTCGTCGTCATCGTCGTCGTCACCGCCACCAGCGTCGTCGCTTTCTGGGTCAAGCGTGCCCGGGGTCACGGCGGCAATCGGCCATTGCGGAGTCTTTCCCGGCAGGCCGCCGCCCGCTGGGCCCGCGACCCAAAGGTATGAAAAAACCAGGAAGTCGTGATTTTCCGCGTAAGCGGCGCCCAATTCAGCCGCAAAGGACGCATGCCCCTCGTACCCTGGCTCGCTGTAACGGATTCCTGATCCGGATCCGCTGCCGAAATACTGTTTGCCCGATCCAGGAATGTCAATCGAGAGAACCGTGTTGCCAGTTGATATGTAGCCGTACAGCAGCTTGAAGTCGGTACTTCCGGTGTTGTCATCGTAGTAGGCCGGCACCGCGATGCTTCCAAAAATGTTGGCCCCTGCGCTAAATCGCTGCCACGGGTCGTTGCTACCGGCGCCAACGTCAAGCGATGCGTTCATAAAGCCGATGCCAACAGGCGGCGACAAGGTCGAATACACACCCGCAGGAGGAAAAACATGTCCCCCTGACGCGTGAGCACTCGCGCCAGCTATCGCGGCACTCGAGCCGCCGTATATCCACTCGTCTACCGTAAACCCTTCTTCATCAACGTAGTGCCAGGCCGCGGAGGTGGAAGCATTGAACTCGCCCACGGCTTGGTCCAGAATGATCGCCGCCGCCTGGCACCGCGGCGCGGGCGCTAGCCCAAGAAGCACGCCCCAAGCGGCCATCAGCACGAGTCGCTTTGCAGCGGCGAAATTCGTCCGCCTACGGTCACTGCGGATATTGATTTCGTTCTGGTTCAGGCCCGATCCCATTTGGCGCATCGTCATTGTGTTCCTCTTCCGACCCGAGCGACTGCGAGGATTACTGCCGGAATTGCGCGACATCGTCTGTCTCGTGCGAATGAGCCTGGCGATTTGCAAACTCGCCGGTGAAACGCCGTCGCCGAGCCGATAATGCGGTCCGTATCCCCTCATTAGCCTGCGGTCATGTTGCTGGAATGTTGCTGGAAAACGATGCGGCTGCCGCCGCGGGTGGACCGTGCTCAGCGTCGGACTCGCGCTTGACCGCCAGATGCCTGGCAGAGTTTCGCGCCGCACGCAGCACTCGCCGGATACGTCCGCGTTTGAGCCGCTGTGTCCCCTATTGAACCTTGGCCCGAAACCGTTTCGAGCCGCGCCGCCAATTAGCGTAATCAAACGTGCCCTCAGTATCCAGTTCCTTTCCGTCGGCGGGCTGTGTCCAGCGAAAGCGCGGAGCAGGAGCCGCGTAGAATTGGCCCGCGAGGCGCGAGCACGTTCTGGTCGCTTGGGACATAATCCCGACGTCGTTCAACGTGGGACGAAAAGGATCGGCTGGTGGGCGGAGCCTACCGTACGTTCGCGATTTGCGGGGATGGCTGGGATTTTGTTGCTTGAAGGTGTGCCAATCGTTTGGTATGACGGTGGGGTGCGGAGATGGTGCGCCGCTGCGTGGAGTTGGTTGGTGCGGGGCGGCGGTTGGTTCCCGCGGATGCTGGTTGGGAATTTGCTTTTTTCGGTCGAAAAGAGTGGACGGTTGGATTTTTTTGTTGACCGATTAGGACGCAGAGAAGTGCGGGGGTTTTTGAACGTTACCCCCTCGATTCCCCAGGAGTTTGTTTAATAACTCCCTCGCGTAGGCGGTGCGAAAGGCGGGGGTTTGGGGCGTGTGGGTGGCGTGGTGGTGCAAGATTTTTTTGGCGGGTGGGTTGTCGCGGCGCGGAGATCGGAGGCGGTCTTGGCGGGCGGGGGTGTTGAGGCGCGCAAAGGGTAGGTCAATCGCCGTCGCTTGTCAGGCCGGCGCGGGTTGGGGTTTGTGAGCATGGGGAGTCGATTGCCGCTTGGCCTGACCTACGAGAGTGACGGGGTTTAGCGGGGGTTTGCGGTGTAGGGAGCGCGTCGACGCGCCGCGGGTTTGGCGGCGGGCGAAGGAGTGTCCCATGCGTTTGCGAGTAGCCGAGCGCCGCAATTTATCCGTGAGTGTGGTCGTGACTGCGGTCGCGGTCTTTGCTCTGATTGCGCGCAGCGGATTGGCTCAGGCGCCCGCCGTGCCCAACCTTGTGGGTCTGGCGCCCGAAGTTGCCGCGGCAAAACTTTACACGGCCGCCGTGGAAGCGGAACTAGCCGGCAACGGTCCGGAGCGGAATCTCTTGCTGCGGCAGGCGCTGCGGTTCTCGCCGGATCTTGCTCCGGCGCGTTGGCGGCTGGGCGAGCTTCGCGACGGCGACGCTTGGCGGACGATCGACGACGCGGCGGCTCGCTGGGCAGTCGATCCGCGGCTTTTCGAGTATGAAACGCGGCGCAATGCCGCGACCGACGACCTGGCGAACAACCTCGCGCTCGCCCGGTGGGCGAAGAAGTCGGCCCTGGCGAACGAAGCAGCGGTCCATTGGCGACGGGTGCTGCGCGACGATCGGGGGAACGAGGAGGCGGCCCGATCGCTCGGCCTGCGAAAGCTCAACGGGCGGTACTATCCCCACGACGACTACAGGGTTGCGGCCGCCAATGTGCGCCGGGCGAAGCAAGCGGCGAAAGACTGGGCGCCGAAGCTGGCCGCGATTCGCCGGGATCTTGCCAGTCCGGTTATTGCCGAACGGAACCGGGGGCTGGCCGAGCTTCGTGCGATTACGGACCGCGATGCTCTGGCGACGCTGCAAGCCGAGTTTTCGATCGCCGACCCGCGCGAGCCGTTCCGGACGGTCGACGAAACGGCGGCGACGTTCGCCCGCGACAAGGCGTGGAATCTCGAATACGTCGCGTTGCTCGCACGCTGGCCGGAAGTTGCGGCGACGAACGCGTTGGTTCGCGAGGCGGTGCTTTCGCCGGTCGAGGACGTGCGACTGGCCGCGGCCGACGTCCTTGCTGAGCGCCCGGCGCATCATTACGTGCCGCGTCTGCTCGCGGGACTGGTCGCGCCGATCGACGCCCGGATTACGCTGACGCTCGACGGCCGCGGGCGGGTGTTCTACCGCCGGACGTTTTTCCGCGAAGGTCCGCTGGCGGACGCGGTGGCGACTTACGACGACTTCTACCAGAACTTCGTCGTGGCGCCGGTTTTCTATGCGGATGGGTACGTCGAGGACGTCGTGTTCGAGGAGCCGGTTCCGCGGTCTCAGGTGAACGCGTTGGCGTCGAACGCAGTCGCCGTGCGTGCGGCCGTCAAGCGGTCGAACGCCCAAATCGAGCGGATGAACTCGCGAATTGTTGCGGCGGCGAGCCGTGCGACGGGCGTGGACCTTCCCGTCGACGCGGCGACGTGGTGGAGTTGGTGGCAAGAGTACAACGAGCTGTATGTACCGGCCGTCAAGCCGCTCTACGAGCGGACATACGCCAACTATTATGCGCCGTATCCCGTCGCGGGTTACTACTATCCGGTCTCGTGTTTTGCGGCCGGCACGACGGTGATGACCAAAGTCGGTGCGCGTCCGATCGAGACGATCCGCGTTGGCGACTCGGTGCTCGCGCAGAACGCCGAGACGGGCGAGTTGGCGTTCAAAGCGGTGCTCGACCGCACGACGCGGCCGGCGGCGCCGCTGTTGTCGATCGGGCTCGGGCAGCAGACGATTCGGGTGACGCGGGGCCATCCGTTTTGGGTCGTGGGCGAGAACTGGCAGATGGCCAAGCACCTGCGACCGGGGGACCGGCTGCACACGGTCGCCGGTCCGATTCCGATTACCGAGATTACCGAGTCTGCGCCGGCCGCCACGTACAATCTCGTCGTCGACGATTGGCACAATTACTTCGTCTCCGACCGCCGCGTGCTCGTACACGACAATGCGCCGCAGCGGCCGACGGTGATGCGGCTGCCGGGCGTGCGGTGACGCCCGTGCTAGCACCGAGCAAATCGGCCTATCCTTCGCGTTCTTTGCGGCAATTGCCGTCGCTCTCGGCGAGCGGTTTTGAGTATTATCCGCGCGACGGGGCGGCACGAGTGGCTTGTCCCGTGCGAAGCGCGGACGAACTCTCGATTGCGTTGAGTTGGACGGCGGTTACCACGGGTGGACAAGCCACCCGTGCCACCCTGTCGCCACCCGTGCCACCCTGTCGCCACCCGTGCCACCCACCGCGCAATGACTCGCGATAGCGTCCCGATGCCAGCAAGCTCTCTCAACCCGGCGACGTTGTTCCTCGGCCTGGAGCCAGATGTGGCGCTTGCGCGGCTGGTTTTGGAATACAAGGAGCGGGTGCATGCGCTCGTGGGGCCGCAGACGTTCCTCGATCACGCGCCGCATTTGACGCTCTATCTGGCGGCGTTCGGCGATGTTGCAGCGGTGCTCACGGCAGCGGAGGCGTTGGCTGCGTCGACCGCGCCGATTGCCGTTCGCGTCGAAGGGTGGCACGTGTTCTGGGCGGACCAGCTCACGGGTAGCCACACGCTCGTTCTCAAGCTCGACGCCGCGGCCGTCGTTTCGCTGCGCGCGTTGCAAGCCCGCGCGATCGGCATTCTCGCTCCGCTGCGCGCCGCCGCAGAAAGCGCGTCGCGGTATGACGACCGCCGCGAGTACCTTTCGCCCAACGAACAAGCGTCGATCGACCGGACCGGGTTTCCGTACACGGGCGAGCATTGGCATCCGCACGTGACGATTGCCTCGATTGCGGCCGACGACTGGCCGGCGATCGCGCGCGAACTCCTGACCGAATCCCCGCGACTTGCGGCGATGGTGCCGACGCTCACTTGTTATCGGATCGACGACGAACAACCCGCGCCGTTTGGATCGTTCGCTTTGGGGCGAGTTGGCGCCGCGTCGAGAGATACCTCGCCCCTCGCCTTATAGACACTGCCCGTGCCTCGACGAGAAATGAACTCCCGGACTTGCCGCATGGATGCTGCCTCGGTCAAGCAACAGATCGTTTTCGCGCTTGGCCGCGCCGTCGAACCGCTCGCGTGGGTCGATTCGGCGACGATCGCCGGCAGCTTTCTCGCGGCGGCCGATCTCTCCGGCATCAGCGACATCGACTTCGTGGTCGTGGTGGAGAACCTTTGCGGCCGGCGATTCGAGGAACTTCAGAAGTCGTGCGGCGAGGCGCTGGAACCGGTCGTGCGCGCCGCGGGCTATCGGCTGCGGATCAACCCGACGCTCGGCCCGCTGAAGTTCAACGACGCGGACACGGCGGTGCTGCACTTGATGGTGTACTCGCGAGCGGGACACGTCGAGCACGCCGTCAACAGCCCATTCACGTGCTTCGACTGGCAGCGTTCGCCGACATGGTTCAAGCGGCCGCTCGGCGACGTGTTTGCCGTGTTCGGTTTGGCGCCGCGGCATTTTCTTTCTGCGCGCCGGGGCGTCGGCGACTACCTTCGCGATTACCGCGCGGGCCGAGTGTCGTATCGCGAACTGGACTGCGACGACAGGCAGTGCCGCGAAGTCCGCCGCGAGCTACCGATGCAGCTTCGCGACCGCGTCGAGTTCGCGTGGCACATCGTGCGGTTCTTGATGCAGAATTTTCTCAAGCTCGTTCGCCGCCGCAACGAAGCGCTCGAAGGCCGAACGCTCTGCCGGGCGTATCTCGCCGAGTTTGGCGAAGAGGCCGGGGAAGTCGAACGACTGTTCGACGATCTTGCGGCCGCCAAGAAGTCGCAGGACTTTTCGGCCGCGCCGCCGCACATGGACGAGCGTCTCGAACGGTTCGTGCTCGGGTTCGAGCGGCAATTCTGCCGGGCGTTCGTCGACGAGGCGACGCGGCATGTCGTCTTTCGCCATGCGCCGACGGCTTGGAACCGCGGCGAACTGGAATCGCGGCGGTTCCTCGGCCGCACGGATTTGCCGACGGAGCCACTCGGGCACGATGCCGTCGCGCCGCTCGTCGAGCGACTCCGCGAGCATTCGTTCGCCGCCGCGTTCACGTCGCCGCTGCTGCGGTGCCGGAAATCGCTGGCGACCGTTGCCCGGCACGTCGCGCTGCCGGCGGCGGAGATCGACGAACGTCTCGCGGAAATCGACTACGGCGAGCTGGAAGGGATGGCGGTTGCGGAAGCGCGGCGGGACCACGCGCATCTTTTCGCAGCGTGGCAGCGCGGCGAAGACCCGGCGTTCCCGGGTGGAGAAAGCACGAGCGACGTCCGGCACCGCGTTCTCGCTTTTTTCGACGAACACTGGGACCGCCGCGGCCTTGCGAGTCGCGGCGACACACTTGTCTGTACGCACAACGTCCCAATCCGCGTCCTCATTGGCCACGCGCTTGGCGTGGCACCGGCGCTCTGGCACAAGCTGACGATCGATCACTTGCGGCCGTACAAGTTCCTCGATACCGAGCGCTACGGTCTCTTTGCGGACCTCGACGAAGCCACACACCGGGCCACGTTTGCCAACTTCGTGATGCAGTCAAGCGCCTCGCAGCGAGCGCATCCGGCTGCATTGGTCGCTTAGCCCAATTGGTTGCTCGCAGATCAACCGAATCCTGATTCCTGACCCCTGAACCCCGACATGCAACTCATCGTTCCCGCCGCCGGTCTCGGTCAGCGATTCGCCGATGCGGGCTACTCGCTGCCCAAGCCACTGGTCGAGGTTTCCGGCTTGCCGATGATCGTTCGCGTGGTTCGTGACTTGCCCACGTGCGAGCGGATCGCGTTCGTGGTCCACGCCGAGCACGTCCGGCGGTTTGCCATCGACTCGGTTCTCCGCGCCCACTTTCCACAATGTCGCGTGGTGGTTGCGCCTGGCTTGACCGCGGGCCAGGCTTGTACGGTCCGTCTTGCCGCCGAGGCGATCGACCTCGACGACGACGTTCTCGTCGCGGCCTGCGATGCGACGCATGTTTACGACGCGGCGGACTTCGAGCGCGTTCGTAGCGACGCAACGGTCGACGCTTGCGTCTGGACGTATCGCGGCGAACCTCGCGTGCTCGCCAAGCCGCAGAGCTTCGGCTGGGTCGCCGCCGACGCCGCCGGCAACGTCGAGCGCGTCTCGTGCAAGTGGCCGATCTCGGACAACCTGCTCGCCGACCGCGTGGCGAGCGGCTTTTTCTGGTTCCGCTCCGCCCGACGCATGATGGGGGCCATCGACGAGCTCGTTGCGGACGATGAGCGCGTAAGCAACGAGTTCTATCTCGACGTCGTTCCGAACCGTTTCATCGCCGCGGGCCGCCGCGTGGTCGCCTTCGACGTGGCCAAGTACATCGGCTGGGGCACGCCCGAAGACTTGCAAGACTATCGGCGTTGGGAGCGTTATTTCGCCCAACTTGCACGAGCCCAAGTCCACCGGAAAGCATCGTAACGTAATTCGCAGCGTGGGCTGTGGCAGCCGACACCTGAGAGCGGAACAACCATAACACCCAAAGGCGCCTGCTTCTTGATAATGGCCTCCCCGCAAACACTAAGACGAAGCTCCGACGGCGACGACGCCGCGATCACCCCGCCGGCGTGGAGCGAGCGCCGCGAGACGCGCAAGCAGCTTCTGCGGTTCCTCGTCGTCGGCAGCATGAGCGTGGCCGTCGATTTCGCCGTCTATCGCGTGCTGGCCGTCGCGATGCCGCCCGACGTCGCCAAGGGCGTATCGTATCTGGCGGGCGTGGTCGTAGGGTTTTTCGGAAACAAGTGGTGGACGTTCGAGTCGTCGCGGCGTTCGGCCGCGGAGCCGCTTGTCTATCTCGCCCTCTACGCCGTGACGCTTGGCGTCAACGTGGCGTGCAATCGCGCCGCGCTTGCCGTGCTCCCTGCGCTCGCCGTTGTGAGCAGTAATGGCACCGGTCTCGCGTTCCTCTTCGCCACGGGCGTGACGACGATTCTCAACTTCCTCGGAATGAAGAAGATCACGTTCCGCCGCGGCATCGCCGAGCGCCGCGCAATCGAAGTCCGCAAAGCCGCCTGATGCTACGGAGTCTATTCCGGAACCCGAACCCCGCGCCCCGCC
>QEVJ01000187.1 GCA_003576845.1 Planctomycetota bacterium
ACGTCAAACGTCGATTCTCACTGCTGGACAAGCCAGCAGCGGCGCCTAATCCTTGGCCTCGGCAAACCAGTAGTGTCTGCTTGATATCTGCGGGAGGCGACTCCGTTCGCCGCCCGCAGTCTCGAGCCATCCACTACTTCTTCACGCCGCGCAAGTGCAGCGTCTGACAGCCCATCCGGAACGGCTCGTCGGCCGCGGCGCCGATCGTTTGCACATCGTCGAAACCGGCCGCTTCGAGCAGTTCGACGAGCTCCCAGACCATGTAGATCTGATAGATCGCCTTCCGGCTTTCGCGCCCGCCGTCGCGCAGCAGCGTATACTCGGTCTCGATGACGCCGCGACGCGGAAAGTAAACCGGGTCGTGCAGAAACGTCATGTCGCCGATCTCGAACCAGCTTCGGCCGCGAAGATGCGGCAGAATCGTCTCGGCCGCAAAGTTCGTTTGCAGCACGAACACGCCGCCGGGCCGCAGCACGCGATGCACCGCCGCCACGAAGTCCGCGTTACCGCCACGGTCGAGGTAAGCAAAGCTGTTGCCGATGCAGAATGCCGCATCGAACGCGTCGCGCCACGGCAAGTCGCGCATGTCGGACTCACGAAGCGCAAGGCGAACGTTGCGAACCGCTGCCGCCGCACGGGCATCCTCCAGGTACTCGCCCGTCAAATCGACACCGGTGACGTCGTAGCCGAGCGCCGCAAGCTCGACGGCGATCCGCCCCGTGCCGCAAGGCACGTCGAGCAGTTTCGCCGGCGGCCTGCAGCCCACGAGCGCATCGACGAGCCGCACGTCCGCCGCCGTTACCTCGGCAGGAAACATCTTGCGCTGGGCATCCGCGATAAAACCGTGAAAGAAATCGGACCACCAACCCTTGGAAAATGACATGGGAATTCTCTGATTAATTGAAGTTGTGTGTAATCGGAAGCGAGATGCGGGAAACGATTCCCCGCAATGCGATACGCGCGCACGGCGAATCGCAAAAAGCAATACGCTACGCGCACAGAACGACACCTCGCGCAGTCCCAAGCGGCAAGCTAGCCGCGGGTACGGCAAGGATGGTTAGCCGGCAAAGATGGCCGGCTCAAGCAAGATTCGAGCAATGGCGAACATACAAGCCCCCGGCACGTGGCGTGCGCACGGAGTTGAGAATCGAACGCATATCACTGTAATCCCACGGCGGCGTTGCCACAAGTCGGCGATTTACGCGACGATTCCGCACCGCGTCGCCGGAAGCCAGCACCGGCCCGACTGCGGCTCAACGCGCACCCGCCGCCCGTTCGACCGCCGCCAGAATGTTCATATAGTTGCAGCACCGGCACAGGTTGCCGTCCATGGCCGCCACGATTTGCTCCCGCGAAGGCCTCGGCGTGCGGCGAAGGAGCGCCGTGGCCGTCATGATCTGACCCGGCACGCAATACCCGCATTGCAGCGCGGAGTCTTCGATGAACGCCTGCTGCACGGACTGAAGCTTCTCGCCGTCGGCCAACCCTTCGATCGTCTCGATCTTCGCACCAACCGCTTCGGCAACCGACGTCACGCACGACCGCACGGCCCGGCCATCGAGGAGCACGGTACACGCCCCGCACTCTCCTTCCCCGCAGCCGTACTTCGTCCCGGTCAGTCCCAGGTCCTCGCGGAGTACGTCGAGCAGCGAGCGCTCGGCGTCCGTGTCCACCTTGGTCTGCTTGCCGTTGAGGTCGAGTGCAAACTCGCGATTCATAAACGCAATCCTCGCGCTGCGCCACGCCGCGGCGACGCGCACGCGGCCGGAATCGAAACCTGAAAGCACGCGGGGTAGCCAAGCGCATTTTCGGTTACCGGCGGAGCGCGGTCCAGTCGGCGCGGCAACCATCGTCCCCTGGAATACCGGGGTGTAACTTGGAAAACGTCCTTTTTCCCGATTGCGGCGGCCATCGGCCGAGTTAAACTGAGCCGGTGGAGTCGGCGGAGGGTGCGCGGCGACGGGGTGGAACGACGCCATTTGCCTTCGATCATCGCGAGTCGCTCGTGAACGCCTTGAGAATCGGAGAGTGAGTCTAATGAAACGCACCAGGCAGTCTCTCGTTTTTGCGCTGGCCGCAATGTTGGTCGGCGCACACCTTTCCGCACAGCGTGCTGCCGCGGACATCGTCATTGCTGACGACCTGCTCGTCTCGCTCAGCGCAAGCGATGCTTCGGCGGGCACGCCGAGTTGGACGAATCTCGGCACGCTAGGCGGCGCGTTCACCGAAAACGGCGACGCCGTTCTCGGCCTGTTCGGCGTGGCCGACGCGCCCGGTGTCGAGTTCTTCGGCGCAGAGGCCTACGTGGGCCCGGCGTCTCCCGCGAGTATCACCGGCGCCGGCACGCGGTCGATCGAAGTCTGGGCGTACAACACCGCACTCAACCCGGAAGAGACGCTCGTCTCCTGGGGACGCCGCGGCGGTCCGGAAGGAACGAACCTCGCATTCAATTGGGGCAGCAACGCCACGTTCGGCGCCGTGGGCCATTGGGGTGCGCCCGACATGGGCTGGAACGGCAATCCGGCGGTCAACGAGTGGCATCATCTCGTCTACACCTACGACGGCGCGACCGCCCGCGTGTACGACAACGGCGTCCTCAAAAACACCCGGACGTTCGCCGCAAACACCCATGCCGACTACAACATCAACATCGCCGCGCAGAATACGAACTCGGCGGCGCCAGGCACGCTCGACGCCGGCAATCGTTTGAGCGGCGCGATCGGCGCGGTGCGAATTCACGACGGCGTCCTCACGGCCGCGGCGATCGCCAACAACTTTCAGGAAGAGGCCGCGTTCTACGGCGCGGTCGCCCCGCCGCCGCCTCCACCGCCCGTCGGCCTCGTAAGCTTGTGGCGGTTCGACGACGCCGCCGACCTCGGCAAGGACTCGATGCCGTTGGCCAACCACGTCACGCCCCAAGGAAACGCGGCGTATTCCGCAGCCGGCAAGCTCGGCGGCGCCGCCAGTCTCGACGGCGACGGCGACATGCTCGACCGCGCCGTCTTCCCCACCGAAGTTCCGACCGGAAACGAGTCCTACACCGTGGCCGCCTGGTTCCAGGCCGATACCTCGTCGCTGCCCGGCGACGCCGATCCCAAGGGGATCATCGGTTGGGGTAATTACGGCTCCGTTCGCCAGGTCAACGCGCTGCGTCTCTTCCAGGACAACGGCTTCCGCCACTACTGGTGGGGCGCGGACCTCGATGCCAGCGACGCCCAAGTCGCCGGTCAGGGCGTCGACGTCGACGACGGCCAGTGGCACCACATCACCGCCACGTACGATCAGCTCACCGGCTTGCGGACGCTGTATCTCAATGGCCAGTTGCTCGTGCAAGATTCGCCGGGTCCCAACGGCGCGACCGCCGCGAACTTCGCCATCGGCCGCACGTGCACCTTCTGCGCGGGCGGCGAGTTCTTCGACGGTCTGCTCGACGACGTAGCCGTCTTCGACGTGGCCCTGAGTGCCGATCAGGTCGCGACGGTCATGGGCGGCGATTTTAGCGCGTTCGGCGGACCCGTCCCCGAGCCGTCGACCTATGCGCTCGCCGGATTAGGGGCCTTGGGCGTCTTATTAGGAGCACGCCGACGCGTTCGCGCGAAATGAATGAAGTTTTTGTGCCGCGTCGCAAATCTAGGTAAACTGTGCAAAGGCCGTCGCCCTGCTCGCGACGGCCTTTGTTTGTAGCGGCAGGGACCGTATGGCCTGCGCGCGTCCCATACTGGTTTCATCACTCGTGTACTGGCAACAGGAGTGCGGCGGATGCCCACGAGATTCTCGCGTTCTCGCCACGAATTGTTTCCTCGATCGGGCAATGGCGCTATCCGGCGGTCCCGCGCTGCCAGACGGGGTCACGCGCGGCTCGCCCTGGAAACGCTCGAACCGCGGCAGATGCTCGCCAACGAACCGGTCGCCTTCTGGGCGTTCGACGATGCCGCGCTCGGCCACGACACGGTTTCCGGCAACACGCTCCTAGCCCCCGTCGGCAATGCACAGCAAGTCGCCGGAGGCGTGACCGGCAGCGCCCTGCGGCTCGACGGCTCCGGCGATTATCTCCAAGCCGCGTCGTTTCCCGCCAACATCCCGATCGGCAACAGCGCCTACACGATTTCCGCCTGGATCAAACCGACCGCTCCCAGCACATTAAGCACGCGCGGCGGCATCGTTGGATGGGGGAATCTTACGACGCCTCGCGAAGCGACGTTTTTGCGCCTGCGCGATGCAAACGGCCTGCGGCACGCCTGGTGGGATCCGTTCCTTGATTCCAGCAATACTCAAGTGACCGCGACCGGCACGGACCTCGACAACGGCGCCTGGCACCACGTCGTCGCCATGTACGACGGCGCGACGCGCACCACCTGGGTCAACGGCCAGCTCGTCAGCTCCGACATGCCGGGCGTCAACAACGCGCAGCCGGTCAACTTCCGCATCGGCAAGACAAACCCGACGACCGACGACTTCCGCGGCGATCTCGACGACGTCGCTATCTGGAACACGGCTCTCGCCCCGAACCAGATCGTGGCCCTCGCCACCGGCACGTCGCCCATGTCGCTGCCGCCGTCGAGCCAAGGGCTCATTGCCCATTGGGTCGCCGACGATCTCAATTCGCTGCTCGACGACGGCGACTTGCCCTCGGCCTGGAACGACAACATCGGCAACCGCCCCGCCTCGCCGACCGGATTTCCGACGCTCGAAAAGAACGAGATCAACGGGCATTCGGTCATTCGCTTCACCCCCAGCGACGGCGCCGATCAACTCCGCGTCCTCGCCGCCAACAACCCGATGGCGAATGCGTCCACCTACACCGTCGCCGTCATCTTTCGCGCCGACGAACCCGGAACCGGCGCCGCGGCCAACTGGTACAACAACACGGGCATTGTCGACGGCGAGCAGGCCGGCGTGGCGAACGACTGGGGCCTTGCCCTCGCAAGCACGGGACAAGTCGCCGCCGGCATCGGCAATCCCGACCGCACCGTCTATTCCCAGGCCTCGCGCAACGCTGGCGATGGCGACGCCCACGTGGCGATCGTCACCCGCGACGGCGCGACCCTCTCCGTGGCAATCGACGGCCTCGCTCCCGTGGTCCGCACCGACGCAAGCGCTGGCCTGCGCGGCGCGTTCGACATGGTCTTCGGTTCGCTTGCGACGAACGTGAACTACTTCGCCGGCGACATCGCCGAAGTTCGCGTCTACAACACGGCGCTCGACGCGGCGACCGCCGATTCGCTCGCCGACACGTTGATGCAAACCTACGGCATCACCGTCCCCACGCCGCCGATGGCCGTGGCGGGCGAACTGCTCGTCGACCTCCGCGCGACCGATCCGACTGCGACCACGGCCGCGTGGAACAACCTCGGCACGCTCGGCGACTTCGCCCGCATCGGCAATCCGCAAGTGCAAACCATCGCGGGCGTAACCGCCGTCGCGCTCAACTTCGATCATCCATCGGGCGGTTGGGACGACGCCTATCAAGGCCCGCTCGCCCCCGCTTCGATTACCGGAAGCAGCACGCGGTCGATCGAAATCTGGGCCTACAATCCAAACGACGGCTTGCAAACGCTCGAAGAAACCGCCGTCGCCTGGGGACGCCGCGGCGGACCCGAAGGTTCGAACCTCACGTTCGGCTACGGCAACAGCAACATCTGGGGCGCGGTCGGGCATTGGGGAAATCCCGACATGCCGTGGTTCCCCGCCGGCGGCTCGCCCACGCTCGGCCAGTGGCACCACATGGTCTACACCTACGACGGCACGATCGTCCGGCTCTATTCCGACGGCGTGCAAACCTACAGCGAAACCGTCGGCGCCCTCGGCACACACGGCGGAACCACGATCAACCTCGGCACGCAAAACGGCACGTCCGGCCTGCTGTCGCTCGCGGAAGGCCAGGCCGGCTCGCTCGCCCTGGCAAACGTCCGCATTCACACCGGCATCCTTTCCCCCGCCGACATCGCGACCAATTTCCAACTCGGCGTCCTGACGTCGAGCACGCCGCCGGTTAGCGTCGCCGACGCCTATGCGACGAACGAAGACACGCCGCTCGTCGTACCTGCCCCTGGCGTGCTGGCGAACGACCAGAATCCCAGCGGCCTTTCCATGCTGGCGGTCCTCGATACGGGGCCGGCCAACGGCACGCTCGGCCTGGCCACGAACGGCTCGTTCACCTACGAGCCAAATCCGAATTTCAACGGGACCGACTCGTTCACGTACCACGCCACCAGCGGCAGCGTTCCCACGGCGCCGGTCACCGTGACGATTACGGTCAACCCGCAATACGACGCCGCGGTCACCGTCGCCGACGACTACCTCGTCGCCAAGGGCCAATCGCTCGTCGTGCCGGCCGCGACGGGTCTGCTCGCGAACGACCTGAACCCCGACGACCTGACGCTGTCGGCAACCGTCGTCGACAACGTCGACAATGGCACACTGACCCCGCAGGCCAACGGCGCATTCACTTACCAGCCGAACGCAAACTTCGCCGGCGTCGACACGTTCACTTACCGCGTGTTCGACACAGTCGGTAACTCGAACATCTCGACGGTCACCATCCGCGTCGATTCGCCCCCCGTCGCCGATAACGAAGCCTACACGCTCGACGAAGACACCGTGCTTACGGTTGCGGGCGCTGCCGGCGTGCTCGTCGGCGACACGGACGCCGAGAACGATCTGCTCACGGCGGTGCTCGCGACGCCGCCCACGCACGGCGCGCTCGTGCTAAACCCCGACGGCTCATTCGCGTACACGCCGACGAGCAACTATTCCGGCAGCGATTCGTTCACCTACCGCGCCAGCGACGGCGATCAAGAATCGAACCTCGCGACCGTAACGCTCACGATCAACCCCGTGAACGACGCCCCGGTCGCGAGCGACGATCTCTACTTCGGCTTCCAAGACCTGCCCATCGTCGCCACGACGCAGAACGGCGTGCTCGTGAACGACAGCGACGTCGACGGGCCGTCGATTACGGCCATTCTGGTGAGCGGCACGACCCAAGGCACGTTGAGTTTCGCGGCCAACGGCACGTTCACGTATACTCCCGCGACCGGCTTCATCGGCACGGACAGTTTCACGTATAAGGTCAGCGATTCGCTGGTCGAGTCGGAAATCGTCTCCGTCTCGCTCATCGTCAACTCGCCCGACGCCCAGATCGTCATCAACGAGCTGCACTACGAGCCGGTGTTCAACAACATACCCGAAGAATTCCTCGAACTTTACAACAACGGCGCGACGCCGGTGGACATGACCGGCTGGCGATTCACCGACGGCATCGACTACACGTTCCCGCCGGGTACCGTCATCGGGCCGGGCGAGTACCTCGTCGTCGCCGAAGACCCCGCCACCATGTCCGCGCTCTGGGGCGTAACGGCGCTCGGACCCTGGCAAGGGTCTCTCTCCAACGACGGCGAAGAAATCACGCTTCGCAACGCCCTCGGCAATCGCGTCGACCGCGTCGACTACGGCCTCGGATTCCCTTGGCCCACGTCGACCGCCGGCGACGGCCCGTCCATGGAACTCGTCAATCCGAACCTCGACAACGATCTCGGCGGAAGCTGGCGCGCCTCGACCATCGGCACCGAACCGCGCCCGGCCGTGACGCTCCTTCCGCAGCAGAGCACGACGTGGCGCTACCGCAAAGGAACCAGTGAGGCCTCGAATCCCACGACGGCCTGGCGCCAGCCCGGATTCACGATGGATGCGTCGTGGCTCACGGGACAGACTTCGGTCGGCTACGGCGACAACGACGATCGCACTCTGCTCAGCGACATGCAGAACACCTACTCGTCGGTGTACTTGCGGAACACGTTTACGATCGCGTCGGCCGCCGACATGCCGCAGCAGCTTCGCCTCCGCGTGTATAGCGACGACGGTGCGCTCGTCTGGATCAACGGCGTGGAAGTCGCCCGCCTCCGCCTGCCCGCCGGGGAGATCGCGTTCAACGCGTTGGCCGGCGACCATGAAGCCGCCTGGGATGAACTGCTCTTGAGCAATCCGGCCGCGTTCCTCAACGTCGGCGCCAACACGATCGCGGTCCACGGCTTCAACGCCACGCTCGGCAGCAGCGACTTTTCGATCGACGCGGAAGTCATCGATCCCGGCACCGAGGGCTTCGTCGGCGTGCCAACGCCGGGCGCTCGCAATTCCGTGTATGCCGAGAACGCGCCGCCGCAAACCCGCCAGGTCCGCCACGCCGTCGCCACGCCCGCCGCCGGTCAGGCAAACGTCGTGACCGCCAAAGTCACCGACCCCAACGGCGTCGCCGGCGTCGCGCTACTCTATCAGGTCGTCGCGCCGGGCAACTTCATCCCGTCGACGTTCCCCGTGCCGATCTCGCAGATGATCGCCGGCAATATCCCGACGGCCCGCGCGCCCAACCCCGCCTTCGAAGACCCGGCCAATTGGACGACCGTCGCCATGGTCGACGACGGCACAAACGGCGACGCGATTGCCGGCGACAGCGTCTATACCGCCACCGTCCCGGGACAAGTCAACCGCTCGCTCGTCCGCTATCGCATCACCGTCGCGGACACGCTCGGCGCATCGGTCCGCGTGCCGTATGCCGACGATCCATCGCTCAACTTCGCCTATTACACGTACAACGGCGTGCCGAGCTATCAGGGCGTGTCGACCGAAGCGCTCGAAACGCTGCCGGTCTATACGATCATCTCGCGCGAACGCGACGTTTACGAAGCCGTCGGCCACGACCCGTCCGTGCGGTTGCCGCAGTTCATCGGCTCGGCCGCCAACCCGGCCCGCTCCTACGAAAACTGGGAAATGGCGTTCGTTTACGACGGCAAGGTCTACGACCACGTCTACTATCGCCTCGGCGGCGCCAACGGCCGCTATCAGCCCGAGCCGAACGCGATGAAGCGCAACTGGCGAATCAAATTCAACCGCGGCAACTTCCTCGAAGCCCGCGACCAGGACGGCGACCTGTATCCAGAGGAATGGCGGACGCTCACGATCGGCAAGGGCATGTCGAACCGGTTGACGCTGACCTACGGCCTCAACGAAGTGGTGAACTATCACCTTTGGAACACGCTCGGCGTGCCCGCGCCCGAGACGCATTGGTTCCACATGCGCGTGGTCGACGGCGTCGACGAAGCGCCAAACGCTTACCAAGGCGACTTCTGGGGCATGCAGTGGGCCCAGGAAACCTACGACGTCCGCTTCCTCGAAGCCCACAATCTCGAACGCGGAAACCTCTACAAGCTCGTCAACGCCACGACCGACGCCGCGGATCAAACTCGGTATCTCGCCGCCGATGCGGTCCGCAATGGCGAGGACCTGAACAACATCGAAAACAACCTCCGCTCCTTCCAGTCGACCGCCTGGCTCCGCGCCCACGTCAACTACGACGAGTGGATTCACTACCACGCGCTCGCGCAAGCGATCCGGCATTACGACTACTGGCCGAACGCCAACAAAAACGCGGCGTGGTACTTTGCCCCGCCCTATACGCCCGAAAACTCGTTCCTGGGTCAGATGTGGACGCTCCCCTGGGACACCGACGCCACGTGGGGTCCGACGTACAACTGCGGCGAGGATCGCCCCTACGATGCCATCTTCCCGTCGTGCGACGGCCGCGGCGATCCCGGAGGAAACGCGGAACTCGCCCGCGAATATCGCAACGTCGTCCGCGAGCTGCGCGACATTCTCTGGCAGCAAGACCAGATCTCCGGCATCGTCAACAGCTTCGCGTCGGACATTGCCGCCTTCATGCCTGCCGAGCGCATTCGCTGGAACACGGTCCCCGCCAACCTCCAAAGCCAGACGCTTCCGAATGTCGTCGGCAGCTTTTCCGGTACGATCAACAACTTCGAGCTGGCGACCTACGTCCAGGACATGCTCAACTTCGCCTTCACCGGCGGCAACTGGCCCGGCGGCGGCGTCGGCGCGGGCGGACAGGCGGCCTGGCTCGACCAGCTTCAAGCCTCCGGCGGCGATGGCCCGCTCATTCCTAACACGCCCACGATTTCCTACGTCGGCCAGCCCAACTTTCCCGTCGACGGCCTCGCGTTTCAGACTTCCGTGTTTTCCGATCCGCAGGGGAACAACACCTTCGGCGCAATGCAATGGCGCGTCGCCGAAATCACCGATCCCAGCGCCCCCGCTTACGATCCCAACGACCGCTTCAAGCTCGAATGGGAAACCGACTGGGAATCGGGCATTCTCAACACGTTCACGAGCACGATTTCCGTGCCCCCGGGTCTCATCAACACCGGCAGCACCTACCGGGCCCGCGTGCGGATGATGGACGCGACCGGCGTCTGGAGCCACTGGTCCGCGCCGCTGACGTTTACGGCGTCGGGTCCCGGAAACACGCAGGAATTGATCGACCACCTGCGGGTTTCCGAAATCATGTACAACCCGCCCGCCGCCACGCCGGAGGAGCAAGCCCTCGGCTTCTCCGATCAGGATTTCGAGTTCTTGGAGTTCACGAACACGGGCGACCAGATGCTCAACTTGTCGCAAGTGCGGATCGTCGATGGCATCACGTTCGACTTCACCGGCGCGATGCTGACCTCGATCGCTC
>QEVJ01000024.1 GCA_003576845.1 Planctomycetota bacterium
CGCCGCCTTCACCGGCTCGACAAACGCCTTGCTCAGCGCCTCGCACTGCTCGACCGTCATCTCCCCGCGTTGCACCCACACCCGGTATTGCACCGTAAGCGGTTTCCCTTCATCGAGTTCCGCCACGAAGTACGACCCAAACCGCCCATAATCTCGCTCGCTATACCGCGCCGGCTTCGGGTTTTTGGGATGATCGAGATAGACCACTGTGTACCGTTGCCCGTCGATCACGAACGACAGCGCGTTCCAAGGCAAGTTCTCGTGTCCCTTGTCCTGCGGCCAGTTGCGAAACTTCCCCGGCTCCCCCTTCCCGTCCCGCCGCAAGTAATATGTCTCCTTCGCCGTCTTGTCTGGCACCTCCTGACTCGCCCGAAACTGAAACCCGGCATGTTGCGGATCGCCATCGAGCTTGAGCGGCCCGACGGTGCTGGTGAGCTTCGACACGAAGTCGATCAGCGTGGATCGGGAGAGTTTTTCTCTGCCGCGAGGAGATTCGTATTCTAAAGCCCAGTTGTGAACGGTGATTTCGCGCTCCTCCTTCGCAAATACCTTGCCGTCCTGTCCGTGCCAGTCGATCGCCAGACAATGCCGTGCCAGCAGCGGCCCCGCTTCCTGAGACAGAACCTTCACGTGCCCCTGCCACTCGCCCTTGTTGCAATGCCAAACGTCGGCCTGCTGCTTGTCGCCGTAGCTGATCTTATTGAACCCATAAAACAGCCCGCGATGATGCGGAAACAACCCGCCCGGCCCCTTGGTCAATAATCGATCGCCCTCGGGATCGAACACGTGGTGATAAACCTTAAACGTCTCGCCCCGCCGTTCCTTCGATGAGTTGTCCACGGCTTCGTACATATAGCGCAGCACCGGCCGATCCTCGAACCGCAACTCCGTCGATTTCCCCGGCGTATCGTGCCACGAAGCGTCAGATTCCAGCTGCTGAAGAAACCCTTCCGGATCGCCGTTGGTCACCTTCTCCAAGAGCTTCGTCGACCCCAGCGTGCCGCGCATCTTCAGAGCCGGCCCACCCTCGTCTTGCACCGAATTGAGAACCACCAGTTCGCGAGCAACCATTCCTTCACGCCCCGCTGGCAAATTCGCCGCCAAACTTGGCGCGACAAGCTGGCCAAAACCCATTCGCTCTTCTTCATCGATCCCCACATCGCAATCGAAGAACACGAACTTCGTTTTCTCGAACTCTTTCGGGATCTGAACGATCGCTCGCGGGAAGTCGATCGGATGATTCGCCTTCGCGGCCTCAAACTTCACGACAATTTCGGCACATGAACCGGCGCGCGAAAAAGCAAACCCCAACGCCGCCGCGACACAAACCGCGACCCAAACGAATCGCCGATTCCCCAAGCAACATCCCATCATCGCATCACACTCGCCATTCGAAGTGGGGTGGGCTGTGCCCACCGAAATCTCCGAGCAGAAGCCCGCTCAAAACGCCAAGGCCCCGTCGCAGTCAAAACGATGAAACCGGGCGAACGCCATAGAAGCTCGGTATCCATCAAGTCTACAACGGCCCCACCAAACCAGTCACAACCTACCCGATCCACGACCAAAAAGCCACGAACTTTTTTACACCTACGAAAAAAAGTTCGTCGCGCCGGGTCCACGGCTCACGCCCCACGCCCACGATCCACTACCGCGACGCCAGCATCACCCGCCCTACGCATTTGCAGCCGCGAGCCGCCGCACGGCGCCGCCGCGGCCGTAATGTCTCTCACCGCCGCGAAGCCCACACACACCCATATAGGCCGCCGCCATTGCGGCCATGCCAAACTTCTCCGCCACGTGCCTTCGCGCCGCCGCCGCCAACCGCTCGCGCTGCGGCCGATCGCTCGCCAATTCGACGAGCGCCGCCGCGAGTCCATCGCAATCGCCCCGCGGCACGAGCCGGCCCGTAACCCCGTCAATAACTTGCTCCGCGACCCCGCCATAGTCCGTCGCCACGACGCACAGGCCGTGCGCCATCGCCTCGAGTGAAGCGTTCGGACAGCCCGCCGGCTCCGAGATCATCGCGAACAAGTCGAGCTGCGGCAAAAACGCGCCCGCGTCGTCGAACTCGCCCACGAATTCGACGTTCAGCCCGCGGGCCAAAGCGCGAAGCTGCCCCGCATACTCCTCGCAGCCCGGCTCGACGCGACCGGCAATCCGCAGGACATACGGCGGCAGCCGGCGATGCGCGCGGCGCACCGCAGCGATCAACTCCTCGAGCTTCTTCTGCGGCGAAATCCGCGCCGACGTGCCGATCGCCAACCGGCCATCCGCGCTCATCGCGCACGCCTCGCGACGCTGCATCGCGGGCAGCGGCACGCCGTTCGGAATCACGCGGACCGGCGCGCCCAGCGCCGCCGCGGCCTCCGCTTCCGCCGCATACTTGACCACGACCGACCGCAGCCGCCGCCCATATTCGGTCGCCGTTCGATACGGCAACCCGGGGCGCGGCCGAGAAAAATAGCGTTCCAGCGATGTATAGAACATCTCGCCGGGACTGACATCCACGACCGGCACATCGACGAGCGCGTCGGCCAGCAGCACCTTGTACTCGGCAATCAAATTCCAAAACAACACCGCTTCCGGCGGATCGGCGTCGATCGTCTCCAGCAGCGTCCGCACCGCGTCGGCCGGATCGACCGTCCCCGCCGGCGGCGCCGCCAAGACATTGACGCCCGATTGCATCAACGCCGTTCGGCCCGCCGTCGGATACTCCGGCTGCTCCTCGACAACCGCCGCCCGCACCCGAATGCCTCGCTCCGCAATCGCCAGCAGCAACCGCCGGGCACTCGATTGTGCCCCGCCCGTCGAGAAATTGTTCGCCACGAGCAACAGCCCGCCCCGCCCGCCGCCGGAACCGAATCGCCGCACGCTGCGTTTTGCCCATCGCGATCGGGCGATCGCCCGGTCGTACAACCACGCATAGCGCTCTGCCATGCGAAACCGCGAAAAACTCGACCGCCCCAGCGATGCGGCATGTGCGTCGCTACCCACGTCGGCGCCACGCTCCGCAATCGCGCCGAGCGCCGCGGCGAACTCCGCCGGATCGGCCGCCACGCCAACGAGCCGGCATCCGCGATATTCCGCAGCAATCTCCCGAGTGCCGCCGACGTCGGTCGCCACGATCGGCTTGCCGGCGGCATACGCTTCGAGGTGCGCGAGGCTCAGCCCTTCGTAGGCGCTCGTACACACCGCCGCGTCCGCCGCCGCCACCAGACACGGCACATCCGCGACAAGCCCGGCGAGTCGCACGTCCGCGACCAGTCCCAAGGTGCGCACGAACCGCTCGAATTCCGCAACGCAATCCGCCGCGTCCGGCGCAAGCTGCTCGGTCTCGCCGGCCACGACCAGACGCACGCGCCGCCGAATTCCCCGCCGCGCGAACTCGCATTGCGCGGCACGCAGCACGCCTGGCAGCATCGCCCATCGCTTCTGCGGCCGCGGGTTGGAAACCGCCAGCAATACGAAGTCGTCCGCCGCAAAACCCCACCGCCGCCGCAGCCGCGTCGCATCGCGCCGCCGGTCCGCGCGAAACGCTCCAAAGTCAATGCCATTCCAAGCCGTGCGCACCGCTAGCGGCAAACTGCCGCGCTCCAACTCGGCTTCCACCGCCTGAGCGCAAGCCACGACGAGCGACGCATCGCCCGCCGAAAGCGACTCCATGCCCGGCGGCCAACCGGCTCGCGAATTATGCACCGTTACGACGACGGGCACGCCGCCTCGGGCAAGCGCCGCAACCTCCTCGCCCCGTAGCAGATGCGCATGAATCACGTCAACATGCCAATCCAACGCCGCGGCACGTACCGCTTCGATCCGCTCGGCCCGGCCCGCAATCGTCGACACGTCCAACACATCCGCCGGGGCCGCGAACGAACCGCGCGTCGGTCTGCCGAGCGTCGCAATCCGGCTGCGAACGCCAAACCGCGGCGACTCGATCGCCAGATCGAGCGCGACGCGCTCCGCGCCGCCGCGTTGCAACGTCGTAATCACCTGGAGCACTCGCCGCCGCTCGTCGTCGGCAACGTCGAGACAGTCGCAATGCACCAGCCGATACGCCGCGGTCGGCAGGCCCTCCGCCGTTGCGTAGCCCGCGAGCAACGCCCGCTCGAGCGCCCGGTCGAAGGCGACGCCCCGCCGCATGATGCGGCCGACCGCGTGCGCCGCGCGCGGCTCCAGAAAAACGCTCGCCTTCCGCAGCTCCGCGGCGATCGGTTCGTGCGCCTGCAACTCGCCTCCGCCCGCTCGCAACAACCGATCCCACGCCCGCGCGTCGCCGTCGCCCATTGCCCCGGGCTGCGCCACGATGCGGCCGAACGCGACGAGCGGGCGTCCCGAAGCGCTCGCCCGCGGAAACGCAATCGGCGGCACAGCACACGGCCAGGTTCCCGCCTGCAACAGCCACGCCGGCCGATTCAGAGCGCAAAGCCGCGCCCCCAGTGCTTCCGGCGACTCACCCGTCGCGTCGACCGCATTCATGCCCAGCCCGCCCGCCGCCCGCGCGGTGCGCCCCGCGCGGTACCAATCGCCCCGCCGCAATGAGAACACGATCGCCAGCGGTTCGAAGTGGGAATGCATGACGCGGCGACGCTCGCGTTTTGGGCCAACGGAATCTGCGCAGGAAGTCAGTATGCCGACGGAAACCCTCGAAATGTCCCCGCATCCGTCGATCGCCGCGGCGGCTCCGGTTCGTTGTCGTCGAACACGATCACCGGCGACCCAATATCGTCCACGGTCGTGCTGTCGCGCTGGTCCGGAAGCAATTCGCCTCCGGTCACCTTTCCCTGCGTGGGCAAGCCCTGCGTCGTAATCGTAATCGCACTCGGCGTGGAACCCGTATAAATGAACCGCGAAGTCTGTCCCGGCTCGGTCGTAAACCGCCCTTCGCGCGGCTGCCCTTCGGCAACGTAACGATACGCAACGACGACGCCCGGAACCGTCAGCCCGTCGATCCAGAATCCGTCGACGACCCGCGGCTGCAACGCGGCCGGCATCGCGCGCCGCGGAGTTTCATCGAAGCTTGGCGCGTCGGCAGCGAATCGCGATGGTTCTTCGGCGTCGCGCGAACGCGGAACCCCGCGATTGGCCAGCGCCGCGAATTCGTCGCCGCTCGCCGCGCCGCGGCTCATATAGATCAGCCACGCCAGGAACGCTCCCAACGCGCCGAGCGCGATGATCCCCAACACGGCCCACGCCGCGCCGCCAATTGCCGAACCGCTCTCGTCGGAGGCGTCGGAAGCGCTGTCGTGCTGCCGACCGAATCGGTCGTCGTTCTCGCCCGGCGGCTTGCGGTCGGATGCGCGGGAATCGCGCGTAGCGGGCGGCGGTTCTTCTTCGCCGCGCGGCAGCGGCGGCGGATTCACGTCGGAGCGCTCGGTCTCGGGTGGTCTCGCAGGCGGCTCATCGACCGCCGCGCTCGCCAGCCGAAATCCGTTGTCCGCGTTCCGGCTTCCTTTGTCGTTGCGATACCGCGCGGCGCTGCGCGCCATCCGCGCCTCGCGAAGCCACGATCCGCCGCGAAGCACGCGCCGCGGCTTGTCCGAAAGGTCGGACCGCGTCTGAACGGGATCGGTTGCGTCGCCGGCCGCATACGGCGCGTACTAATCGGCGCACCACTCGAAGACGTTGCCCGACATGTCGTAAAAACCCCAGGCGTTCGCCTTCAACCGACCGACCTGCCGCGTGCCATTGCCCGCGTTCGGCTTGCACCACGCGATCGCCGCCGCGGCGTCCGCGGCACTGCCCGAGTAATACGGCGTGGTCGTCCCCGCGCGACAGGCATACTCCCACTGCGCCTCGGACGGCAGCGAGAACTCGCGCCCCGTCGTATTCGACAACCAGCGGGCCATCGCCAGCGCATCGTCGAACGCGACGATCGTCACGGGATGATCGTCGGTTTGCTCGAAGCCGGGATTGCGCCACGTGTATTGCCGGGCCTGCACCAGTTTTTCCCCGTCAAAGCCAAACCCGCCGCTCGTGCCCTTTTCGCTTTCGGTGCGATATCCCGTGGCGGCGACGAACCTCGCAAACTGCCCGCGCGTCACCGGAAACTTCGCCAAGTAGAAGTCGCGCGAGATCGTCACGTTGCGCCGCGGCGACTCGTCCGGGTTGCGCCCGGTCTCCGCGTCCGGCGAACCCTGCTCGAACGTGCCCGCCTTGACGAGGACAAAATCGATCGCGACGCCGCCGCCCAAGTCGACACGCAACTCCGGTTCGGCGCCGCAAACGCAAAGCGGCACGGCGACGGTGGCGAGAAACATCGCCGCAACCTGGCAGGATCTAGACATGCAAGTAATTCGCGATTGGGTTGGATGTTTACGGACGCCCCGAGGTTGGACGCCAAACGCGCGAAGCTACCAAATCCAAATGCCATTTTCTACCGACCGCCGGGCCGCATACTGACCGGCGTCGCGCGGGCATTGCGCCGCGTCGCCGCTTGACGCTCCGCGGTCTGCGGCCCTACGATGATATCCAACTCCGGCCGGCAACCGCTCCCGTTCGCAAGTCCTTTCCCTGTCTGCCCTTAGCCGCCGGCATTCTCTTCCGAAAGCCGCTCCCGTGGCCGCACCGCTCGAAAAAACCAAAGTCGGCATCGTCGGCATGGGCACCGTCGGCAGCGGCGTGGCGAAGCTGCTGCTCGATTACGGCGACCGCACTGCCCGCCATGCCGGCCGCACCCTCTGGCTCGAAAGCGTCGTCGTCCGCGACTTCGAAAAACCCCGCGGCGTCGAGCTTCCCAAGGGCGTGCTCACCGACGACCTGACCAAGATCACCAAGAACCCGGAGATCGTCGCCGTCGCCCATCTGGTCGGCGGTCTCGAGCCGGCCCGCACGATCCTGCTCGACCTGCTCGAAAGCGGCAAAGACGTCATCACGGCCAACAAAGCCCTCCTGGCCGAGCACGGGCCCGAGCTGTTCGACCGCGCCCGTGCGCTCGGGCGGTCGATCGCCTTCGAAGCGTCCGTCGCCGGCGGCATTCCGATCATCGCCAACATCAGCCAGTGCCTCTCGGCCAATCAGATCGAGTCGCTACTCGGCATTCTCAACGGCACGAGCAACTTCATCCTCACGCAGATGGAGGAACGCGACGCCGATTATGACGAGGCCGTCCGCGAAGCCCAGCGGCTTGGTTACGCCGAAGCCGATCCGACGTTCGACGTCGACGGCCGCGACGCAGCCCAAAAACTCGCGATCCTCGCCCACCTCGCCTTCGGCGCCCGCGTCCATTGGAGCCAGATCCCGCGGCAAGGCATCGACACGCTCGACGTGATCGACTTGCGCTACGCCAAGCAACTCGGGTATCGGATCAAGCTGCTCGCCTCGGCCCAACTCGTGGAAGACGCGCTCGAACTGCACGTTTCGCCGACGCTCGTCAAAATCGGCACGCCGCTCGCCGAGGTTCGCGGAGCGTACAACGCCATCGCCGTCGTGGGCGATGCCGTCGGCCGCTTGTTCTTCCACGGTCTCGGCGCCGGGCAGATGCCGACGGCGTCCGCCGTCGTCGCCGATATGATCGACACCGTCGTCGGCCGCACGGGGATCACGTTCCGCACGCTCGAACTTTGGTCCAATCGCGAAGCCCGCGTCACGCAGCGCGACTACGACAACGTGCTGGGCCGGTACTACATGCGGTTCCGCGTCGACGATCATCCCGGCGTGCTGGCCGAAGTCGCCGGCGCGCTCGGCCGCGCGAGCGTCTCGATTGCGTCGGTCCTGCAACAGGAAACCGACCAACTCCGCCCCGGCGAGAACCACGTCGGCCCCCAATCCGCCGGCGAAAGCATCGTCGACCTCGTCATCATGACCCACAAAGCGTCCGAAGGCGCCGCCCGCAGGGCAATGGAAGACATCTCCAAACTCCCAAGCGTCCGCCCCGGCAGCGTCCGCCTGAGAATCCGCGGCTAGCATCGCCGCGCTCCAGTGAATTGGTTGAGCGCTCACATAACTCAATGCTTTGACGAAAAACAAGTCCGTACATTTTTTAACGCAGAGGCCGCTGAGGTTGCGCAAAGGCCGCAGAGAAAGCGGTATTGAGTTCTTGCAACGCCAGCGACCTTTGCCCTCAGTTCTTCATTCTTGATTCTTCCTTTTGCATTTCCTCTGTGTCTCCGTACCTCCGTGTTTCAATAACGAAAACGAAATCGTATTCTCTGCGACCTCAGCGCAACCTCCGCGGCCTCTGCGTTGAGAAACGGACCGGCTCACCACCAGAACAAAGCCAAGCGTCGCCAACAGGGAACAACGTCAGGCGAGAAGCATGAAATACGCCATCATCATTCCCGACGGTTGCGCCGACGAGCCGCAGGACTCGCTGGGCGGCAAGACGCCGCTGGAAGCGGCCGCGATTCCGGCGATGGACGAGATCGCACGGCTGGGGGTCGTCGGCCGCGCGAATCACGTGCCTGCGTCGCTCCCGCCCGGCTCCGATGTCGCCAATCTCAGCCTGCTCGGCTACAACCCGCTCGAACATTTTACCGGCCGCGCCCCGCTCGAAGCCGCCGCCCAAGGCATCGAACTCGGCCCTGACGATTGGGCAATCCGGTGCAATCTCGTCACCGTCGAAAACCAATCGATGCGCGACTTCACGGCCGGGCACATCTCGACCGACGAAGCCCGCGAACTCCTTGCGACGGCTCAAGAAAAGCTCGGCAGCGACGTGCTCCAGTTCGTCCCCGGGGTGAGCTATCGCAATTTGCTCCTCTACCGCGGCGCGAAATCGAAAGCCCCGTTCTCAACCGACACCCGCGCCACGCCGCCGCACGATCTCACCGACAAGTCCGTGCTCGACGACTATCCCCGCGGTCCCGGCAGCGCGCTCTTGAACAAGTTGATGAGCGACAGCGTCGCCCTGTTCGCAGATCATCCCGTCAACGTCCGCCGCCGCGCGCAAGACAAGCTGCCGGCCACGAACGTCTGGCTCTGGGGGCTGGGTCGCACTCCCAAACTTGCACCGTTTCGCGAAATCTACGGACTCGGCGGCGCGATGATCACCGCCGTCGATCTGCTTCGCGGTCTCGCCGCGCTCATCGGGTGGAAGCGGATCGAAGTTCCGGGCGCGACCGGCTACACCGACACCGACTACGCCGCCAAGGGCCGGTACGCCGTCGAGGCCCTCAAGGAAAACGACATCGTCTGCGTCCACGTTGAAGCGACCGACGAAGCCTCGCACGAAGGCGACGCCGCGGCCAAGATCAAGGCTCTCGAAGAAATCGACCGCCACATCGTCGCACCCGTCCATGCCGCCCTCAAGCAACTCGGCGACTACCGTATCCTCGTCACGCCCGACCACCCCACGCCGCTCCGCACGAAAACCCACAGCCACGGCGCGGTGCCGCTTGCCATCGCCGGCAAGGGCATCGCGCCCGACGAATTCACCACCTACGACGACCGGACGGCGTCGCGGTCGAAGCTGGCATTCGACGAAGGCTGGCGGATGATGCGGTATTTCGTCGGAAAGCAGTCTTGATCGACTGAACCATGCCTGTAGGAGGCAAATCCTTTCGCCGGTAGAACCGCGAACCGACGATGTCGGCGAGAGGATTCGCCTCCTACAGCGACCGTTGAACCATGAACGATTGCCTCATTATCGGCGGCGGCGCGATCGGCCTTTCGATCGCTTACGAGCTGGCGCGGCGCGGGCGGCGCGTCGCCTTGATCGACCGTTCGGAGCTCGGACGCGAGGCGTCGTGGGCAGGCGCCGGTATGCTCCCACCGGCGAATCCACGCACCGCGCGGACTGCCCACGACCAACTTCAGGCGCTTGGCGGCGAATTGCACGCCCGTTGGGCAGAAGAACTGCGCGCGCTGACCGGCATCGACGCGGGCTATCGCCGCTGCGGCGGAATCGAGCTGGCCCGAACGCAGCCCGACGCCGATGCGCTCTCCCGACAAGCGGCCGAGTGGCAAGCGCAGGCGATCGCTTGCGAACCTCTCGATGCAGCCGACCTCGCCCGGCTCGAACCGGCGCTGTGCCCCGCCGCCGACGCTCCAATCTTGGCAGCCTATCGCCTTCGAGATCAGGCGCAGATTCGCAACCCGCGATATTTGAAGGCCCTCGTCGCCGCATGCCACCGCCTGGGCGTGGAAGTCCATGCGGGCGTCGAATGTACCGCCCTCCAAATCAGCGGAAATCGCGTCGCCGGCGCGACGACCAACGACGGCACGCTGTTCGCCGCTTCCTATTGCATCGCGTCCGGTGCATGGAGCGGCGGGCTGCTGCGCCCATTTGGCGTGCGGGTTGGCGTGAAACCGGTTCGCGGACAGATCGTCTTGTTTCGCGCCGCCGCACCGCCGCTCAGCCATGTCGTGTGCGAAGGCGCTCGCTACCTTGTCCCACGCGACGACGGAAGGCTACTCGTCGGCTCGACGATGGAGGACGTCGGCTTCGATACCCGCAATACGACCACTGCCGTGCAAGGATTGATTGATTTTGCGAAGTCGCTCGTGCCCAGTCTTGCCAATGCCACGGTTGAACGGACCTGGGCCGGCCTCCGCCCCGGCACGACCGACGGTCTGCCGCTCATCGGACCTGTCCCCGGAATGACGAACGCCTTTTGCGCCGCGGGGCACTTGCGCGGCGGGCTGCTGCTCGCGCCGGCCACCGCCGTGGTCGTGGGCCAGATGATCTGCGGCGAAACGCCAACCATCGATGTCTCCGCAATGCGGCTCGATCGAGACTGACGGCAAGCCCCGTCGCCCAAAGGTATCATCATCCGCCGAGACGCGGAGACGCGGCGGCCGTTTCGAGCGTTTCTCGCGGCGTTTCTCCGCGCCTCGGCGTCTCGGCGGTTCGTTCTCACCATTGATTGCGGCCAATAGGGCATTTTGCGCTGAAAGCGCGCGATCCTTTTCGCCCCCTTGCGCTGTCGATATTCTTACGATCAACGCTCGTCACGCACCGCTCATCACCCTGCACTTCCCGCATGTCCGCTCTCCTTCGCCAGGAAGTCGCACTGCTCTCCGACACCGTCGTGGTCAAGGTCGGCACGCGCGTGCTCACCGACGATGCCGGCCGGCTCTCTGAAGTGCGCATCGCGGCGCTGACGGGCGATCTGTGCAGCGTGGCCGAGAAACGCCGCGTCGTGCTGGTCAGCTCCGGCGCCGTGGCGGCGGGCATGGGACGCTTGGGACTCGACAAGCGGCCGACCGACCTTGCCCACCTCCAAGCCGTCGCCGCCGTCGGCCAATCGCGGCTCGTCGAAACCTACGAACGTGCCCTCCGCACCCACGGCCGCCACGCCGCCCAAATCCTGCTCACGGCCGAAGACGTCAACGACCGCACGCGGTACCTCAACGTCCGTAACACGATCCTGACACTGCTCGAACTTCGCGCCCTGCCCATCATCAACGAGAACGACACCGTCAGCGTCTCGGAACTGCTCACCACGTTCGGCGACAACGACCACCTCGCGGCGATCGTCTGCAACTTGATCCGCGCGCCGCTCCTCGTGATTTTGTCCGACGTCGCGGGCTTGTACGATGCCCATCCGTCAACACCGGGAGCGAAGATCATCGCGTCGGTGACGCGGATCGACGACGTGGCGTCCGCGGTGCAGGACGGCCCATCGCATCTGTCCAAGGGCGGGATGGCGAGCAAGCTCCGCGCTGCCCGACTCGTCACGGCGGCCGGCGGCAGCACGATCGTCGCCAGCGGCCGCGAGCCGAACGTGCTTTCTCGGCTCATGGCGGCCGAAGAACTCGGCACGCTGTTCCTGGCCCAAGGCAAAACCGTCACGCCCTGGAAGCGCTGGATCGGCATGACCGTCCGCCCGCGCGGCAAGCTGCTGATCGACGCCGGCGCGCGAACGGCCGTCGAGAGAACGGGCCGCAGCCTGCTCGCCATCGGCGTGATCGCGGTCGAAGGCGATTTCGTCAAGGGCGACGCCGTCGCCATCTGCGGACCGGACGGCGCGGAATTCGCCCGCGGGCTGTCGAACTACGCTGCCGACGATGTCCGGCGAATCAAGGGCCTCCGATCGCAGCAAATCGCCGATGCCCTCGGCCACTGTCCCTACGAAGAAGTCGTCCATCGCGACAACCTCGCCGTCGTCAGCGACGTCCGCTAATGGAACCGAATTCGCGCTGTGGACCTCGCTCCGGCGATGCGGTCGATTCGATTCTTCGCAACCGTTTAGTCGACTCAAGTACACCGCGGATTACCCAGCGCGGCCCCAGGCCGCACTGGGTTTGACCAAGCATTGCCCATGCAGGGGACTCGCCGATGAACGTGCGTATCTTCGCGATGTCGCCCGACGATCTTCCCGAGGCGCTCGAGCTTTGGCGGCGGACGGCGGGCATTGGCCTCAACGAATCGGATACGCTGCCCCGGCTCGCCAACTACTTGCAGCGGAATCCCGGGTTGAGCCGCGTCGCCCGCGCGGACACGAGCGGCGACGCACGTGCTGTTTTGATGGGCGCGGTGCTGTGCGGATACGATGGGCGGCGCGGTTATCTGCACCATCTGGCCGTGGACGAAAACTACCGCCGCCGCGGCATCGGCCGAGCGCTCGTGGCGGAATGCCTCGCCGCATTGGCGCGGCTCGATATCACGCGGTGCAACATTTTCCTGTTCTCGGACAACGCCGAAGGGGAGGCATTCTGGATTTCCGGCGGCTGGCGGCGGCGGGGCGAATTATGCTTGTTACAGCGGGAAACGTTGCCCACGCTCGGCGATTCGACTAGGCTGGACGGTGCTTGTTAAGGGTGGCACGGGTGGCTCGTCCACCCGTGGGAAGTGCCGATGCACTCGCGCGTTGGCGGGTAAATCTGTCGTTTCGCACCGGAGGGCAAGCCACCCGTGCCGCCGGTCGCTTCGCGCAGGCCCCCGCCTCGATACGTTCCTGTGACTCCGTCCTCGCCGGATGCCTTCGATGAATGGCAAGCGAACTTGGCGTTTCGGCCCGCCCGTTGGCGGCGCCGCCGCGATTCTATTTGGTCTGCTCGCGTCGATGCCGCCCCTTGCGGCCAGCGACGAAGCACCGCAAACCGCGAAGGCCGACGACAAACCGGCCAGCGTCGACTTCGCCAAGCAGATTCAGCCGTTGCTCGCCGCCAAGTGTTACGAGTGCCACGGCGAGAAGAAGCAAGAAGGCGGCTTGCGGCTCGATGTCCGATCCGCGGCGATGCGGGGCGGCGAGCTTGGCCCGGCGATCGTGCCCGAAAAGGCGGCCGAGAGCCTGCTCATCAAGGCGGTGACCGGCACGAGCGACGACATCACGCAGATGCCGGCGGAAGGCGACGCGTTGTCGGCCGAAGAGATCAAGCTCTTGCGCGATTGGATCGACCAGGGAGCGACCTGGCCGGAAACGGAGAGCGCGGCAAAGAAGGACAATCGCGACCATTGGGCGTTCAAAGCGCCGGCGCGGCCGAACGTGCCGGAAGTGAAGCGCCGCGACTGGGCGCGGAACGACATCGACCGGTTCGTGCTAGAGCGGCTCGAAAAAGAAGGACTTGCGCCCGCGCCGGAAGCGGACAAGGCCACGCTGCTGCGGCGATTGAGCTTGGACTTGATTGGCCTGCCGCCGACGATCGCCGAACTCGATGCGTTTCTCGCCGACACGAGCGCCGACGCCTACGAGAAACAAGTCGAGCGGTTGCTCAAGTCGCCGCATTACGGCGAGCGGTGGGGCCGGCATTGGCTCGACGCCGCTCGCTATGCCGACAGCGACGGATTCGAGAAGGACAAGTCGCGGTTCGTCTGGTTCTATCGCGATTGGGTCATAAACGCCTTCAACAAGGACATGCCTTATGACCAGTTCATCGTCGAGCAGCTCGCCGGCGAACAATTGCCCAATGCCACGCAAGACCAGCGCGTCGCCACGGGCTTTCTGCGGAATTCGATGATCAACGAAGAAGGCGGCATCGATCCCGAGCAGTTTCGCATGGAGGCGATGTTCGACCGCATGGACTGCATCGGCAAGAGCATCCTCGGGCTGACGATTCAATGCTGCCAGTGCCATTCGCACAAGTTCGACCCGATCACGCAGGAAGAGTATTACCGCGTGTTCGCGTTCTTGAACAACGACCACGAGTCGCAACCGGTCGTGTTTACGAGCGAAGAGCTGATGCAGCGCGACCGGCTTGCGCGGCAGATCGGCCAAATCGAACAAAGCCTAGTCGCCGCCAAGCAGGTCGCCTGGGAAACGCTCGCGCCGGCCGAGTACGCCGAAGTCGGCGGCGGGGCCAAGCTCAAGCTGATGGACGACCAGTCGATGCTCTGCGGCGGATATGCGCCGACGAAGTGCACCTATCGCGTCTCCGGCCCGACGAAGCTCAAGCGCGTCACGGCGGTGCGGCTCGAACTGCTCAACGACCCGAACTTGCCCTGCAGCGGTCCGGGACGGTCGTTCAAGGGCACGTGCGCGCTGACGGAGCTGCGCGTCGAAAGTGCTCCGACAGACAAGCAAGATGAGCGCAAAGGAGTGAAGATTGCGAAAACCTTCGCGGATTTTTCGCAGGCCGAGTCGCCGCTCGAACCGAACTTCGACGATCGTTCCGGCAAGAAGCGGATCGTCGGCCCGGTGAGTTTTGCGGTCGACGGCAAGGACGAAACGGCGTGGGCAATCGACGCCGGGCCGGGTCGCCGCAACCAGCCGCGCGAAGCCGTGTTCGTGTTCGAGAAACCGGTCGAATTCGACGCCGGCGTGGCGATTACCGTGCATCTGGCCCAAAATCACGGCGGCTGGAACAGCGACGATCATCAGAACAACCTGCTGGGGCGGTTTCGCGTGTCGGTAACGGCGGCCGACGTGAACGGCGATCCCACGCTTACGCCGCGGATGCGCGAAATCTTCGCCGTGCCGCCCGAAAAGCGTTCGCCGGCACAAGTCGACGCGCTATTCGGCTATTTCCGCGCGACCGTCGCCGACTGGAAAGCCGAGAACGACAAGATCGAGTCGCTCTGGTCGCAGTGGCCCGCCGGGCAAACGACGTTCACGTTCGCCGCTCGCGAAACGCCGCGTGAGACGAGCGTCCTGCGGCGCGGCGACTTCTTGAAACCGGTCAAACCGGTCACGGCCGGCGTGCCCGCGATTTTGCATCCGCTTCCCGCCGATGCGCCGCCGACGCGGCTGACGTTTGCCCGTTGGCTGGTCGATCGCCAGAGTCCCACGACGGCCCGCGTGTTCGTCAACCGGATGTGGCAAAGCTATTTCGCCACGGGGATCGTAGCGACGAGCGAGGATTTCGGCGTGCAGAGCGAGCCGCCGTCGCATCCCGAATTGCTCGATTGGCTCGCCGTCGAATTCATGGACCGCGGTTGGCGTATCAAGGACGTGCACCGAATGATCGTGAACTCCGCGACATATCGGCAATCGTCGCGGGTGACGCCGGAGTTACTCGAACGCGATCCGGCGAATCGGCTGCTCGCTCGCGGCTCGCGGCTGCGGGTCGAGGGCGAGATCGTTCGCGACATTGCGCTCTCGACGAGCGGGCTATTGAATCCGAAGATGGGTGGGCCGAGTGTGTTCGCCCCGGCGCCGGAGTTTTTGTTCCAGCCGCCGGCGAGCTACGCGCCGTTTCCCTGGAACACGGCGACGGGAGCGGAGCGGTATCGCCGGGCCGTCTATACGTTCCGCCGCCGCTCGACGCCCTATCCGGCGCTCACCAATTTCGACGTTCCCAACGCCGATTTCTCGTGCGTCCGTCGCTCGCGGTCGAACACGCCGCTTCAGGCGCTCACCACGCTCAACGAGGAAGTGTTCGTCGATTGTGCCCGGGCCCTCGCGGGACGCGTTCTGCGCGAAGGCGGCCGCACGGACGAAGAGCGGATCCGGTACGCGTTCCGGTTGGTCGTGAGCCGCGAGCCGGCGGCGAAGGAAGCCGAAGTCGTCATGAAGCTGCTCGCAAAGCAACGCCAGCGGATTGCGGATGGTTGGGTGAACCCGTGGGAAGTGGCAACGGGCGCCGCCGCCAAACCGGAGAACCTGCCCACGGGCGCCACGCCGGCCGATCTCGCGGCATATACCGTAGCGGCCCGGGCGATGTTGAATCTGGATGAGACGATTACGCGGGAATGACGCTGTGGCGATTGGATTTAAGGAGACATCGGAATTCTTCGAATCGCTCGTGCATCGCCTGCGGGAGCGGGGTGTCACATGCGCGATCACGAGCGGCATGGCCTGTGTGGCGTTGGGCCTGGCGACGCAAACGAAAGACTGTGATGTGCTTTGCGATCCCAGTTCTGCGAGAACGTTTCTAAAGGTGCTTTGCGGTTCGACGTTTCAAGGCGTACATTGCGCTTATCGCGGGCGCACCACTCCGCCATGCGACGCGCGATGGTTGCGCGGCGGCTGGACAAGTCACTTCGAATGGAGCACTCCCAACGGAAAACTTCAGCTCGATGCTTTTGGGGTCCCCCCTCGTGGCAGTCAATCGTGGCAAAAGACGGTTGCGGGCGACTATGTCGGAATGGCATCGCTAGCAGAAATGAAGCAAACAGACCGCGACAAAGACTGGCCGTTCGTTACGGGAATCGGCGCGAAGATGATCGAGGCGGGAGACGCTCGCGGATGGTTGTACCTATTCGATTCCGAGTTGATTCGGCGTCTTGCCTCACGGTTTCCTTTGCCTGAGACAATTGTGCGACAGCGCCCAGTACTTTCGTTGATTTCCGCAAATCGAGACCTTTTTTTTGATGCCCTGCTCGCGGAACGAGAATTCTGGCAGGAACTGAACCGCGAGCGACTATCGGTCTATTCCGCGGCTCGGCGGCCTTTTGTTCGCGAACTTCGCAAGCTTAGGCCGTCTGGCGCGATGGACGTAATGGCCGATCATAGGTTGCGTGTCGCCTGCGCACGGGATCACCTGCCGCAGCGCCCAATCCGCGATTTTGGAGTGGAGCGTATAATTGAGGACGCTCGGAAAAACGTCGCACGAAGGTATCATCCGGAGTTACTCCAGTGGCTGCCAAACGTAAGACCGGCATTCGGCGAACTAAGCAACTGACGCAAGCGAAGTCAACCGGTGTGCCGCGGTCCGAAGCCGACCGTGCGTTCGTGCGCCGTGTGCTGAATGAGTTTCTGGAGCGCGAACTCGGAGAGGAAATGGCGCGTGTGTGTCGATTGCCGCACAAGGAGCGTTTCGAGTACATCGATGATATGATCGATTACGCAGAAAGTAAGGGCGCGAAGTTCGACAGGCCGGCGACGGGAGTTACGATATGAACGATTCGAGAAAGACTGCCGACCACCTCCGCCAAGCCATCACCCGCCGCTGGTTCCTTCGCGATTGCCGCGTGGGCTTGGGCGGCATGGCGCTGGCTTCGCTGTTGGGCGAATCGCTCTCGGGCGCGGTCTCGCGCACCGATCCGTTCGCGCCCAAACAGCCGCACTTTCCCGCCAAGGCGAAGAACGTCATCTTCCTGTTCATGGCCGGCGCGCCGAGCCACTTGGAGCTGTTCGACAACAAGCCGCAACTCGCCAAGTTCGACGGGCAGTTGCCGCCCAAGGAACTGCTCGAAGGCTATCGCGCCGCGTTCATCAATCCCAACTCGAAGCTCTTGGGGCCGAAATTCAAGTTCGCCAAGCACGGCAAATGCGGCGCGGAGCTTTCGGAGTTGCTGCCGCACCTCGCGGAAGTCGTCGACGACCTTTGCATCGTCAAGTCGATGGTCACCGACGCCTTCAACCACGCGCCCGGCCAGATCATGATGAACACCGGCAGCCAGCAGTTCGGCCGCCCGAGCATGGGCGCGTGGACGACCTATGGCCTCGGGAGCGAATCGAAGGATTTGCCGGCCTACGTCGTGTTTTCCTCCGGCGCGAAGGGCACGAGCGGCGGCGCGTCGAACTGGGGCTGCGGATTCCTGCCCACCATGTATCAGGGCGTGTTGTTCCGCAGCGCCGGCGATCCCGTGCTGTTTCTCTCCAACCCCAAGGGCATCGACTTCGAGATGCAGCGCGACACGCTCGACGCCGTGCGCGCGCTCAACGAGCAGCGGCTCGACATCACGGGCGATCCCGAGATCGCCACGCGGATCAACTCGTTCGAGATGGCCCAGCGGATGCAAACCAGCGCGCCGGAACTCATGGACCTTTCGCAAGAGTCGAAAGAGACGCTCGAAATGTACGGCGCCGAGCCGGGCAAGGCCAGCTTCGCCAACAACTGTCTCTTGGCCCGGAGACTGGTCGAGCGGGGCGTCCGGTTCGTGCAGCTCTTCCACGAGGCTTGGGACCATCACGGCGGCCTCGTCAGCGGCCTCAAGACCGAATGCGGAAAGACCGACAAGCCCGCCGCCGCGCTCATCAAAGACCTCAAACGCCGCGGGCTGCTCAACGACACGCTCGTCATCTGGGGAGGCGAGTTCGGACGCACGCCGATGGTCCAGGGCGGCAACGACGGCCGCGATCATCATCCCAACGCATTCACGATGTGGTTCGCTGGTGGCGGAATCAAGCCGGGCGTCACGATCGGCGAGTCCGACGAGTTGGGTTTTAACGTCACCAAGGACAAGATTCACGTCCACGACTTGCACGCCACGCTGTTGCACTTGCTCGGGTTCGACCACACCAAGCTGACGCACCGCTTCCAGGGCCGCGACTTCCGCCTGACCGACGTGCACGGGAACGTGATGCAGGCGATGTTGGCGTGAGCTTTCCCGTGATTTGCTCGGTCGGTTTTGGTGGTCCTCACTTCATTCGACCCACCCTACGGGGAAATCACGTCCCCTGGCTTAATTTTGTGCCTGCGGAGCGACGTGGGATTTGGTAGAATGAGGGGCGAAGGACGGGAATTAATCCGCACAACCCCGTGTTTTTCTAAGGATGGCTGCGGATTAATTCTGGGCTGCGCAAAACTCCGAATTGACTTGGCCGCTTCGTTATCTCGTTTTTGTTCCAGGCTGCATGGAAACGCGGTTTTTTTCGGCATTGTTTGCGCGTTGGCTGAGCCGAGCGGAACAAAATGGGGACAACGAAAACCGTAGATAGTCCGAGTTTTGCGCGGCCCAGATTATTTCGCTCCTGAGAGGGGTTCGATTGACGCGGACTTTCGGCACGGCTGAAATTGGTTGTGCGCTCGCCGGTCAATTGGAGTCGGGGCAGTAGTGGGTGCATGCGGATCGAGCGGCGCCGGCACTTCCGGGCATGAGCGTCGATCCTTGGTGGGCCTCATTTCGTTCGACCCACCCTTCGGTTTCCGTTCGGGCATCCGTGTTTCGTTCGTTCGTCAAACGCTGTCGGCATTATGCCCAAGTACGTCGTTCGCCACGGATCGATGCGCACGCTGGGCATTTTCGCCCCGCGCGGCAACGAGGCGTTCGTTCGCGGGACGCGGGTGATTGCCCGGACGACCCGCGGGCTGGAGACGGGCGAGGTGCTGTGCGAGGCTACGCCGGAAGCGATCGAGCAGCTTCAAGACCCGGACAACGGACAAATCCTGCGGTCGATGAGCGCGGACGACGAGAAGGAATTCTTCCGCATCGCCGGACGGCGGCAAGCGGATTACGACCTGTGCGACGCACAAATTCGGCAATCCGGCTTGCCCATGAAGCTGATCGACGTTGAGCGGATTTTCGGGGGCGAGCGGATCATCGTATTCTATTTGGCGGAGAATCGGGTCGACTTCCGCGACCTGGTCAAATCGCTCGCCGGCGAGTTTCAGACGCGGATCGAGATGCGGCAGATCGGCGTTCGCGACGAGGCGAAGCTGCTGGCCGATTATGGCGATTGCGGCAAGCCGGTGTGCTGCAACACGCATCTTTCGGAGATGCCGCCGGTGTCGATGAAGATGGCCAAGCTGCAAAAGGCCACGCTCGACCCGAACAAGATCAGCGGGCGGTGCGGGCGGCTCAAGTGCTGCCTGCGGTACGAATACGACACGTACGAAGAGTATCAGCAGCAATTGCCGCCGATCGGCGCCGACGTGGTGACGAGCAAGGGTCGGGCGCGGGTATTGGCGCATGAAATTCTCGCCCGGCAGGTGCTGGTGAGCATGGAAGACAACCGGCGGATCTTGATCGACGCCGCGGAGGTGCTGACGGTGCTGCCGCGGGCCGGTCGCGGTGGTCGCAGCGAGGGCGAAGGCACTCAATCGGAGCGGGAGCCGCGCTCGCAAGGGCGACCGCGTGGACGCGAGCGCGATTCGCGGCGAGAAAGCGGCGGCGAGGCAAACGCGGGTCAAACGGGCAACGAGCCAGACCAAAACGATCCAGAGATCGGCGGCGAGTCTGGCGACGATCCGCTCGACGCCGGTGACGCCGCACGCGGCCCGCGCGAAGCGTAATCTCTGCCAATTGCACCGGTGTTGACTGCCATGAACGAATTGTCCGAAACCATCGCCCGGCTGGTTCGCGAAGATCCGCGGTATCGGGCGGAGGCGTACTACTTCGTGTTCGAGTCGCTCGGCTATGCGCAACGGGCGTTGGGGATGGGCGGCGGCAAGCGGGCGAGCCGGTCGCGCGAGGAAGCCGACCGGCATTTGACGGGGCAGCAGCTTTGCGAGGCGATCCGGCAATACGCCCTGGACCAATTCGGCTACATGGCCAAGTGCGTGCTCAATAGCTGGGGCGTGCGGACGACCGGCGATTTCGGAGAGATCGTCTTCAACCTCATTCGGGTGGAACAAATGCGCAAGACCCCCCAAGACAAACGGGAAGACTTCGACGACAATTTCGACTTCGACGAGGCGTTCCTGGCGGGGTATCGGATTTCGCTGCCGGATTGACGGCTTGTGAACCGCAAAGGGGCAAGGGCGCAAAGGATGCAGGCAAGGGGGTCAGGTCCAAGCGAAGCCTCGGCGGCGCGTGAGTTTGGAACGGGGAGTGCGCTCGATATCGCGGGCGCCGCGGTTGAATGACGGATTTTTTCGGGGCATTCGGTGGCTATGAACGAAAAGGGCAACGGGATTGGCAATCGGCGTGCGACGGGGTCGGCGGGAGAGTCGCGGCCGGCGACGGCGCCGCGAAGGCGCCCTTTGTTTTTGCTCGTTGCCGCCGTGCTGTTGGTCGCCTGGCTGGTTTTCATGGCCGCGATGGCCTTTATGAGTAGCAAAGGAGCTTCCGTTCCATGAGAGTGGTTCCCATCGGCGACCGGGTGGTCATCAAGCGGCTCTCGGCGGAGGAAACGACGGCGGGCGGGATTTTCCTGCCGGATGTTTCGCGCCAGAAGCCGCGTCAGGGCCGCGTCTTGTCGGTCGGCGACGGGCGGTTGTTGGCCGACGGCACACGGGCGACGCACCAGGTCCGCGAAGGGGACCGGGTATTGTTCGGCACGTATGCCGGGACCGAAGTCGAGATCAACGGCGAGGAACTGCTGCTGATGAGCGAAGAGGATATTCTGGCGATCGTGGAGTAGCAGGCGGGGACAATTTGCCGGTTTTCTTGCCGTGGCTGGCGAAAAGTTGGCCGGACGCGGCGGCTTGCTCTCCGGGCGGTGGTAGCGTTCTATAGGTACGGGAGGTCGGCTCGACGCGCTCGATCATTGTCGGCCGTTTACGGGACGACTTCCGCGCCGCAGGGCAATAAAAAGACCGTCGCCGGCCGAATTTCACGCTATCGACAACGCACGAACCGTCCCATCTTGGAGACATTGCAATGCACGTTCGCTTCCTCGGAGCCGCCGCGATCGTTCTGACGCTTTCCGTGATGACGGCGCCGTCCGCGTCGGCACAGGATGCACAAGCGGCCAAAGTGTCCGTCGATGTCCATAAGCTCGACGCGACGGTCGCCAAGGCGGTCGACTTTCTTAAGTCCAAGGGCCAGGCCGAGAACGGCAGCTTCAGCGAGCAAGCCGGGCCGGCAGTAACGGCGCTCGTGGCGACCGCCATGATGCGGAGCGGCGTCAAGCCGACGGATGAGTCCGTGGCGAAAGCGCTCAAGTATCTCGATGGCTTCGTCCAGAAGGACGGCGGCGTCTACAAGGGCGAGAACTACCGCAATTACGAAACGTGCCTGGCCGTGATGTGCTTCGTCGAAGCGAACGCGGACGGGCGGTACACGGAGAAGATCAAGAACGCCGAAAAGTTCCTCCGCGGGATTCAGTGGGACAAGGGCGAGGGCCTTGAAGATTCCGACCCGCGGGTCGGCGGCCAGGGTTACGGCAGTCACAAGCGGCCCGACTTGTCGAACACGCAGATGTATCTCGACGCGCTCAAGTCGATCGGGGCCGGCGAAGACGATCCGGCCGTGCAGCAGGCGCTGAAGTTCGTCAGCCAGTGCCAGAATCTCGAAAGCGAGCACAACACGGGCACGTTCGCGGTCAAAAATCCCGACGGTGGGTTCGTCTATACGCCGGCGGCGGGCGGCGATAGTCAAGCCGGGTCGCTATCCAACGGCGGCTTGCGGAGCTATGCGTCGATGACGTATGCGGGCCTCAAGAGCATGATCTACGCGGGCGTGAAAGAGGATGACCAGCGCGTGAAGGCGGCGATCGCGTGGATCAAGAAGAATTACGATCTCAAGACGAACCCGGGAATGGGACCGTCGGGCTTGTATTACTACTACAACACGTTCGCCAAGGCGCTCGAGGCGCTGGGCCAGGACGAAATCGAAGATGCCAGTGGCAGGAAGCACAACTGGCGGCAAGAACTGATCGACGTGCTTGCGCAACAGCAAAAGCCGGATGGCTCGTGGATCAACGAAAACGCCCGCTGGCTCGAAGGCGATCCGAACCTGGTGACGGGGTATGCCCTCTTGGCGCTGTCGCACTGTCGGCCGCAAGCGAAGAAGTAGCCACGCGGCGTGTACGGGCACATGCACTTAGATTCACTTAGCCCCCGGTGAATACACCGGGGGCAATCGACGTCAGCTTGGCAACGAAACGCAAGCGTGGCGCCGCGGCCACGGCAGTACTTTTAGCGACACGACGGCCAAGCGCATTGCCCCCGGCGTATTCACCGGGGGCTAAATGACACGCAGGGCTAAATCGCGCGGGGGCTAGACGATTACCGACGTGAGGGCTTGGAAGTCGGGATCGTTGCGCAAGGCGTCGAAATCGGGCTCGCGGTCGATCAGGTCGCGGTAATGCCCATCCATCGCCAGGGCCTTCGAGAGGTTCTCGAGCGCGTTGCCTTTATTGCCCGCGATGGACCAATAGCAGGCGAGGTTGTAGAACACGATCGCCTCGTCCGGCTCGGCCGCTTGCGCGTTCTGAAGCGCTTCGATCGCCAGATCGATCCGGCCGATGCGCTTGTAGCACCAGCCGAGGGCCAGGTGCGTCGCCAGGCTGTCGCGATCGAGGGCGGCCGCTTCTTCCAGCGGGCCGATGGCGTCCGCGAAACGCTCCATCACGCGGAATGCCTGCCCCCGAAGGAACAACACAGCGGCGCGATCGGCGATGTTGTCAGGCAGGCGGGCGAGCGTCGCCAAGGCACGCTCGGCAACGCGGTCGCGAACGTCGGTTCGCAACGGCCAGTCATCGGCGAGCGACGTGACCAAATCCAGATAGCCCTCGGCCTCGCGAACGATCTGCCGAATCTGTTGCCGTCGGATTCGATCGTTGTGGGCCATGGCCAGACTCACACGGATGGCTCGCGCGACCGTCGCGCTCGATCTGGTCGGCGGCATCTCGCCGTTGAGCGCACTCGCCGAACCGCTTTGGTCCATTGTATACAGCCAATCGTCCGTTCCCAAATGCATTGTCTCAATCGAACGCGGGACGGCAAGACCTGCGCGCGTCGGACGCAGAAAAACGTCGCCGGAATTCACAAAAAAACCGCTCGAAACGCCGAACGCGCAAACTCTGCCGAACTCTGGCGGAGAATCCCTCTCCCTCGCGAGTGTAGGGTGGGTCGTGCGAAGCGTTGCCCGCTGCAAAATCCTCGCGCATCGGTGGGCCTCGCGATCGCTCGATCCACCCTTCGTTGACCTTTGGCAAACAAAAAAACGAAACCAGCCCCAGCACACGGGACCGGCTTCGTTCGCATCGTTGCTCGCCAAAGCGCGGCCCGCGCGGCCGCGCGGGCGCTTTACGCGGTCGCGGCAGCGGTGGCCTCTTGGGCCGCCTCCACGAGCGAGCGCGCCGGCACGGCCAATTTCAACACCGGGGCAAACTCCTTGAACTGCACGTCGGTCTCGTCCAACAGCTTCGTCACCGGCGTCTTGGACGGATCGACCAGTTGGGCGTAGGCCGCCTCGAACTGTGGAAATTCGTGCCAGTCGCCGTCGGACGACGCCGGCAACAGCGCCGAAACCGCCACCGCCTTCTGCGACGGCGTGCCGTTGTTCGCTTGCAGCGCGTCGAGATCGCTGTGGAACTCGATCAGATCGACGAACGCGTCGGGCAGGTTCCACGTGCGGCATAGCTGCGCCGCCGCTTCGCCGTGGGTCCAGCCGAAGCGATCGCGTTCGAGTTGCGAGAGCCGCGTCTTCGTATGGTTGCGCTCTTCGAGCAGCTTGAGATAGTCGGCCGAAAGCTCCTTCGCCAACAGCGGCACGGCCATGTCTTGCAGCAGCGCGCCGGCGAACAGGTCTTCCGCCTCTTTCATGCCCATCGCCTTGCCGAGCGCGCGGGCAAACAACCCGCGGCGGACCGAATCTTGCCACAGGGCCTTCAAGTCGAACGGGCCGCATTTCGGATTCGGCATCAGGCTGAACACGGCGCTCCACAGCGCGAAGTTCTTGATCGTCCGGATGCCGACCAGCGAGATTGCTTGCTTGACGTTGTCGATCTCGCGGGCGAAGCCGAAGTACGACGAGTTGACGAACTTCAGCACCTGGCCCGTGAGACCGGGATCGACTTCGATGGGCACGGCGAACTCGGCGGGGCCGTTGTCGGGGTTTTGCGACAGCTCCAAGAGGCGAATTGCGCTTTGCGGGAGCGCGGGGAGCTGTGCTCCCGTCAGGAGTTTTTGCAGGTTGATGGCGCGGGTGGTTTCAACGTTCGTCATGGCGCGTTCGCCCCCCGTTGAGGAGTCGCAAGTGCGTGGTGAGATTCGCCGCTCGACTACGCGGCGGTGCGGTCGGGCAACGGCGCCTTCGATCCCGCACATTGAAACCGTAGGTCGCAAATCGCCCGAGAGCAAACGACTTTTCTGGGTCACAAGCGGGGGCGCACGAGCAGGTTTTCAAGTGGCCGTCTGAGAATTGTCTGCGGAGAGGGCGCTGCATTTCGGCAGCGCTTCGCCGATTGCCGCGTGGCGTTTGGACAACACTGCCGATGGCGAACGGTTGACGCACATCGCATCGGGAAGCGGTTTTGACCCCGATTTGCCGCAATAATCGGCACGTTCGCGTCGCGGACGCACGGATTGGCGCTTCGCGCAACGGGGGCGCGGTCGTTGCCCTTATGGCGAAGCGTGGAAAACACGCAACTTCGCTCGACTGCCGCGGCACTGCTATTGGGAAGCGTGCTCGGCTGCGCCTACACGGCGACGCAAGCGCTCGATGACCGTAGCGAGACCTCGGCCCCGCTCATCTCACCCACGGAACCGGCCCGCCAAATCGCCCCGCTCGCCGTTCCACCCCGCGAGAACTACGGCGCGCCGTTCGTCGAATCCCGGATTCACCCGGTCGCCGTGGCCGCGGCGATATTACTGTTCTCGCTCTTCGGGCTGTCGGCCTTTGAGTCGGCCAAGGTCCCGAACACGCTGGCATGCGTGTCCGGACGCACCGAACACAGTTGAGTGATTCGCGCTACGGCGCCCAACGCATGGCCTTGAGCCGCCATTTCCCTTTGCCGAAGTTCGAAATCTTGACAGAGTCGCTCTGATTGCCGCCAAGGAGCACGTATGCGTTGGGCGTCTCTTCGACCAGGAAGCCGACGTGGTTGCCGGACCGCGAAAGACTGCTATTGGCGGCGGCGGCGTTGTAGATCACGCACACTGCGCCGGGCTGAGGAGCGGTTTGCTTGCCCCACGTTACAAAACTCGCGGCGGCGGCCGAGTTGGTGCCCATTACACCCGCTTGCTTAAGGCACCAGTTCACGAACGACGCGCACCATGCCGTTTCATCGGTGGTTGCCTTGAGCGACGTCGCCCCATGATACTCGATGACCCGCGGATTGTGCGCCGCGCCGGCGGTCTCCCGAACCCCGATCTCGCGGCGGGCAATCTGCATCCAGGCCGGCTCGCCGACCGGCTTCGCGGGTGAGGTTGGGCCTCCACCGGCCTGCAACTTCGCCCAAGTATTGGGGCCGACGATCCCATCGACGCCGAGACGCTGTTGCGTCTGGAACATCCGCACGGCGTTCTCGGTGCGCGGCCCGAAGTCGCCGTCGGCGGTCAAATTAGGACAAGGCACGACTTTCTGGTTCAACAGCTTTTGAAGCTGAACGACATCCGGGCCGCGACTACCGCGACGAAGCGTGGCTGGCATAGCCTTTCCCCATTTCGATTAAGGCCCAATTCAGGAGGAGCAATGTGGGACGGTTCTTCGGCTTACCCTTCCGAAAACGCCGAATCGAACGCCCGCCCGCTCGGCGCGAAGTCGATCCGCTTGACGAAGTCGGCCGCTTCGCGGGCGCCGTGATCGCGGTCCATGCCGCAGTCTTCCCATTCGACCGACAGCGGGCCTTTGTAACCCGCCACGTTGAGCGCCCGGATAATCTCCTCGAAGTTGACGGCGCCGCGGCCCGGCGAGCGGAAGTCCCACCCGCGGCGCGGATCGCCGAAGTTGATGTGGCTGGCCAAAATGCCGCTCTTGCCGTTAAGCGTCGTGATCGCGTCCTTGACGTGGACGTGGTAGATGCGGTCCGGGAACGCGCGGATGAACTCGACCGGATCGACGCCTTGCCATAGCAGGTGGCTCGGGTCGAAGTTGAAGCCGAACGTCTCGCGGTTGCCGAGCGCATCGAGCGCCCGCTGGGCCGTATATATGTCGAAGGCGATTTCGGTCGGGTGCACTTCGAGCGCGAACCGCACGCCGCATTCGTCGAACACGTCGAGAATCGGGTGGAACCGCTCGGCGAATTGCTTGAAACCCGCCGCGATCATCGACTCGGGGACCGGCGGGAAGGAATATAGCAGATGCCAGATGCTCGACCCGGTAAACCCGTTCACGACTTCGACGCCGAGTTTTTGCGCGGCCCGGGCGGTGTTCTTGAGTTCCTCGGCGGCCCGCTTGTTGACGCCATCCGGTTTGCCGTCGCCCCAAACATAAGGCGGGAGGATCGACTTGTGCCGCTCGTCGATGATGTCGCACACCGCCTGGCCGACGAGGTGGGCGCTGATTGCCTTGCATTGCAGGTCGTACTTTTCGAGCGTCGCCCGTTTCGCCGCGCAATAACCCGGGTCGGCGAGCGCCTTGTCGACCTCGAAGTGATCGCCCCAGCACGCCAACTCGATGCCCTGATAGCCGAAATCCCGCGTCTTGCGAGCCATGTCTTCGAGCTTGAGGTCGGCCCACTGTCCGGTAAACAAGGTAACGAGGCGTGACATGGCGGCTCCGTGAGGTCGTTGAGAATCTGCGAATCGGTAGCGAGCGGAACCTTCGCATTTTCGCAACTTTTCGGCGGCGTGCAACACCCTGGCAGGCCGGAGGCGTGAGGCTGTAGGCCGGAGGAATTGGCCGCGTTCCTTGCTTCCATGAAAGCGTGCGCACTGTGCAAGATGCGCGGACGATGTCGGCGCACGATCCCTCATACCTCCGGCCTCACGCCTCCGGCCTGCCAAAAAAGCACGCCGCGGAGAGAACCCGTCGTTCCCTCCGCGGCGCTCTGTGTAGCCGCGCTGGCCGAGCGAGCGGCCGGCGAGTTTATCCGAGCGGACCACCCAGCAATTCCGCTCGGGTCGCCGACCGCACGAGGCTGCGGCTGCGCGGCCGAATTCCGACAATACCCTCTTCGCCTATTCCGGCCGGAAGTGATCGAACCGCGGTCAGGCGCGCGGAAGAACCGCGTTCCCCGCGCGTCGCGTCGGCGAAGGCTCGATCGACCGCGGCGCCACGTGCGGCATCCGCGCGGCCCGCTGCGCGCGTGGTTATCGTTCGGCTCCGCGCGCTGGCGGCAGTCACGATCGCGTCGGCAGCCGCTGGGCTGGGCACGGAGGCCGAAAGGTGATTCCGCACGCCGATCGCGTCGGCAAAGTTGACGACGCCGCTGCCGTCGATGTCGTGAAACGGCGAATAGCCCGCGTCGGCCGTCGTGCGAAAGCCCGCGGCGACGTTCGCGGCGACGTCGGCCAGATCGACGGCGGCGTCGCGATCGGCGTCGCCGGGCAGCACGCGAAACTCGAACGCGAAGTCGCCCCCGGCCGCGCCGTTGCCCGATGGAAAGCTGCTCGCGCCGGTCGTCCATTCGCCGTCGAGCAACGCCCCGCCCGGGGTCGCGGCCAAATCGCCGAGCGTGAACGTGTAGCGATCGGCGGCGAGCGTGGCCCCGCCGGCAAGATTCCAGATCGCGAACAGCGTTCCCGCCGGACCAACGGACGTGATCGGCTCGGCGAGCGGCACATCGCCCACCGACGCGCCGACGAGGCTTGCGGCGGTGAGCGTCGCGGGGTCGACGTGCTCGCTGAAGTTGAGCGCGATCGACGTGAGGTTCGACCACGGCAGCGTGGCGAGCTGGTCGCCGCCCGCGCTTGCGTCGGGAATCGCGTAACCGCCGCTACCCAAATCGCTCGCGTCGAGATAACCGCGGAACGCCGTCGACCACGCCGAGCCTTGCACTTCGACGCTCGTCACGCGCGGCGCCGTCGCGGAACCGGTCGATTCGATCGACACGTCGGCGGGCGCGGAGAGGAGCTTGGCCGAGAGGTCCAGGTCGAAGCTCATGTCCGAGCTGTTGGCGGCTGCTTGATGGACTTCGACGGCGATCACGTTGCGCCCGTTGACCAATAGCGACGCCGGCACGTTGAACGCCACCGGCGTGGATTCGTCGGCCCCACCGATCGTATTCGGCCCAGCTAGCGTGTTGAACAGCGCTCCCGCCGGCAAATTGTCGCGGCCGACCTCCGTGCCGTTGACGTACACGGCAATCCCGTCGTCTCGAATCGCCCGGGCGACGACTTCCGCGAGCGCGGCCGTGTTATCGACGTAGAACTCCCGGCGGAAATAGGTCGTGACGTACTTGTTCGACCCCGACGTGCCATAGCCGACGAGCATCGTTTCGTCGCCGTCGCCGTAGCCCAGCTCGCCCACGCCGGTCGCCCAGGCCGAATCGTCGAATGCCGCGGCTTGCCAGGCCGTGCCTTGATCCGTGCCGTTGTCCAGGAACGTCCATCGCGAGCCGAACGGCACGAACGTGGTGTCTTGCACGGCGCGATAGCTGAATGAGTCGCTGCCGGCGACGAGCGGCGTGTACGTGAATCCGCCATCCGCAGACAGCGAGAGCGTGCCCAAGGATGGCTCCGAATAAACGATGGCCGAGAGCGGGTCGTTTTCGAGGTCGCCGTCGTTGGCGAGCACGCCCGCGGCCGCGTCGACGACGAGTGGCGTGCCGACGCTGGCGTTGTACGGACCGTCGGCAACCGGCGACGGAGCGTCGTCGACCGGATCGACGACGAGCGTCACCGTTTCCGGCGGCGTGGTCGGCGTCGCGCGATACGTGAAACTGTCCGGGCCGTTGTAATTCGCGGCGGGCGAATAAGTGAATCCGCCGGCCGCATTGAGCGACAGCGTGCCGTGAACTGGCTGCGTCACAACGCTGGCCGAGAGCGCCCCGCCGGCATTGTTACGATCGTTGGCGAGCACGCTCAGATTCCCGCGCCGGGCCGCGAGTTCCAAGTCGAAACTGACATCGGAACTGCTCGCCGACGCTTGATGCACCTCGACGGCGACGACGTTCGTGCCGACAACGAGCATATCGGCGGGCGCGATAAACTCGATGAACGTGGCCCCGTCGTCGGACGCCGTGGCGGAAGCCGGCGTGTCGAACGCGGCGCCGGCAGCGAGATTGTCGCGCACGACCTCGACGCCGTTGACGTAGACCGCCGCCCCGTCGTCGCGGCGCAGGCGAATGACCAACTCGTGGATGTCGTCGACCTGATCGAGGACGAGCCTGCGACGGAAATACGACGTGATGAAGTTGTCGTTCAGATCCGTCGGAGTGTCCGCGCACCCGTCGGCCGGATTGGGATCGCAGATGATAACCGTCCCTTCGCCGCCATCGCCGTAGCCGAACTCGGCCTCGACGGGGCCTTTCCAGCCCGTTTCTGCAAAGCCTAACTCGCGCCAAGCCGTACCCTGATTGCTGCCGTCGTCGATGTACCGCCACAGCGAACCGCGGGGGAGGAGCGTTTCGGTCCGCGGCACCGCCGCGGACGAGACGACCAGTGGCGTGTCTTCGCGCGTGTGGTACGTGTCGGGTTGGGTTTCGACGGGGGGAACGGTCGTGATCGTCGCCGTGGCGATGTTAGATTGATCCGGCGGCGGCGAAGCCTGGCCGGTGGCACGCACCGATCCCGCCAGCGTCAAATCGAGGAAGTTCCCGTCGCCCAGGTCGAACGTCCCCACGAAATTGACGGGAAAGGCCAGCGTGATCGTCGAAGCGGTCTGGCTGAGCGTACCCTGAATATCCGTAATCACGCCGTCGGCGTCGAAGATTTGTGGATTCGGCGGAATCGTGAAACTGCCGCAGAGCAGTCCGTTACACGACAGGTCCGCCTGGCCGGCAACGCGCAGGTTGTTGTTCGTCTGCACGAAGCTTCCCGCACCCACCGCAGCCGGTTCGCCGGGTTGTTCCATGCTGACCGTAATCGTGTTCGCAGGCGACGACGCGGTGAGCACGGCGCCGAGCAACCCGCCGAAGCTGAACTCGAACGTCAAGGGATCGATGAGCAGCAGGTCCATGTCCTGGACGTGTGCGGTCGTAAAGGGCGAGGTCGTGGGCGTGAGTTTGGTTGTCACCGTGCCCGAAACGCGCGTCGAATCGCTGTCAGTGCGATTTCCGAGCGTCGTGCGAAGCGTCGCGGTGGCGTTGACGCTCGACTGGGCCGGATCGACGGCGAACACGATCGACGGATCGGCCACCGCGCGGTAACTAAACGTGTCCGTTCCGGTGAACCCGGGGTTCGGCAAATAGGTAAACCCACCGTCCGCGGCGAGGTTCAGAATGCCGTGATCGACATTGTCGACGAGCGACGTGCGAATCGCGTCCCCGTCCGGATCGCTGTCGTTCGCCAGCACTCCGGCGGCGGGGACGTTCAGCATCGCGTTGCTGATCGCCGTGTATGAATCGTCGACGGCGACCGGCGCGGCGAGCACTAGCCGTCCTTCGAGCGACTCGATCCGCAGGCCCTTACGGCTCGTGCGGCGGGCGCAAGATGCGTTCGTCGGGGTGGTGGCTCGGGAAGCGTCGATGCGGCGCAGGGGCTGCCAAATCATGAAGGATGTCCTTGCCGGTTCGCGTGAGTTCGTCAACGGTGGAGCCACAATCGGGCCAACCTATTAAAGCCAGAACTGCGGCATTTAGCAAGTTTTTCACTCGCTTCGCGATCGGCGGCGCCGTAGCGAAAGTCGCAAGCCTTCCGACGTCCGACGAATGCCCGGAATCTCGGAAGTCTTGCGACTTCCGCTTCGGCGAAAAACCACGGTTTGGTTGAGCGGGTATTCCCGAAGGCGTATACTTCTGGCGTCGCGGCAATTGACGCATGATCGACCGATGATTCTCCTCGAAAAACCGTAATATCTGAACGATGTGCGAATACAAATCATCCCCACGGCGAATCCTATGGGCGTTATTGATCGCCGTCGGCGCGATCCTTGGTCATTCACCGGTCGCCCTCGGCAAACCGCCGGTGCTTGAAAAAGCACCGCCCAAGGCCGAACCGTCTACCACCAGGCCCGGCGATAAGCGCGTTGTTCCTAACACGCCGCAGCGACGCGATGTCGCTGTGCAGGCGGAAGCGGGCGGAGAGACAAAGACGTCCGCAACGAAAACGCCCGAGCAAATCGCCGCGGAAAAGAAGGCGGCGAAGAAGGCGGCCGAGAAGTTCCTGCGCATCGTCCGCGACGCCGCAGGCGAGCCGCAGTCGATGCAAACCTCGATCGTCAGCTACAGGCCCAAGGGCGACGACCGCAAGGGTCTGGTCGTCGATCTCGTCGGCGCGGTCCACGTCGGCGACGGCGCGTACTACGACAAGCTCAACAAGGCGTTCAAGGAATACGACGTCGTGCTCTACGAGCTGGTCGCACCGGAAGGCACCAAGATTCCCAAGGGCGGGCGGACCGAGGGCGGCGGTCATCCCGTCGGCGCGATTCAAAAGGCACTCAAGGACATCCTCGATCTCGAGTTCCAACTCGAAAAAGTCGACTACACGAAAGACAACTTCGTCCACGCCGACATGTCGCCGGAAGAGTTCGCCAAGACGATGGAAGAGCGCGGCGAGAGCTTTTTGCAGATGTTCTTCAAGATGATGGGCGCGTCGATCGCCCAGCAAGCGGGCAAGAAAGGCGGCTCCTCCGACGCCGAAATTCTCTTCGCCCTGTTCTCGCCGGACCGGGCGTTCAAGCTCAAGCGGGTCATGGCCCAACAGTTCGAGGACCTGGGCGGAACGATGAGCATGCTTGAAGGCCCGAAAGGCTCGACCATCATCGGCGAACGCAACCGCAAGGCATTCGAGGTGCTCAAAAAAGAAATCGCCGCCGGCAAGAAGAAGATCGCCGTTTTCTACGGCGCAGGCCACCTCCCGGACATGGAAAAACGCCTCACCGCCGACTTCGAGCTGCAGCCCGGCGAAGTGAAGTGGATCGAAGCTTGGGACTTGCGGCAAAAGTCGCGCCGCTGACCCATTTCGCCGCCGGCAATATTTAGCCCCCGGTGAATACACCGGGGGCAATGTGCGTCAAGTTCGAATCGCACCCGACGCAATTCGCATTGCCCGCGCCACACGTTCCATCGCCGTGGCATCGTCGAGCAGCACCGGATGATGCAGCACGACCGTCGCTGCGGCGGCGCGCTCGCTGTGTTCTAGCGTGGTCGCATGGCGACAACGTTGCTCGCTACGGGTGGCGAAACCGCGAAAGCCGGCGTCGACGGCGACGCCTTCCCGCTGGACGGCGGCGACGAATCGTTCGCGCGCGGCGTGCATCGCTTCGTGGCCGGTTGACGCGGCGATGCGCCAGGCGACCTTGTAGAACGCCGGTTCGTCCGGCGGCGCGGCGAAGCGAACGGGCGAGAGTTCGGCGACATCGGAAAGCAGCGTCAACAGCCGCGACACGCGCTCGCGCCGCGTCGCATTCCGCGCGTCGAGCTTTGCCAACTGCGGCAAGAGCACGGCCGCCTGCAACTCGGATAGGGCGAATGCATCGTTGCCGCGTTCGGCGAAGACTTTGATCCGTTGGTGGACCTCGGCCGAGCGTGTGAGGACCGCCCCGCCGCGACCGGCGGTGAGCAATTTGCTGCCGCCGAAACTCAGCACGCCGGCGTCGCCCCAAGTTCCTGCCCGGCGACCGTCGATCATCGCTCCCGGAGCCTGGCACGCATCCTCGACGACCGCGATTCCACGTCCCGCGGCAATTTCCATGAGCCGCCGCATCGGGACCAGTCCGCCGTGCAAGTGCGACACGATAACCGCCCGAGTCTCGCTCGCGATCGCCGCTTCGAGCCGCTCGACGTCGAAGCACCACGTCGCCGGGTCGATATCCACGAGCGCGGGCCGCGCCCCGACGGCTTCGATCGCCCGAAAGTTGCCGGGGAAGTCGTAGCCCGCGAGCAACACCTCATCGTCCGCGCCGATCTTCAAACCGCGGAGGGCCAGTTCCACGGCGATCGTGCCGCTGCAACAGAGCGTAACGTGCTCGACGCGGTGATACTCGGCCAGCGCGCCGATGAGCCGCTCGCAATTCGGACCTCGATAGCGTCCCCAACTTCCGTCGGCATACGCCGCTTCGAGTGCCGCGCGCACGTCCTCATCGGCCACCGGCCAGGTCGGCGGGCCGTCGGGAAACGCGGGTTCGTGCGGCTCGTTGCTCACACGACAATCTTACATTTAGCCCCCGGTGAATACACCGGGGGCATTGGACGCGACGCTCGAAGAAACGGCGAGCATTGGCGAGCGAACCCACCGGGGGTGCGTCGTGCATCGCGACGTGGTTTCGCGCGGTCGAGCATTTTGCCCCCGGTGTATTCACCGGGGGCTAAATAACGGTGGGGGCCAAATCGGAGCTCACGCAGCCGTTGCCGCCCGACCCGCGTACCAATCGAGCACTTCCGCGAACTTCGCATCGAGCCACGCGATCGTCTCGGGGCGCAGTTTGCGGGCATGGTCGCCGGGCTGAACTTGCCGGACGTGGGCCGACGGATTTTCGCGCTTCACGGCGAAATCGCGGGCCGAAATCAGCCGCCGCCGTTGCCTCGCCGAAAGGTCCACCCCGAGATACCCGAGCAGCGCGTCGAGCCACGCATCGGGCGTCGTGACGAGTTGCTCGTACGTCGTCAAATGCGGTCGTATCGGGCGGCGAGGCGAAAATAGGCCCGATAGCGCGGCAAGAACACGTCGGCCTCGCGGCGGACGTATTCGTTGATGTCGACGTGCTGCGCCGCGTCGCGGAGGGCGAGAAACGAGTCTCGCCCGTGCCCTTGCGGTGTCGCGTGGCTGAACGCCGTCGAGAAATAGAGCGACGTGAGCACGTCGCGCGGGTCGCGGAGCACGACGAGGATCTTATACCCGGTCAAGTCCGGCCACTCGCGCCGCATTCCGAATGCATCGTCGAGCGAGCGGAACGGGCCGTAAAAGTATCCGTGCGGACGAACCGCGAACGGCTGTGGTTCCGCCGAGTCGAAAAAGTGCCCGTCCATATCGAGCGGCGCCAGCCCGATCGCTTCCGCCAGCGCGTGCAGTTTCGTCCGCAGGTAGACCGAGGCGCACTTGTGGAGCGTGAAATGCAGCGTACTGGGGCGGTCGCTTGCCGGCGGAAGTTGCCCGGCCAGATACCGGGCCTCGCGGGAGGCGGTTCGGCGACGTTTCCACAAGTGCATGGCTGCCTCCCTTCGACGCATGTTGAGCAAGCGACTTGACTTCGCCCGCGGTTCGCGACTCGAACGCAGACTCGTCGTCGAACTCGATAGATGTCTCCGCCGTGATAAACCGACACGTTCCGGAACGTTGCCGGGAACGATCGGCCCGAGAGTTTTGTCGGCCCCAACGACCCGAGCGGCAAATGTATTCCCGAATGCCGGAAAGGCTTGCCCACCCGACCTAAACTGACGGCAGCATTTAGCCCCCGGTGAATACACCGGGGGCAGAACACTCGACGCACGATCACAACGTCCCTGCTCGCAAAAGCGCCGGCGGCGTGAGTCGTCGTCGCGAGTCGCTCGGCGAGCCGTGGCGCGACTTCGAGCGCCGCGACGATTGCCCCCGGTGTATTCACCGGGGGCTAAATGTGGGCTACGTTGTTGAGCTATATGATCGACGCTGCGAACCGTTTGACCGCCGAAGCTGTGCCCGCGCCGCGGCGGCTCGTTTCGCTCGATGCTTATCGCGGCGCGACGATGCTGCTCATGGCCAGCGAGATCATGCACGTCCCCGCGACGCTCAAGAAGCTCGACAGCTATTCTCAAAGTCCAACGCTGCAATCGGTCGTCCATCAGCTCGACCACCTTGCGTGGGCGGGATGCACGTTATGGGACATGATCCAGCCGTCGTTCATGTTCATGGTCGGCGTCGCGCTGCCGTTTTCGCTCGCCAGTCGCCTGGCTCGCGGGCATGTCTTCTCGCGGATGCTCGTTCATGCGCTGTGGCGGAGCGTCCTCCTCGTCGCGCTCGGCATCTTTCTCCGCTCGGTCGGCCGGCCGATGACGAATTTCACGTTCGAGGATGTACTTACGCAGATCGGCCTGGGCTATCCGTTCTTGTTCCTGCTCGGTTTCGCGCGGCCACGATGGCAATGGACCGCCGCGGCGCTGATCCTCGTGGCATATTGGGCGGCGTTTGCGCTTTATCCCGAGCCGGGACCGGAATTCAACTATCCCGCGGTCGGCGTCCCGGCAAACTGGCCGGAGCACTACGGCGGCTTCGCGTCTCACTGGAACAAGAACAGTAACTACGCGGCCTACGCCGACCAGTGGTTTCTGAATCTGTTTCCGCGGGAAAAACCGTTCCAATTCAACCGCGGCGGCTACTTGACGCTCAACTTCGTGCCTTCGCTCGCCACGATGATCTTCGGGCTGCTGGCCGGCGGGTTGCTGCGGTCACGGCGAACGGTGCGGGAGAAGGCCGCGATCCTCGTCGTCGCCGGTTTGACGGGCCTTGCCGTCGGTTGGACGCTCGATTGGCTCGGCGTTTGCCCGATGGTCAAGCGGATCTGGACGCCGTCGTGGGCCATCTACAGCAGCGGTTGGGCAGCAATCGCGCTTGCGGCTTTCTTTGCGATCATCGATTGGGCCGGATTTCGCCGCTGGGCCTTCCCGCTCGTCGTGGTGGGCATGAACTCGATCGCCATGTACGTGCTCGTTCACCTTTCGTTCGGGTTCGTCAGCGGCAGCTTGACGACGCACCTGAACTACGTTTCCGAGTCCTGGTTTGGACGGCCGCTATTCGAGGTTTTCGGCCAACCCTATCCGCCGATTGTCGAAGGCGCAATGGTGCTTGCTATCTTCTGGCTCATCAGCTTGTGGCTGTATCGCCGCGGCGCGTTCCTCAGAATTTAGCCCCCGGTGATTACACCGGGGGCAATGCGCTCGGCCACACACCGGCGCTATGCAGTGTGGGGTGGCGCCTTTTCGTCGCGGGCTTCGCGCGATGGCGTCACGGGTTTTCGTTGCGTCGGGCCGATTGCCCCCGGTGTATTCACCGGGGGGTAAATAAGCCGCCGGGGGCGAAATGACGGCAAAGTCACTGCGGTCCGTATGACCGTTGCAACCGGCCCGGCAAGTTGCAAAAAAGCAACAAACCGGGGCGACTGGCTAACCTGGCGACTTCGGCGAGACGATAACGACGGATAGGTTTACACGACCGACGTTGTGGTCGATCGCATGGTAGGCGCATAAACCAGGTAAGGAGTTCTCCCCATGGTACGACGGTTCCTTCTACCCGCCTTTGCGGTGGCCGCAGTGTTGTTGTTGGCCGCCAACTCGGCAGAGGCCAAGTTGTTCAACAAGGCCAGCCGCGCTCCCGGCAACGCTTGCGAGGCGTATGCCGGCGACGCCCCCGCGCCGGATTGCGGCTGCGGCGGCGCGTCGAGCTGTTGCGACGACTGCTGTGCTCCGAAGTGCGGACACCGGCTCCGCGACTTGTTCCATCGCTGCTGCGATGCGTGCAAGCCAGCCTGCTGCGAACCGGCCTGCTGCGAGCCGGCTCCGTGCTGCAAGCCGCGCCGCTGCTGCAAGCCGAAGTGCTGCGAGCCGGTGTGCTGCGATCCTTGCAACGATTGCTGCTGCCGCCCGACCCCGATTCGCGATTTGTTGGCCGGCCTGCGTGACGCGCTCCATTCGTGCTGCTGCGATTCTTGCTGCGATGACTGCGGCTGCGGCGCCCCGGCCGCTAGCTGCGGGTGTGGCCACTAAGCAGTAACGAATTGCTGCCGAATGTCGAGTGCGACTGAAGCGCCCCAGTAAAATTCGATGCCCGTCCCCAGCGGCCTCCCTCGTGGAGGCCGCTGTTGTTTCATGCGCAGGCAACGCGATAATGGGCACGGACTGGCGCTACGAGATTTTTCCTATGCCCAAATTCACCAGCCACATCTTCGTCTGCTGCAACCAGCGGGACCCCGGACACCCGCGCGGATGCTGCGATCCCGAAGGCGCCGAGGCCCTCCGTGAAGCCTTCAAGGCCGAACTCAAACGCCGCGGCCTCGGTCCGCTCGTCAGGGCCAACGCCTCAGGGTGTCTCGACCAGTGCGAACTCGGTCCGACCGTCGTGATTTACCCTCAGGAAGTGTGGTACGGCAACGTCCAAATCGCCGACGTGCCGAGAATCGTCGAGGAAACCATCATCGCCGGGCGCGTGGTTTGTGATCTTGCCATCGACGACGAAAAGCTGAATAACTGTAAAGGGAAGGAGGCGCAACGGGGCGTCGATACGACGGAGTAAGCCATGAAAATCCACATTCGCTACTGCTCGATGTGAAACTACGAACCGCAGGCCGTCAGTTTGGCGAGCCGGCTGTTGTCGGAATTGAAGAAGAAGATTGCCGGTTTGGAACTCGAACCCTCCGGTGGCGGTTGCTTCGAAGTGACCGTCGACGGGAAGCTGATTTACTCGAAGCTCGAAACGGGCGAATTCCCCGACGAGGATGAGATTCTGGCCAGGGTCAGCGGCAAGGCGGTCGTCCGGCATTAGCCCCGCGATTGTTTTGCGAACCACAGGCAACGGATGGAGCCGATGCGCGCGAGTCTCAATGGATGGAATGCCGTTTCGGTAGCCCGCTCAGCGATCTGGGCGGTGGTGGCGTGTGTCGTTGTCGGGTGCGGAACGAACGACCCCTCGGACAAGTCGCCGCCCGCCGCAATCGCCGCACGTCCGACGGCGCCCGTGAGCAAGACCTCGCCCACAGTCGCGCTTGCCCAGGGGCGAATGACCGTCAACGGCAAGCCGGTAAAGCTGCCCGGGATTATCGAAGCCTGGGAAGCCGCGCTGGGACCGGCGTCGCGCCGGGAAGTACTCGCCGCGACCGAGACCGAGCCGTTCGTAAACGTCCACATCTGGGACGCCGCCGGCATCGTCGCGGTCGAGCGACCGGACCTCGCCCAGGTCACCAAAGTGTCGTTCGTCTTCGTGCCGGAAACAGCGCTAGCCGTGAACGCCGCGAATCGCGAATTGACGCCGCAGTCGGCGTTTTCGGGTGCGCTTTCGATCGACGGCATCGCCTTCGATGCGTCCACGACACCCGCCTGGCTCAATGGCTCCATTGCCGAAAAGTTCGGCGGCGCGAAATTCGAGCCGCTCAAGCGGTTTCCGCATAGTTGGAACATTGCCTATGCGGTGTGGACGGTCACGGCGCTCACCGACGTGAAGGGCGAGCAACTCGTTGAAGTCGCCATCGGCGAATGACGAACGTCACCCCGCCGCCCGCGTCGCGCGCCGGGTGCGTTCGACGAACTCACGATAGTCTTCCGGCGTGTCGATGCCGATCGAAGGCTCGTTGACGGTCGAAACGAGAATCGTGTTTCCCGTTTCGAGAACGCGAAGCTGTTCGAGGTTCTCGAGTTGTTCGAGCGGCGACCGCGGAAGCTTCGCCAGATTCGACAAGAACTCGCGACGATAAGCGTACAATCCTAGGTGCTGAAAAAACCGCGGCGATTCGTCGGCGAGCAACTCGTCGCGCCACTCGCGGGCGTGCGGAATCGCGGCGCGGCTGAAGTACAGCGCTCGCCCAGCCGAATCGAACACGACTTTCACACACGCCGGATCATCGAGCTTCTTGCGATCGCGGATCGGCGTGGCCAGCGTGGCCATGACGGCGGTCGGGTCCGCTTCGAGCAGTGCGATCACTTCGTCGATGGCCGCGCCGCTGAGTTCCGGCTCGTCGCCTTGGACGTTGACGACGATTTCGATGTCGACGAGATCGAGGGCGACTTCCGCCACGCGGTCCGTCCCCGAGGCGAGATTCGCGCTCGTCAATACGGCCTTGCCGCCGAACGAGCGGACGGCGCGGGCGATCTCGTCGCTGTCGGTCGCAACGCACAACCCGAACGGCCGCGTCGCGCGCCGGGCGGCTTCGTAGGTGTGCTGGATCAGCGGCTTGCCGGTCTCGGCAAGCAGCAACTTGCGCGGGAGGCGCGTGGATGCAAGCCTCGCGGGAATGACGACATAGCTGGGAAGCCGAAGCTTCAGGCCGGGAGCAGCCGTGCTCATGGTCGGTGCCTTGAGGATGTGCCGCCGCGGGTGGCCGCGCGGGGTTGCGTGTGGGGAGTGGACAGTGGACGGTGCAAAGAGCGCGGAAATTCGCGAGCGCCTATTTTGGTTCGGGATTCATAGCGATTCGCAAGCCTTTTGGCGAGAGCAATTGAGCCGTGCGGCGTGATAGCAGTGCTTGCATTGTCGAGCGTCGAGCGGCGTCGCGGACTTGTCTCGCGCCGCGGCATCGCTTAGGCTGCCCCATGCTCAAGAGTCACGAGGACTTGCGCGCAGGATGCCCTTGGACAAGCGATGGATGCCATGTCGAGCCACTTGATTCGGGTTGTTCCGGACGACGGTTTGGACGTCGTTACGCCCGACGAGGACGCCGTCCACGGCGCTACGGCCCGCCGCTTTTCCGCGCCGCTGCGGCGGGCGATCTTGCGGACGCGAAATTGGCTGCTCGAACGCCAGCACGCCGACGGTTATTGGGAAGGCGAGCTCGAAGGCGACTCGATTCTGCAAACCGAGTACCTGTTGTTGCTCGCGTTCCTCGGCCGCGAGAAGTCGGCGGTCGCCGCACGGGTTGCCGAGCGGCTCGTCGAGACCCAGTGCGCCACCGGCGGCTGGGGCCAATATCCCGGCGCGGGCATCGACATCAGCGCGAGCGTGAAAGCGTATTTCGCGCTCAAGCTTACCGGACACGCGCCGCACCTCGATTACATGCAGCGGGCACGAGCGGCGATCCTCCGCCACGGCGGGGCGGACGCGGTCAACAGCTTTACGCGTTACTACCTCGCCCTCTTGGGCCAGGTTCCCTACGAACTCTGCCCCGCCGTCCCGCCGGAGGCGATGCTTCTGCCGACGTGGGCGCCGGTGAACATCTACCGGATTAGCGCCTGGTCGCGGACGATTTTCGTGCCGCTGTCGATCGTCTGGGCGACGCGGCCCGTGCGAAAGCTTGACGCCGGCCAGGGAATTCGCGAGTTGTTCCTGTGCGAACCGAAAGATTGGCGCCCGCTCGCGTGTCCCGGCAAGAAGTCGACCGGCAAGTTGAGTTGGGCCGGCTTCTTTCGCGGTGTCGATCGCGCGATCAAGGCGTGCGAACGCGTCGGCTTCACGCCGCTGCGCCGCCGGTCCGTGGAAGCCGCGCGGCGGTGGATGCTCGATCGCTGCGAAGGCTCAGACGGGCTCGGCGCGATCTTTCCGCCGATCATTTGGGTGGCCATCGCGCTCAAGGGGCTCGGATACGCCGACGAGAGTCCCGAAGTGCAATACAACCTCGACCAGCTCGACGCGCTGATGCTCAAAGGCGAAACGAGTACGCGGCTCCAGCCCTGCAAATCGCCCATTTGGGACACGGCGATCGCGATGCGGGCGCTCTCCGAAAGCGGCGTCGACGCGGCGAGTGATGCCATCTGGTCGGCTACCGAATGGCTGCTGTCGAAGGAAGCGACGATCGAGGGCGATTGGGCGAAAACCGTTCGCGCCGAGCCCGGCGGCTGGTATTTCGAGCACGCCAACGCGTTCTATCCCGACGTCGACGACACGGCGATGGTGCTCATGGCGCTCAATCCGCCGCCCGCCGCGGAGGGCGGCGATATGCCTGACGACGTATTGCCGCCGGGGCTTTCGGTCGTTGACGCGGGCAGAACGCGCGACCTGGGCGCGGCGCGGCAGCGTGCCGCGCTCGTCGATCGCGTTGCCGCGGCAACAGAGCGCGGCCTGGCGTGGACGCTCGCGATGCAGAACCGCGACGGCGGTTGGGGCGCGTTCGATCGCGACAACGACATGCAGGTACTCTGCGAAGTGCCGTTCGCCGACCACAACGCAATGATCGACCCCAGTTCGCCCGACTTGACCGGTCGCGTGCTCGAAGCGCTCGGACGTTTGGGCAAGCGCGTAGGTGATCCCGCGGTCGATCGGGCGCTCGCGTACGTCCGCCGAACGCAAGAGCCGGACGGCAGTTGGTATGGCCGCTGGGGCGTGAACTACATCTACGGCACCTGGCAAACGCTCGTCGGACTCGCGGCGGTCGGCGTGCCGCAGGACGATCCGGCGATGGTCGCGGGCGCGAATTGGCTTCTGACGTGCCAGCAGCCGAGCGGCGGCTGGGGCGAGTCGCCGGATAGCTACGCCGACCGCTCGCGGCGCGGCATCGGTCCGCCGACCGCGTCGCAAACGGCGTGGGCGGTGATGGGCCTGCTCGCGGCCGGACTCCACCAGCATCCGGCCACTGCCCGCGGCGTGCGGTTCCTGCTCGCACAGCAGAACGACGACGGCGCCTGGGACGAAACGGAGTTCACCGGCACGGGCTTTCCGCTCGTGTTCTATTTGCGTTATCACCTCTACCCGATCTACTTCCCGCTCCAAGCCCTAGCCCGCTGGGCAAAAGCCATCGGCGCCGACCTTCGCCAGGGCGACGATGCGGCGTGTGCCTTCGACGAGGACAGTGCATCCGGCGTCGCAACCGCGCCGCAACCGCTAACGATCTTTGCAGACTGTGACTAATCGATCATATTTCCCCAGCCCCCAGCCCCCAACCCCCGTTCATGGGCGTTCCCTTCTCGCAAATGGCGACCGTCGCCCGCTACGTGCTCGCACAAAAGCTGCGCGGCCGAGAGCGGTATCCGATCGTCTTGATGCTCGAACCGCTGCTGCGCTGCAATCTGTCTTGCGCGGGCTGCGGCAAGATCCAGCATCCGGCCGAGATTCTGCGGCGACAGCTTACGCCCGAGCAGTGCTTTCGCGCGGTCGACGAATGCGGCGCGCCGATCGTGTCGATTCCCGGCGGCGAGCCGCTGTTGCATCCCGACATCGTGCCGATCGTCGAGGGCCTGGTCGCGCGGCGGAAGTACGTGTATCTGTGCACGAACGCGATCAAGCTCGAAGAGTCGCTGCCGCGGTTTCGGCCGTCGAAGTACCTGACGTTTTCGGTCCATCTCGACGGTCCGCGCGAAGAGCACGATCGCGCCGTTTGCCGCCCCGGAATCTACGACATCGCGGTGGCGGCCATCCGCGCGGCGGTCGCGAGCGGCTTTCGTGTGACGACGAACACGACGCTCTACGACGGCGTCGATGCGGAGCGGATTCGCGAAATGTTCGACACGCTCGCGGAGCTGGGCGTCGAAGGCATGATGCTCTCGCCGGGTTACAGCTATGCGAAAGCCCCGGACCAGGACCACTTTCTCAAACGGCAGAAGACGCAAAGCCTGTTCCGGCGGATTCTGGGCAATCCTCGCCGCGACTGGAAGTTCAACCAATCGCCGCTGTTCTTGGAGTTCTTGCAAGGCCGCTTTCCGCTCGAATGCACGCCCTGGGGCAATCCGACGTACAACGTCTTCGGTTGGCAGAAGCCGTGCTACCTGCTCGATGAGGGCTACGTCGACTCGTTCGCCGAGTTGCTCGCCGCCACCGAGTGGCAGCGTTACGGCCAAGCCAGCGGCAACCCGCGATGCGCCGATTGCATGGTCCACTCGGGCTACGAGCCGACGGCGGTCGACGCGACGTTCTCTTCGCTGCGGGGCCTGCTGACCACCGCGCGGCTCATGGTGTTCGGACCGCGTCGCGCCGCCGCAGAAGAACTTATCGGCGCGAACACGCCCGCCGAATCGCCGATCGCCGTCGATTTGCCGGTTGTGCCGCTGCAATTGCAGTTCGAGAACAAGGCATCGTAGGTGGCATTGGCGGCGCTCTCCACGGAACATGGCCATTCCGCGAGTGCCGTGATAAACTACGCGTTCGAGACGGCATCGGCCCGGCCGCGAGCGATGCAGCTTACGTGCGAGGACGGCGATGGAGATTCCCATACTTGTTGAACCGCTCCCCGAACGCGGGTTCCGCGCCGTCATGGGAGAGCCGCTGCATCTCGAAACCGAGGCATCGACGCGCGAAGAGGCCGTCGCAAAGCTGCGCGAACTCGTCGACCAGCGCATTGCGGCAGGCGCGCAGGTCGTCGCTCTGCCGATCGAGCCAGACAAACATCCTCTCGCCCGGTTCGTGGGCATGCTTAAGGACGATCCGCTCGTTGAACCATGGAAACAGGCAATGCAGGAGTATCGCGACGCACACGATGACGAGGCGACCGATTCATGACGCTGGTGATCTTGGACACCGATACGTTGGTGCTGTTCCAAGAAGGACGCGAGGAAGTGTGTCGGCGCGTCTTGGCTCATGGCATGGAGGCGCTGGCCGTCACCGTGATAACCGTCGAGGAACAGTTGTCCGGTTGGTATACGCTGCTTCGCCGTGCAAAAGATAGTCAGCGAATCTCACGTGCCTATCAGCGCCTGGCGGATTCCGTCACGTTCCTCGGTCAATTTCGGATCCTGTCGTTCACCGAAGCGGCGATTGTGAGATTCGAAGCGCTCAAAGCAAGAAAGCTGGGCGTGAAATCGATGGACCTTCGTATCGCCGCGATTGCGCTCGAATTCGGCGGCACGCTCGTAACGCGCAACACCCGCGACTTTATTCGAATAGCGGGATTGGCCGTCGAGGATTGGGCCGATTCGAAATGATCGCGAGACCGACACGTTCAATGAAGACCGGTCTGTCGATAATGGCCCGCGATTCGGGGAACGAGACCGATGGCCGTCGGACAGCGAAATGCCGTCGCTACATCGCGGCCGATCACTCCCGCGGCCGGATCAGTAGCACGAGCACGATCGACGCCACGGCCAGCGAGGCGAACGTGCCGAAGATGGCGTTGAGCGGCACGTTTCGATCGCGTAATACGCCGAAACCCCAATCGGCCAGTCCTCCGCAACTGATGCTCACGAAATTCATGATGCCGTAGCCCGTCGCCCGCAACTCGGGCCGGACGATCTGCGAGAGGATCGGCATGTTGTTGCAGTCGAACAGGCCCCAGCCCAGGCCGAAGAGGATCAGAAACGCGACGGCGACCGCAAGCGTGCCCGCGTTGCCGACGCCGAAGATGGCGGGCACGATGAGGGCCATGCCCAGGGCGCTCGTATAAATGCGGCCGCGACGGGTCGACTGCATCCACCGGTCTGCGAGCCAGCCGCCGGCAATCGCGCCCACGATCGCGGCGACTTGCCAGTAGAGCGTCGCGGCCACGCCCGCCTGACCCTGGCCAATGTCGAATTCTTTCTTGAGAATGGCCGGCATCCAATCGCGCACGACCCAACCGGCCATTGCGGGCAACGTGAAATAGAGCACGAGCAACGCGAACGAGCGATTGACGACCAACTCGCGCCCGGCGCCCAAGGGCGATTGCCGCGCCGCCGCGTCCTCAGAAGTCGTGCACCCCACGTCGCGAAGTAGCGCCACGAGCGGCACCGCATACACCATTCCGAACGTGCCGCAAGCCGTGAACGCGAATCGCCAACCGAGATACGGATCGGCCGCGACATAGCCGCCGAATCCGCCCGCGATGACGCCGCAGTAGATCGCCATCTGATGGCAGCCGACGGCCCGCGACCGCGTGCGGCCGGTGTGATAATCGGTAATGAGCGCCAGCGCCGCGGGAATGTAGAACGCCTCGCTAATTCCCATCAGGGAGCGTGCCCACAACAGTTCGTCGTACGTCTCGACGTGCCCGGTCCACCACGTGACTAGCGACCAGACGGACAGGCTGCCGCAGATCGTCAAACGGCGGCTGAAGCGATCGGCAATGTAACCCCCGACGAGGCTGAAGACGGCATACACCCACTTGAACTGCCCGAGCATGAAGCCCCAAAGTTCCTCGCGATTCTCCGCCTGTCCGAGGCTCGGAATCGACTCCATGACCGACGACTGCATCGACGCGAGCATCTGCCGGTCGAGATAGTTGAGCAGCGCGACTGGCATCAAGAGAGCGACGACGAGCCAGGCGCGGCGGGCGGAATTCGAGGCGACAGGCGGCATGGCCGCATTATCGCCAGTCGAACGCCAATCCAACACCCGCGATAGTACGCCAAGATTTTTCGCCGACCTACACCGATCGTCGCCACGTCGTCGAATAGGGCGCGCCGGGTCCTTTGGCCTGAATCCACTCGTAGTATTCGATCATCTTGAGATCGCCGGCTGCTTCGCGATCGAGAAAGTATGTCGTGTCGGCGTGCAACTGCAACGCGCTCGCCGTACATAGGCTCGTCACCGGACCTTCGATCGCCGCAGCGATGGCGGGGGCCTTCTTCTTCCCGTTCGCGACGAGCGCAATCCGCCGAGCTTCGAGTATCGTCCCCACGCCCATCGTGATCGCGTAGACCGGCACGTCCTCGGGCTTGTCGAAGAACCGGGCGTTGTCTTCGATCGTCTGTCTCGCGAGCGTCTTGATCCGCGTCCGCGAGCCGAGCGAACTCCCCGGCTCGTTGAACGCGATGTGCCCGTCCACGCCGATGCCGAGAATTTGCAAGTCGATGCCGCCGCACTCCTTGATCCGCTGCTCGTACCACCGGCAAAACGCCTCGTAATTGTCGGTCGTGCCCGAGGGGATGTAGATATTCTGCGCGGGCACGTTGATGTGCTCGAACAGATGCTCCTGCATGAAGCGATGATAGCTCTGCTGATGATTGCGGCCGAGTCCGACGTATTCGTCGAGGTTGAACGTCGTGACTTGCGAGAAGTCGAGGCCTTCCTCGCGGTGCAAGCGAATTAACTCGCGATAAATCCCAATCGGCGTCGAACCGGTCGCCAGGCCCAGCACGGCATTCGGCTTGGCGTTGAGCATCTTCGCCACCATCCGAGCGGCGGCGCGGCAGAGGTCTTCGTACGTGTCTTTTAGGATGATTTCCATGGAGCAGGGGTCAGGGGTCAGGGATCGGGGGTCAGGGAAGGATTCGGGATTCGGGGACGCACACACGCGCGCTGCGATACTGTGGCTGCGGGGTGCGTGCGCAGCCCCACCACTGCGCCACGCATCCGGCCGCGCATGTTATTCCACAACAATCGGCACGCGTTCGATGTCGGCCCAGCCGGATTTCTTGAACGGGCGGGGCATGGGTTGCGCGTTGCCCTTTTCGTCGATGGCGCGGCTGCGGAGTGTGAATTCGCCGGCCGGCAGACCCGGCAGCAGCGTCGCCCAATGGACTTTGAACAGCCGCAGCGGCCACGTGCGCGGCTGGCCCGTCGCGTCGTCGAAGCCGAGCGTGCCCGCGGGAATCTTCTTATCGGGAAGATCGCCGCCCCACGATTTCGGCGGCGGCAGTATGTCGGCGTCCTTCCAGGGTGCGGTCGTGTACTTGCGGTCGCTCGCCGGATGCGGGTCGGCTTTGGATTCCAACCACACCTGCACCTTCGACAACCCGCCGATGCCGACTTGCGCATAACCCGTGACGGGAATCGCCGCGCCGGCCTTCACTTTCCGCGGAACCGACAGCGTCGCCGCGAACGTCTTGAGCGGGCTGTCGACGTCGTTGTTCTGCTCGCCGTAGGTGTCGTTGGCCGCGGCGATATTTGAGAGGTAAATGTGCGAGAGCCACTTGATCGACTTGAAGCCGTAAGCCTCCGGCACGACGATCCGCACCGGCCCGCCGCGCTCGCTCGACAGCCACTCGCCATTGAGTTTGTAGCAGACGATGACCGGCGGCAGATCGAACGGATCTTCCGGCACGCGGCCGACGGGGAGCGAACTCTTGAACATCTGCTTCGGGTCGTCGTTGTGATAGCCGTAATAGAACACGCGGCGGAGGTTTTCGCGCGGCTCGGTGAGCCAAAGAATCTCGCGTAGCGGCACACCTTCCCAAATGCCGGCGCCAAGCGGACAGCCGATGTTAAGGCACGTCATCACCTTGGCGAACCGGACGGAATGCTTCTCGGCCAGTTTTAATATGCCGGCGAAGTCGAGCGCCGTGTTGTCGGCTTTGGTCATCGGCTTACGCAACCTTGCCGGCTTCTCGGGGTCGGCCAACACTTCGAGCTGCCAGGTGTCGCGCGTCAGTCCGACTTCCGTTTTCTTCTCGGCGGGCAGCGAATGCGGCAGCGGCTCGCCGCGCGAGACGTCCTGAAACTTGTTTTGAGCGGTGAGAATCGTTTCGAGCTTCTCGATGGCTTCGGCCAATTCCGGCGCAACGTCCGCGCCGCGAACCGAGCGTGGCCAACACGCCAGGGCAACTGCGGAACCAGCGCCCAGTCTTAGGAAGTAGCGCCGAGTGAGGTCGCGATGCTGATCGAGAAATGACGAGTAGTTTCGCATTCACGGACTCGCACGAAGTGGTTCGCAAGACGGCGGCCGATGCCGTGAATTGCCGGTCCCTTGGAGGCTAGTTATCATATCATTTCTCGCAAATGCCATCGAACGCGAGGCAAATCCCGCTTCCCGTTCTCCGTTCATCACTTCTCCCGCCACAGCACGAAGGATCCCGCCATGCCCGCCGACGTTTCCCGCCGCTCATTCTTAGGCACAACTGCCTCCACCGCCGCCGCTTCGGCCGTCGCCACCGCCGCGACGACTTGGACCGCCAAGAGTTACGCCCAAATCAAGGGCGCGAACGACCGGATCGGCGTCGGGCTGATCGGCGCGGGCGTCATCGGCAATGCCCACATGGACGTGTTCAACAACTTGAAGGAAAAGAACAACCTGCTGCCGGTCGCCGTGGCCGACTGCTGGAAGACGCGGGCCGACGCCGGACAAGCGAAGGTCAAGGCCGAGCATTCGCTGACCGACTATCGCAAGCTGCTCGACATGAAGGAGATCGACTACGTCACCGTCGCCGTGCCCGAGCATTGGCACTGGACGATGACGATCGATGCGATGGACGCGGGCAAGGCGGTGTATTGCGAAAAGCCGATGACGCACTCGATTCCCGAGGCACAAGCGGTGATGAAGAAGCAGAAGGAGACCGGTCGCCCGCTGCAAATCGGCGTCCAGGCGATGTCGGACGACAGCTACATCACGGCCCGCGACGCGATTCGCAAGGGCGTTATCGGGCAAGTGATCCAAGCCCAGATCGAATACGTCCGCCGCTACGACGCGAAGGCCGGCCCGTGGCGCGAGCCGCAGGACGTCGCCAAGCACCAGAGCAAGCCGGCCGACCTCGACTGGGACGCCTGGCTCGGCTCGGCGAAGAAGATCGACTGGAATCCGCACCATTATTTCGAGTGGCGCTGCTACTCGGCATACTCCGGCGGCATTTGCACGGACCTGTTCATTCACCGCATCACGCGGATCATGCGGGCGTGCGACTTGCTGTACCCGCGGCGCGTGGTCGGCATGGGCGGCATCTGGCAATGGCCCGACGGCCGCGATCTGCCGGACAACATCGAGATGATCTGCGAATATCCGCGCGGCATGACGGTGTACGTGCTGGGCACGATGAGCAACCGCGTGGGCATCGACCACCTGATCCGCGGCTATCGGGCGACGCTCTACTTCACGCCGACGGGCTGGGTCGCCAAGGACAAGGACGGCAAGGTGCTCGCCGAGCACAGGAAAACCGGTGGCGAAGATCAAAACCTGCACCACACGAACCTGCACAACCACCTCCGCAACGGGGAACCGCTCAACTGCCCCGTCGAGCTCGGTATGGCCGGCGTCGTGGCGGTGAACATGGCGAACGAAAGCTGGCGCACCAGCCAGATGATGGGCTGGGACCGGGAGAAAGAGAAGATGGTACCGGCGGATACGGTCAAGCAGAGCCACGAGCCGGAGAAGGCGTGAGCGGCGCTTTCGCGTGGCATTTAGCCCCCGGTGAATACACCGGGGGCAATGTGCTTGCCATCGCATAATTGCATAACGCCGCCGATCGACGGGTCCGATGTGAGCGTAATGTGCAGAGTGCGCGTGGTCGCGTAGACACTTTATTGCCCCCGGTGTATTCACCGGGGGCTAAATGGAGGCCAGAGGCTAAATGAGGATGCCATGAACCGGACGCTTGCCATCCTGTTCACGATGACGACTTACGGGAGGTGGCTGCGAGGGGATCGGCGGAATTGGGTCGACGACGGCGTGACCATGCCACCGGATCCGATTCTTGAAAAGAACGACCAACAGCGGTTGGAGCATGATCCGTACTTGTTTCGCGACGATGATTGGTGGACGATCGGGAATTGGATTGGACGCTCGCTCATCGAACGTAAGCAATTGCGGATTGGAGCCCTTACGGTTCAGGCATGGCACGTCCATTTCGTTGTCGCGGCGTCGGTACATCCGGTCAGCGACATCGCCAAATGCGCCAAGGATGCGGTCCGCTGGGGATTGAGGATCAAGCGGCCGATTTGGACCGAAGGTTACGACAAGCGGTATTGCTTCGACGAGGATGCCGTTTTCGCGCGCGTGCAATACGTCGAGCGCCACAACACGGAACGCGGCCGCCCGGCAAAGCCGTGGGATTTCATCGAAGTGTGGTAACCGAATATTTAGCCCCCGGTGAATACACCGGGGGCAATGCGGTCGACGCTACGAGTGCGCGGTCCACTGCAATCAACGTTTTGCCGCGACTCGAACGACTGGCGATGTCGCGCATTTTCACGAGAGAGAGTCTATTGCCCCCGGTGTATTCACCGGGGGCTAAATGAGGTTCTTTTCATGGCACAAGCATTGGAATCACTCTGCCAACACACCCGCGAGACCGCTTTGCTCAATTCGGCCATCGAGACGCTGGCTTGGGACGAGCGGACGATGCTGCCGGAGCGGGGTGGGGCTTATCGGGCCGAGCAGATGACTTATCTTGCCGGCCTCGTGCATCGGCGGCGGACCGATCCGCGCGTCGGCGAGTGGCTTGCGGAATTGGCGACGAGCGACCTGGCCGCCGATCTGCACAGCGACGCCGGGGCGACGATTCGCAATCTGCGCCGCGAGTACGACAAGCAGCGAAAGCTGCCGCAGAAGCTGGTCGAGGCCCTTACCCGCGCGACCGTGCTCGGGCAGCAATCGTGGGTCGCAGCGCGCAAGGCCGATCGATTCGCCGACTTCGCGCCGCAATTGGCCGAGATCATCAAGCTGTCGCGAGAAAAAGCGGATGCGCTCGGCTACCAGCAGGCCCGTTACGACGCGCTCCTCGACGAGTACGAGCCGCACGCCGTGACGAGCGAAGTCGCCCGAGTTCTCGCCGGACTCCGCAAGGAGCTTGTGCCGCTCGTCGAAGGGATCGTCGGCGGCTCCAGGAAGCCCGAGCTGTCGATCCTCAAGCGGCACTTTCCGAAGACGGCGCAAGAGAAGTTCGGCACGGAGGCGGCGGCGCGGATTGGCTTCGACTTTTCGCGTGGGCGGCTCGACGTGACGAGCCATCCGTTTTGCACGACGCTCGGCCCGGACGATTGCCGGATCACGACGCGATACGACGAGCGATTCTTTCCGTCGGCGTTTTTTGGCATCTTGCACGAAGCTGGCCACGGCATTTACGAGCAGGGTTTGCGCGGCGATTGGTTCGGTCTGCCGCCGGGCGAAGCGATTTCGCTGGGCATTCACGAGTCTCAGTCGCGGCTGTGGGAGAACCTCGTCGGCCGCGGCTTGCCGTTCTGGCGGCATTTCTATCCACAAGCCCAAGCGGCGTTTCCGCAGGCGCTCGGCGACGTGCCGCTCGATGCGTTTCACTTCGCGATTAACAATGTCGAGCCGTCGCTCATTCGCGTCGAAGCGGACGAAGCGACGTACAACCTGCATATTCTCGTGCGGTTCGAGCTGGAGCAGGCCCTGATCAATGATGACCTGTCGATCGGCGATTTGCCCGGGGCGTGGAACGAGAAGTATCAGTCCTATCTCGGCATCAAGCCGCCGGCCGACGCGGTCGGCGTGATGCAAGACATTCACTGGAGCGCGGGGCTGGTCGGTTACTTCCCAACGTATTCGCTTGGCAATCTGTACGCCGCCCAGTTCTTCGAGCTTGCCGACAAGGAAATCGGCCCGCTGGACGAGCAATTCGCCGGCGGCGAGTTTCGGCCGCTCCGCGAGTGGCTGCGCGAGAAGATCCATCGCCACGGCAAGTGCTACACCGCCGCGGAACTGGTGAAGAACGCGACGGGTAAGCCGTTGTCGCATGACGCGCTGATGACCCGATTGCGGGGTACGCTCGGCGGGCTTTATGGCGTGGGCTGATTTCGCGCTGGCTTTCGCCGCGCGGCGGGGGTACGATGAGCGGTGGCCAAAGGTCGCCCGCGCAGACGGAATTGCGGGGGCGAACGCCCGCCCGGCGGCCGGAACCCGTCGATAGTTCTTCCTAATTCAGAAGAGGTGTACGATGTCTCGCATGTGCGGTTGGTGCTGCGCGCTTTGTGCTGCGGCCGTCCTTTCCATTGCGTCGAATGCGACGCGGTTCGCCCATGCCGACGAGAAGTCCGCGGCCGCCGCGGATGAGGTCGGCGAACAGAGAATCAGCGTCGCGGGCCTGGTCCCGACAACGGCCGCGGCGAGCGAGCTCGAAGAATTGTGCGTTGGCCTGGTCGAGCCGTCGTCGTGGGAACAGGCCGGAGGCACGGGCAAGATCAAGGCGGGGCGGGCATCCATCACCGTGACGAACACCAAGATGGCGCGCGACGGCGTTCGGACCCTCATCGCCGCACTCGGCAAACTACCGGCGCTCGACGCGAAGTCGGCCGGGGCGCCGCCGAAGCCGCCGCGCTTCGACATCGTTCCCAGCAAGGAATCAAAACGAGCTTCGACGGCGAACAACGCCGACGCGGGACAAGCGACCCTGGTTGTCTATAACGTAGCCGATCTGGTGTGGGACGGCGAAAAGGCGCCGCCGCATTTCGACACGATCGTGATGCTGATCGAGACTTGCGCGACGCCGGAAGTTTGGCCCCATAGCGGTGGCGGCAGCGAACTGAAAACGTTTGGTCCGCGCGGCGCGCTCGTGGTCCGCGCCACACCCGATACGCTTTCCGCCATCGACGGGCTGCTCGCCGCGGTTCGTAATCTTCCGCCAATTGCCGGCGCCGGAGGCAAGATCGAGCCGGTCGGGACGACCGTGCTGGCCGGTAAGCTGGGCACCAAAGGCGATTGCGATGCACGGCTTTACCACGTTGGCGATTTGGTTACCGTTCCCGGCGGCACGATGAATCTCAACGCCGCCATTCAGCGGATCATGGACAATGCCTCGCCCGACTCCTGGCAGCGGAACGGCGGCGACGGCTCGCTCCGCAAGCTGGCGGACCGCGGCGGCTTGCTCATCATCAATACGCCAAAGGCCCACGGCACGGTCGAGGCGGAACTGGCGAAGATACGGGCGGAGATCGCGGCCGCGGGAACGGTGAAGCCGCCCAAGCCGACGCCCCGGCCGGTCCGCAAATAGCCGATTGCCCCAAAACGCGGCGGCTTGTGGGCGCGATTGCGTCGCCAGCACGTTCGCAACCGCGAGAGAAAACCGCAACCTTCGCGTTACTCCCTCGCGCGTGCGGGAACAAGTTTAACGGTGCGCGCCGACTTTGCCGAAGATACGGATAGTTCGGGTTGTACCCAATGTGCCGGCGCGCAGGGATTTGCCGCAGCCGACAGTCAAAACCGGTCACGACGCGCCGGCTTCTCGGGTCCGCCCCGCAACGATCCCGCATCTCGTTCGATCCAGATCATCTCAGGGGGTTAATTCTATGAAAGTCTCTCTGCGCTGGGCGACCGCAGTCGCCTTGGCGTGGGGCGCGTGTTCCTTTGCGCCCGACGCAGTTCACGCTCAACGACGGTCCACGCCTCGCGGCGGCATCCTCGTCGACGCCGCGGCGATGGTAGCGAGCCAACAGCCGACCGAAGCAACGGCCGGCGACCTGCAACCGCAAGCGGCGCCGTTCGTCGAAGAGCCGCCAGCGAGCCCGAGCGACGTCGAGGGCCTGACCGAACCGCCGCTGCGGCCCGATATCGCCGAGCGCTCGGCCGAAACGATTCGCGAAGAGGCGCTCGCCGAGATTCCGAGTGTGTCACAAACGGCATCGCCGTTCTTGCAGTTCGGCCAGTTCAACTTCGGTTACTCGTGGCAGTACGCCGACACGGATCACATCTACGACGGCACCGAGCGGCAATTCGCCGCCGAGGCCGCCGCTCAGGTGCGGGCGATCAACGGGACGCACACCGCGACCTTCGAGATGGGCCTCTGCGAGCGCACGACGCTCGTATACGAGCTGCCGTTCCAATACAACAGTCGCCGCCAGCAAGCCGGCCCGATCAGCGGCGGGCGAATCAACGGCTACTTCGTCACCGACACGGGCGACGTGGCCGACAGCCGCGTCTATCTGCGCAAGTGGCTCTACGACGAAGGCGAATACGTGCCGTTTTTCAATCGGCCCGGCAACGTCTCGCTGGCCGCCGGTGTGAAGTTGCCAACCGGCCGCGACGACAAGTCCACGTTCTTCAACGGCGGCGACGGCGGCCGCGATTACTTCCACGACTTCTCCGTACAAACCGGCACCGGCAGCACCGACATCGTCCTTGCGGGCGCCATGTATCTCGACATGGGCAAGTTCGTGCCCTATGCCGGGTTCAACTGGCTGATTACGCCCGCCGACAACACGGGCGTGCTCGCGTTCCATCCGCAGATTGCCGATCCTAACACGACGGTGGTCAACTCCGTGCCGGACGCGATCACATGGACCGTCGGTTTCCGCTACGACCTTGGCCGGGCGATTGCCGAGCACTGGTTCGGCGGCGGGTCGTGCTGCGGTTCGTGCAACGATTGCGTCGATTGTGCCGGTTGCGGCGAATTGCCGCGGCGACAGGCGTGGAGCCCGTGCTGTGAAGATCGGTGTGGACCGGCCCGCGACGCGATGTGGACGATCGACCGGCTGCGGGCGTCGTTCGCCGTTCAGGGCAGCCACACGCCGGAAAACGACATCTTCGGCCACTCGACGGGCTTCCGCCGGGCGTTCGACGCGATCTTCCTCGAACCGGGCATTTCCTATGACTTGGGGTCGAATTGCACGATCTTTGCGTCCGTGCCGCTGGCCGTTTATCGCGATCTATACACGAACGCCGGCACGTTCCCAGATACGCAGTTTAACTTCGGAATGAGCTTCAACGTGCGGTAAGCCCCGCTTGAATCGGGCTGTCTGGGAAAATCCGGAATTTTTTTGACGGGAGTGTTGACGGCCTTTTTTTCGGAACTAAAGTGGACTTGTTCGTGCGGCGGTGTACCGCAGCCCGACATTTCGGTGGGTTATGGCAGCCCCCGACGCTCAGCGATGCTGTGCGCCGGGGGCTTTTTTTGCGCCCTTTGCCCATCGGAACAAGTGATCGAATTCGCCCACCCTTTCCCGAGAAATACGCCATGAACCGCTTGCTTCGCTTATCGTTTGCCGCGTTGGTCGCCGGCGCCGCAGTTCTCGTCGTGGTCGATTCCGCTTCGGCCCAGGGTTGCTGTAAGGCCGGCATTTGCAAGATTCCGCAAATCCCATCGAGCGCGACGAACAACGCGATGCTCGATTCAATGCTCAATGCCCGCGATAGCGCGGTTGCCGCGCGGCCGGTGAGCCAGAATCCGGCATCGGCTTCGGCCGCCGCGACGACCGAGATCAGCCTGGTCAATCCGGCGAATTCGCAGGCCAAAATCGAATACATCCTCGACGGCAAGGCCTACGCCCTCGAACCGGGCATGACGCTCACGATGAAGGCCGCTGCCGCTCGGAAGATCGAGTTCTCTCGCGACGGCAACGGCACGAAGGCCGCTTATAAAGTGTCGCGCGGTGTGTACGAGTTTGCCGCGACCGCCAAGGGCTGGGAGCTTTACCGTACGCAGCCGTAACGTCCTAGGCACTAAAGACGACCGAAAAACGCGGGAGGCGAATCCCGTTCGCCTCTCGCACGTTTGCAAGCTGTTTACAACCGAATCCGCATCGCCGCCCGCAACCGCCGATTCAATCTCTTACCCGTCCATAGAACTGCCGAGGTCTTTTGCTAGTGAAGTCACTCTAAGCCGCCAACCTTTCTCACGGCGGCAGATCACGGCAATCGCGGTTCTCGTCCTCGGACACGTCACGAAGCCCGTTCGACCCGGCCGATAGCGCAGTCCTCCTGCGCGCGTCGCGGCAGGTAATCACGTCCTTCGCGTTCGCCGAACCGCGCCGTGGGCAATACGGTAGGTCAGGCACCACCGTGCCTGACGCGGAGTTCGTTCGATTGCGCGGAGCGCCGTCAGGCACGGGAGTGCCTGACCTACGCGCAGAATACCCACTTTTGGTCTTTCAACCGTCCTGGAGAAACTTGCAATGAAGAGACATCTACTGACGTTCGTTGCCGCTTTGGCGGCGATGGCCGGCGTCGCGCGTGCGGACGTCGTAACGGACTGGAATACGGAGCTACTCAACAGCATCAAAGCCGGCAATGTAAACCCGCCGATGGCGACGCGCGGCATGGCGATGGTTCACACGGCGATTTACGATGCGGTGAACTCGATCGACGATACGCACCAGCCGTATAACATCAACCTAAACGTCGCGGCGACGACCAGCCGCGAAGCGGCCGCGGCTCAGGCCGCCCGCGACGTACTTGTGCACCTGTACCCAGCCCGCACGGCGATCTTCGACGCGGCGCTGAGCACCCATCTCAGCGCAATCCCGGACGGCGCCGACAAGACCGCCGGTATCGGCCTCGGCAGCAGTGTCGCGGCGAGCATCATCGCTCTGCGGACCGGCGATCATTCGACCGACGTGGTACCGTACTCGCCGACACCGGGCGTCGGCAATTGGCAGCCGACCCCGCCTGCCAACGCCGCGGCGCTGTTGCCCAATTGGCCAACGGTCACGCCGTGGGCGATGACGAGCGGTTCGCAGTTTCGCAATCCCAACGGCCCGCCGGACGTAAACAGCCCCGCCTACACAACGGCGTACAACGAAGCGAAGGATCTCGGTTCTGCGACGAGTGCCACGCGCACCGCCGACCAATCGCAGATCGCGCAATTCTGGGCGGACGGCGGCGGCACGTCGACTCCGCCGGGACATTGGAACCGCATCGCCCAAGACGTCGCCGCGGCGCAGGGCAACACGCTCAGCGAAAACGCGCGAATGTTCGCGTTGTTGAATATCGCCGCCGCCGACGCGGCGATCTCCTGCTGGGACAACAAATACGCCTATGAAGATTGGCGTCCCGTGACGGCCATTCGCGCCGGGGACACGGACGGCAACGGCGACACCGCCGGGGACGCGGCCTGGAGTTCCTTCATTCCGACGCCGCCGTTTCCCTCGTATACCAGCGGCCACAGCACGTTCAGCGGCGCCGCGGCCGAAATCCTTGCCGGTTTCTTTGGAACCGATAACATCGCCTTTACGAGCTCGGCCGAAGGTTTCGTCATTCCGGATCGGTCGTTCACCAGCTTTTCACAAGCTTCGAACGAAGCGATGAACAGCCGGCTCTATGGCGGTATCCACTGGCGATACGACAACGAAGACGGGCTCGCCGGCGGCATTGCCCTGGCTCAATACGTCCTCGCGACGCAACTTCAGCCGGTTCCGGAACCGTCGACGATCGCGCTGGTCGGCATGGCGGCGTTGGGACTCGGCTGGCGGGTGCGCCGCCGTCTGGCCAATCGCGGCTAACGGCGCGCCCGCCCGCCGTTCGCAGTAAAGGGATCCTACCCCCGCCTCTTGGCTCTCGGCAGGATGAGAGGGCCAAGAGGCTTTTCGTTATGATCGTCGAGGGATGCACGGTACGCAACGCGACTCGCATTACGTATTCGGGGGCCAGCGGTAATGCCGAACCGACCCTTGCGGTAGGCGCTTCGAGGAGACTTGATTCGCGCCGCCTCCTTGGAGCCCGCTCTGGTTGCCGCCGAGCATCTTGAACTCGCCGTCCACCTCGTCGACGAACGCGACGTGGTTGATCTTCGCGCCGGTCCAACTGAACACGGCGATCGCACCGGATTGCGGACCGGAAAGCTTCGTGCCCCAGTTCGCCCAACTCGACGCGAGGGCGTTATTCGTGCCCAAGATGCCCGTCTGCCGCAGACACCAGTTCACGAAGCACGAGCACCACTCGACGCCCTCTTCGCCTTCGCGGGCGACGTACTTCCGCTGGTTCTCGGTTTCCAGAATGTTCGTGGTGGTGTAGATGTACTCCATGATTCGCGGGTTGTGCGTTCGGCCTGGGATTTCCTTTTGGCCGAGTTCCTTGCGGGCGATTTCGATCCACTTCGGCGCGACATTGAGCGAGTTGTAGAGGTCGAACGCCGCCTTATCGCTCGGCGGCGACGAACCGACTTGCTTGATCCAGAGCGCGAACTTGGCCTGGTTCTTGATGACGGTCCGCAGGATCGCCATCCACTGGGCGGCGAGCGCCGATTCCCCCGCGGCGATCTTCCGCGTCACGCCGGTCTTTTGGGCGAAGATGGTGTTGACCAATGTGTTCACGGCGGGCTTATCGGCCTCCGAAACGCCGGCGTAGGGATTGCTCATGGCTGGGTCTCCTGTTCATATCGCTTGAGGTTGTATCCGGGTCGGCGGACATACCGGATCGCCGATGGGAAACGCTTGCTGTGCAGTGACGAAACGATCACCGCTATGGTCAAGAGCGAAAAAGCGAGTGGCGATGTTACTGCCACCTACCGAAAAACCGCGTCCCGTAGCGGAAGTCGCAACGACTTCCGACGCGCATGCAAAGGCGGAGAATCCCGGCGGTCTTGCAACCTCCGCTACGGCGAGCAGATCGCCGTAAAGCCTTGGGTAGAAAAAATTTAGGGCCGCTGGCGGACGAAACCGCCAGCGGCCCTATTCTCGTCGAAGCAACCAATGGCCCCTAGTGAAAAGCGCGGGTGCGATTCACCGGGGGACGCTCGTCAAGCAAAGACAGCCTACTTCTTCTTGGCGGCCTTCTTGGCGGCCTTCTTGGCACCCTTCTTCGCGCCCTTCTTGGCTGCTTTCTTGGCGGCTTTCTTCTTGGCCACTGTTCGTCCCTCCGTTCAAAGGTAACAGGCAGGCTTCCAGTCCGCTGCGTCGATGTTGCCACTCGGCTACATCACCAATCGGTTACGAGCGGTTCCTGCCGTAAATGCCGAAGTCACTTCCTGTCGTCTTCGTTTCGCGTTCGAATCTCTCGATTCGCCCCTTCAATCGTTGGCTTGAAGGCTTACCGCAACTCCGTCGATCGATCGTTGCGGCTCTTGCGAAAGTCCCTTTTCGAGTCGTGCGAATGCTCTTGAGATTCCTTGAACGAACTCCGTTTCGCTTCGCATCAACTCGTTCTTTGGCACCATCATGCCACTTGTGCAACGTTCGTCAAGAGCATTCTTACCAACTTTCTAGCGGAATGCAAAAAAAATTTCAAGCGTTGCGACGCGCGCGAAGCACATTTTTTCTCGGCCGACGACGATGCGAGGCGCGGCGAGCACGCGCTCGCGCGATGCATTCCTCGCTCTCGACGCGAGCGCACACGAACGCGGACCGCGGCCTCGCGCGTCGTGCATCGCGACGAAAAGCGAAGCACCATCGTTTCCGAAACGCGGCGCGAATGCACGGCCCTCGACGTCGTTTCGGCGTGAGGGCGCGCGTGCGACGACTCTCGCCCGAGGCCGCGCCGCCGATAGGCACGCACCGTCAATAGAGCCACACGGTCGACCCGTCGCGGAGTGCGCCTGCCGGCTGCCGCCGCGATCGCTCGATGCCGAAAAAGGCGCGTTTTTCCGGAGAAAACAGGCCCAACTGTATCCAGCGGCGCAACGAACCGCGGGCCAGCGCCGCGCCGCGGTCGCCCACGTTCCACGCGCTCAAGACCGCGTTCCACGCTCTGGCGAATTCGCGACGCCGGATGTGTATCGGATCGAGACCGTACCACGCCGCGTCGTGCGCGACGACCGTCGCGCCACGTTCGCGCGCCGCGCGGCGCACCGCGTCGTTGATCTCGATTGCGCGTCGCCTGGCTTCGTCGAGCGCGAGTCGACAGCGCGGAAAGATGACACTGCGGAGGATCGCAAACCGTCGCGGCCCGAGTCGTTCGATGCTCGCAAGCGGAAGTTCCGTGACGACGACGCGGCGAGCGACACTTTGGCACCGCTCCAAAATTTTTTCGACCCAGCGACAAATTTTTTCCGGTGGAACCTCATACATGAGGTCGTTGCCGATGTCGGTCAGGAGCGCGAACGATGCATCGGGACGCGGTCGATCGTCGAGCGCCCGCCACAATCCGGCGTCGAGCAAACTACACAACCCGCGGCCGAGCACGCGCGTGTACAAGCCGAGCGACCGACCGTGTCCGAAGGCGGCATAGAGTTCGATCGGTCCGCCCAAGGCGAGTTGCGCGGTTTCGACGATCGTCGAAATGCCGCGCGTCACGTTGCTCGCGCCGAGGACGACCACCCGCGGGCGGTTCGCGGTCGTTTCGGGCGGTCGTTTCGCGGCCACGGACGTCATTTCGTGAGAAAATAGAGAATCTGGGCAGGGGTCTGGCTGGCGGATCCGCGCGGCGCTTGGGCCGTTACCAGCCGCGGCTCGAATGGTAGTCGTCGTCCCAACCGCGGCTCTGATCGTAGGCCTTGAGCGTCTGGTAGCTCGAATAGGCCAACAGAGCGAACATCGCGGCCATGAAGAACCCATCGCCTTGCCGCCAGACAAGCACGCCCGCGGCAACAACGGCCCCCGTGGCGATGGACAACACGAGCGACCGTCGCACGCCGCGGCGGCTGTCGTGCATGGAAAGCAGTTCGCGAGCAATCTGCCCGCCGTCGAGCGGATACACGGGAAGCAGGTTGACGAGGCCCCAGTAGACGTTGAGATACAGCATGAAGTCGACGAGGCGGTCGATTCGATCGTTCGAAATCCAGTCGCCGCGGCCGATGACGAAGCTCACGTGCTCGCCCAGGTAGAATTCAACCTTGTTCCCGGTGGCGAACAAACCGGCGACAATCGCGGCGGCCAGGACGAATCCAGCCAACGGCCCCGCGAAAGCGATCATTACCTGCGGCCAGCCGTCTCGATTGCCGTCATCGTGTCCGTCGGGTCGCCATTGACGCCCCCAATCCTTGGCGTACGCATCGCGGTCGGCGATGGCCAAGCCACCGAACGAATAGAGCACGATGCGCGCCCGCATCCCGAACTTCTGAAATGCCAACACGTGCCCAAATTCATGGATCAGGATTGAAATGAATGTGCAAAGGATCCAAACGACCAGTAGCTGACCATCGCGAATCGGCATGCCCAGGAGGAGACCGACGATCCAAAAGAACGGATGCACGCGCACGGGCACGCCGAACAAGCGGAAGTGGAGTTCACCGGGGCTGTGACCAGGTTCGGCGAGAAACATGGAGCGGGGGTCGGGTGTCAGGTTTCGAGAATGAGGTCGGGCGGGTCCGGACGCTCCTATGTATCTTACGATATCGAGCACGGTTCCGGTTCCCCAGCCCCGAATCCTGAATCCCGAATCCTGACCCCTATTCTTCCGCGATCTCAGCCAGGTATCGGCCGTACTCGTTCTTGATCTCGGCAGCGAGTTGCCGCAGGTCCTCGGCAGTGATGAATCCTTTGCGGAAGGCGACCTCTTCGGGACAGCAGATTTTGAGTCCTTGGCGTTGTTCGATGGTCTCGACGAAATTGGCCGCTTGGAGCATCGCCGCGTGCGTGCCCGTGTCGAGCCAGGCGAAACCGCGACCGAGACATTCGACGCGAAGCTGCCCGCGTTCGAGATAGGCCCGATTGACGTCGGTAATCTCCAATTCACCGCGGGCGGAAGGCTTCAATGCGGCGGCGCTATCGAGTGCCGCGTTGTCGTAGAAGTACATGCCCGGCACGGCGTACCGCGACTTGGGCGCCTTGGGCTTTTCGACGAGCGACACCGCGTTGCCGGCCGAGTCGAACTCGACCACGCCGTACCGCTCGGGGTCCTTGACGGCACAGGCGAAGATCGTCGCGCCGGTTTCCTGTGCGGCCGCTTGCACGAGCGTCTCTTGTAGCCCGTGGCCGAACAGGATGTTGTCGCCCAGGGCCAATGCCACGCGGTCGCCGCCGACGAACTCTCGGCCGATGACGAGGGCTTGGGCCAAACCCTCGGGCCGCGGCTGGACGGCGTAGCGGATCGACACGCCCAGCCGCGAGCCATCGCCCAAAAGTTGAGTAAATCGCGGCGTATCGTTGGGCGTCGAAATGACGAGGATGTCGCGAATGCCGGCGAGCAGGAGCGTCGACAGCGGATAGTAAACCAGCGGCTTGTCGTAGACCGGCAGCAACTGTTTGCTAACGGCGAGCGTAGCCGGATACATCCGCGACCCACTGCCGCCGGCGAGGAGAATGCCTTTGATGTTCGAGTTGCCCATGGCGCTACAACTGCAAACGGCAACGGCTAACTCACTTTTCTCGATCACAATTGCTGCACATCTACGCTAAATCCTTCGGCGTCGTCCTCAAGTCTCGGCAGCCCGGCAAGCATCGCGTTCAAATCGCCAACCTTGATCGCCGATTGCGGGACGGCGGGCAGTAACCGTGCAACCACGGCAGTTCCCACGACAATCTCGAAACCAACTCCTTCCTCGCGCACGCGGTGAAGCAAGCGCGGAAACTCGCGCTCGGCATCCGCGAAGGCAATTCGTTGCATGACCGTAAACCTGAGAAACACAATGCGCCCGCGTTCCTGTTAGCCAACTACGACCGCGAACTGCTTTGTGATCGTATCAAGGCTGGAAGTACCTTTTCGCGCCACGCCTTCGTCTCGTCCAAGCGACTCATCCCTGCGGCAGCCAACTCTTCGAGTTCAGCCGAACTAAGGTCGACTCGGACTCGAGTGCCGGCGGAGATCAAAAAGAATCCGTTCAATTCGTCTTTGGGGACGCGCTCGCCATTGATCCAAAGTTCGTCAAGGTGCGGAGCAAGCCACGCCACGTCTTCCGACCGCGCCTGCTTGCTCGTTGAAACAACCTTGAACGACGGGATAGCCACAAAACCGTATGCCAGGGCGTCGGAATCAGGCTCGAAAAGCAATGCGACCGGATAGCCATTTATGATGTCGCTAGCGGTCTTCGGGTTCTTTGACTCGCCGCAGCCCAAAATCGCTCCGCAAATTCCGAGCGCCAAAACCAGTCGCGTACCCACGCTATATTCTGATGCACCGTGAGTCATGTCCGCCAAATCAGAAAGTACTGCTCGCAAAAACCGACCTTGCTTATCCGACTCGCGATACGCGAACAACCCCACCGAGCCCACTACGCGAGTGATTTTATCCGCAGCCTTGCCCAGAAAAATGGGGATCGTGCAGACCAATTCCCTTCGGCTCTAACCACATTTTACCACAATGCCCGTGCCCGCTGAAGCAAGAAGTTGACGCGCTCGGAGCATCGCCGAAAAAAGCCGCGACAGAAGAACTCGGAAAAATTGCCGGTTCAATCTCCGCCGTGCCAACATTTTCGGACTGGCTCGAATTCGTCGATCATTCCCACAATCTCCCGCACGAAATCGTCGGGCCGGAACCGCGTCGCTCGCGCTCGTCCGCGGTCGACGAGCGTTGTCCGCAGCGCGGCGTCGCTGTGGACGCGGAATATCGCATCGGCAATCGCCGCGTGGTCGCGCGGGTCGACTCGTAGGGCAGCGTCGCCGAGTTGTTCTTCTGAGCCGCTGACGTCCGACGCAACGACCGGGCAGCCGGCGGCGAATGATTCGAGCGGCGGTAGATTTTCGGGGCCGAAATAGGTGACATACGTCGTCGCTAGGGCGTTGCGGTAGAAGACCACGAGCTCGTGCTGCGAAACGAACCCGGGAAAGCGGACTCGGTCGGTGATGCCCAAGCGAGCGGTCGCTTGTTCGACGAAGCTGCGATTGCCTTTGTCGGACCCGACGAGCACCACGTCGACCTTCAAGCCGTGCCGCGACTCCAAGAGCCGCACCGCTTCGAGCAAGCCGATGTGGTTTTTGTGCGGCCAGAACTGTGCGGGATAGAACACGTAGGGCCGGCGGATATCGTAGCGGGCGAGCACCGCGTCGTCGTCGCCTTGCGGCGGCTCGAAGGCAAACTCCGGCGTCGGATGCGGCAAGATTTGCATCCGCTCGCCGGGCACGCCGTAGAACCGCTCGATCTCGCGCTTGCCGACTTCCGTGCCCGTGACGATGTACGTCGCCCGGCGCAGCACCTGGGCATAATGCCGCTCGCGGAGGTCCCACTCGGCGTTGAGGCTCACCTCGGGAAAGTACGGCTGCAACCGATGCTGCAAGTCCCACACGACCGTGATGAACGGAATCTCCATCGTCACGACGCTCGGCGTGGGATACCAGAGCATGTCCATGCCGCAGGAGAGCAGGAACCGCTCGCGCCAGCCGACTTTTTTTGCTCGGCGAAGTTCGCGCCGGCCCGATTTGGTCAAGAAGCGGTAGGTCTTGCGGGCGGCGTTGCGGAGACGTTCGACGAACCTGCGTTGTCGCGGAATCTCGATCAGCCGCAAGTGCCTCGCTTCCGGCGGGAGCGGGATCGCGTGCGGCGAAATGATATGAAACGTATGCCGCACGTCGCCGCCGAGCCGGCACAGCGCGGCGAACACTTCCCGCTCGAACGTATACCCGCCCCCGGTTTCCGGCGTCATTTCGGAGAGGAGGACGCCAACGTTCATCGGGGGTCAGGGGTCGGGGTCAGGGGTCGGGAAAAAGTGGGCAGTGGGCAGTTTCACTGCCGAGTATCCACTATCCACTGTCCATTGCTACGTGAGCAATTCGCGGAGCTTGAAGTGAAACTTGCCGAGCTTGCCGCCGTAGTTTCCGGCGCCGATGGCGAGCACGCCTTCGCCGGCGATCGCTCGCATGGCGGTGGCCATCGCGCCGCCCACGGCCGTTTCGCTCGTGCCGTCGACGACGATTTCATACACGCAGTTCGTTGCTTCGAGCAGCGCCGATTCGACCCGGCCGCGAAGCGTGGGGCAATACGCATCCGCCGTCGAAGCGACGAGCTTCTTGTAACGCGAACCAACCTTGCTGCCGCTGCGGGCGACGCCGCCGGGAAACGGGGCGATCACATCCGGGCGTTGGGCGATCGCTTCGACGCCGCGGCGTGCCGCCGCGAGACCCGCCGCCATCGACGCGGCCTGCAAGATCAAGTTCCCGCCGGCCACGCCCTTAGCCACGCCGAGCCATTCGTCGACCAAGAACTCGCCGTCCATCACCGGCACGCGCCAATAGCGCCGGCCCGCGAGTCGCTTGCTCTTCTGAAAGCCGTCGCCGAAGTAGCGGAGTTGTTTGCCCAGCGGAATCTTCTCGGGTGCTCCTTCGAGTCCGTTGAATACGGCCGTCGTGGGACAGGTCATCACGCACTGGCCGACGCGATTGGCGACCGCCTTGGCGAGCGCGTCGGTGGAAAACCCGAACGCGAGCACGGCCGCCCCCAATCGCCCGTCGGGCGATAGGTGGGGCGCGACCCACCGTTCGAGCCCGCACTCCGCATCGCAGGCGATCACCGAAGCACTGTACCCCGTGAACTCGCGCACGGCCGCGTCGAGCCAATGGGCATCGTGGGCCGTGATGACGAGCCGC
>QEVJ01000025.1 GCA_003576845.1 Planctomycetota bacterium
AGGGGCGCGGGTTGGGCTTATGATGAGCGTTGGGGCTTGGCGGGCAGGCGTCGTGGGCAATTGGCAGTGGGCAGTGGGTAGTGCGTGGGATGAGCGGCGACGAACATTCATCGACCGATGCGCGGGCCGGCGGGGTTGGGGAGCCGGCGTTTGAGGCGGTGGTCGATCGGTTCGATCTGGCGTGGCGTGGCGGGCGGCCGCCGCGGATTGCGGATTTCTTGCCGGAGGTGGCGGCGGCATCGGGCGCGGCGGGCGAGCAGGCGCGTGCGGAGCGGCGGGCGTTGTTGTGCGAGCTCGTCAAGGTCGACATGGAATATCGCTGGCGGCCGAAGACGGACCCGGTGCGGTCTTCGGCGCTGGACGTGGAGGCGGTGGCGGCGGACTCGGCGGAGCACGCGGCGTTGCGGCGGCGGTTGGACGATTATCTGGCCGAGTTTCCGGAGCTGCGCGAGGCGGGCGGAGTACGCGGGGCGGCGCCCTTGGACCTTGTGGCGGAGGAGTATCTCGTGCGGCGGCGGTGGGGCGATCGGCCGAGCCATGCCGAGTTCCTCGCGCGGTATGCTTCGCAGGCGACGGACGTGGCGGCGACGCTCGCGGACGTCGATCGGCAACTCGTCGACGCGGGGGACGATTCGGTGGAGGTGCGCGGCGATTTGGGAACGCTGGTCGATTCCGTGGCGCTCGACCGGGGGCACGCGACGCTGCACGACGACAAGACGCCGACCTGGGGCGAGCACCGCGAAGGGAGCGCGGCGGACGTGGGGCAAGGCGGGTCGCGGGCGGATTCGGGATTTGGGTCGGGTGTCGGATCGCGCGGCGGATCGCAGACGGATTCGCGCGCCGACTCGGGCGGGTTCGCGACGCCGATGCCGGACGATCGGCCGCCGGTGGCGCGGTTCGTGGCGCGGCTGCGGGAGAGTCACATTTTGCGCGACGCGGAGTGCGACGAGATCGCGGCGGAGGCGGAGCGGTTCGGCGATGGGGACGACGTGAAGGGTTTTGCGGCGTCGCTGGTGGCCGGCGGGCGGCTGACCGACTATCAGGCGGACTCGCTGCTGCGGGGCGACGGGCGGCGGCTGGTGCTCGGCGAGTACATCGTGCTGTCGAAGATCGGCGAAGGGGGCATGGGCGCGGTGTATCGGGCGCGGCACCGGCGGATGGATCGCGTCGTGGCGCTTAAGGTGTTGTCGCGATCGAGCACGCGGAGCAAGGAGGCGCTGGCGCGGTTTCTGCGCGAGGCGCGGACGGCGGGGCGGCTTTCGCATCCGAACATCGTGCTCGCGCTCGACGCGAGCGAGGATTCGGGCCGGCACTATTTGGTGATGGAATACGTCGACGGCGTGAACGTGCGGCAGATCGTCAAGAGGCGCGGGCCGATGACGGCGGCGGAGGCGCTGGCGATCGCGCGGCAAGTCGCGACGGGGCTGGCGGCGGCGCACGCGGCGAACATCATTCACCGCGACATCAAGCCGGATAACATTCTGGTGAACGGCTTGGGCGTGGCGAAGGTGCTCGACTTGGGCCTGGCGCGGCTCAACGAGGAGACGCCGCGCGAGTTCGTGACTTTGACGGGCACGGGGAGCATCGTGGGCACGCCGGAATTCATGGCGCCGGAGCAGGCGGCCGACCCGCGGCACGTCGATCTGCGGGCGGACGTGTATGGGCTCGGCTGCACGCTGTATTACATGCTGACGGGCAAGCCGCCGTATGAGGCGGAGGGTGTGTTCGAGAAGCTGATTGCGCATCGCGATCGGCCGGTGCCGTCGGTGCGGGTCGTGCGAAGCGATGTGCCGCGGTCGGTGGATCGGCTGCTGGCGCGGATGATGGCCAAGGATCCGGTGGAACGGCCACAGTCGATGGGCGACGCGATCGAGGGGATCGATGCTGTGCTTGCGGATTTGCGGAGGCGCGAGGACCTGATCGCACGCGAGGGCGAATCGGCAAACGAAGTCGCGAGCGTGTCTATCGAAGACGGGGGACTTGCCGCGGAAGATTCCGCGTACCCGGAAGCAGCACGGCGGCGATGGCGCGATTGGGTCGTGCTTGGGACGCTGGCGGTTTGTATCGCGATGCTGATCGTGAGGCTCGTGTTGATCGCGCGATAGAGACGCGCCGCGGCCTGCGGCCGTAACCAAAGTTCGGGACGAGTGGTCAGTGGACAGTGGGCGGTGCAGAAAGCGGCGGGTCTCAATTCGTTCGACGCACTCCACGAATGCACGACGAATCCGGCCTACGAATACGGCGGGTTTTTAGCTGGCTTCCATGTAGAGCGACACGCTGGGGCGGGTGTTGTCGAAGTAGCGGGTGTTTCGCAGGACGGCGCAGTAGCTTTGGGCGTAGCCGGAGCGGCGGATGTCGGTGAACCGGGCGGCGGCGAGGAGGCGGGCGAGTTTGTCGGCGTTCCACCAGTTGATGTGGTTGCCCGGGTGACGCTTCTGGATTTCGACGGGGCAGCGGGCCGTGCAGTGATTGAGGGCTTCGTCGTAAGGGAGGGAATCGAAGAGCCGCGCGAGTTCGTCGTCGTTGATGCGCTGGGGCGCGCCGTCGACGTGGAGCGTGCTGACGGCGGCGGCGAAATGCCAGAGGAACACTTGCGCGGTCGAGGCCTGGTTCATCGGGATGCGAAGGCCGATTCTCTGGTACTGCGCGGGATCGCTGTAGCGCTCGATCCAGTCGAAGTAGCGGCGATCGCCGCGCCGCCAGGCGGCATAGCCCAGGTCGATGTTCGGCATGGTAAGGCGAAAGACCCCGCCGGGCTTGAGGGCGCGGCGGGCTTCGCGGAAGAGGTTCTCGGCGGCCGCGTCGGTGATGTGCTCGATCGTGTGGCTCGTGTAGACGACTTCGGCGACGCCGGATTCGATGGGCAGGGGCTCGATCGCGAGCGCGTCCCAGGCGAGGTCGAGGCCGCCGGTTTGGGAGTCTTGGTACCAGGCCGACGGATGGTCGACGTTGGTCCAGGCCGGATGGCGAAAGCTGCCCGCGCCGACGTTGTAGAAGCGGCGATTGGCGATGGATTCGCGGGAGTAAAGCTGTTCGTAAACGGGCAAGTCGCTCGTGGGCGGTTGCTTGCGGCGAACGTCGTAGCCGAGCGAATTGGCGAGTTTGCGGAGCAGCTTCAAGGGGATACCGTGGGGGGCCGGGACGCGGGCGCGGGGAGCGGGGCGCGGGGCGCGGTTTGGTGTGGTGGGCGGATTGCCCCCGGTGTATTCACCGGGGGCTAAATGATTGCCGGGGGCTAAATGGCGGCGGGTCGAGTGGCGCGGCGGGCTCGGATTGCGGATAGTTCGATCGAGCTCGCCAGGTCGTGGATTTCGTTGACGGCGGCGTCGACGCTGGCGGAGTCGAGACGGGCGCGGGCGGCGGCTCGCAGCGACGCGGCTTCGCGACGGGCCGGCGTGCGACGGCTTGTGACGCTTGCCATTACCGCGGCGGGCGCCGCGGGCGAACCGCCACTGCCGAAGCCAAGATTCCGCTGAAGTGCGGCGAGGTCGGCGAGACCGACGCCGTTTGCGCCGTCGAAATTGCCGGCGGCCCAACCACCCGAGCCGCCGTAATTCGCCGCGAGCGTGGCCGTATCGGCGCGGTCGACGTCGCCGTCGAGATCGGCATCGCCGTATTGCGTGCCGAGGATCGACGCGACGAGGACGGTCACGTCGGCCTGATTGACGGTCCCGTTGCCGTCGAGGTCGATCCTCGGGTTGCTCGACGGGCCGAACGCGGCGTAGAGCGCGTCGATGTCGACCGCGTCGATCGCGCCGCTTTCGTTCACGTCGCCGCGGAGCCAGGAGAACGACAGCGTCTGGTTGCCGTTGGCCTGGAGCGGGTTCGACGCGAGGTCGGTGACGCCGATGGTGGAAAGCGACGCGGTGTAGGCGCCGCTGGGGAGAATGCCGCCGCCGAAGCCGGGGAACGTGAACGTCGCCGTGTTGGTCGCCGAGTTGTACGACAGGGCGATGCTCGCCGTCGGGACCGTTTGGCTCGTCGTATTGTTCGTGAGCGTGAGGTCGGCGGGGTCGATGAGGACTTCCTCGCTGAACGTGAATTCGAGGCTCTGCGGAGCGGCGTCAAGGTTAACGTCGTTCGCCGTGACCTGCGGCGGGGTCGAATCGCCCGTGGAGTAGCTGATGGTGAGCTTGGGCCGGCTGGCGAGCGTGCCATACTCGCTTGTGCGCATTTCAAGGCCATCGGTCGCCGCGTCGTTGGCGATAATCACGCCGTTGTTCGTCGCCGGGTTGTCGATCCACGATTGCACGAGGGCGATGCCGGCGGCGTTGAGCGCGATCGTCTTGATGCCGGTCGTGTTCGACGTGTCGAGGACGCCGACGAGGGCGCCGCGGTCCGTGGCGCCGGCCGCTCCGGGCGATTGCCACGCTAGGCCCGTGCGATAGTTGTTGAAGGTGACTTGCGACTCGACCCAATCCTTGAGCAAGGCGTAGAGGTTGTAGGGCGTGACGCTGGAATCGCTGACGTCGATGGCAATCGTGGCGCTTTCGACGACGGCGCCGGCGGGAATGTCCGTGAGGGTCCAACGAAGGACGGACCATTCGTCCTGGCCGCCAGAGTCGCTGTCGGCGTCCATGCGGGCGTTGCTGCCCTCGTTCGTGTTCGGGTTGCTTCCGCGGAGCCAGGCGTCTTGAGCGCCGGTGTAAGCCGGCGTCGGGAAGACGCCGTCTTGGAACATGACCGTCACGGTGTTCGTGATCGTTACGCTGTCCGGCGTGCTGCGGGCGCCTTCGAGGTCGGCGAAGTTGACTGCGGAGACTTCGTATTGATAGGTGTTTCCGACGGAGACCGTATTGTCGCTGAAGCTCGTGGTGGGCGACGTGCCGACGAGCGCGTTGCCGCGGTAGATGCGGTACTCGGCGACGCCCGTTTCGGCGTCGCTGGCCGCGTTCCACGTAAGGTCGACGCGGCTGGTGGTCACGGCGACGGCATTGAGGTTCGTCGGGGCGCTGGGCGGCGTGAAGTCGAGGGCTTCGACTGCGTCGAGGATCAGGCCGAGGACGATGTCGCTGCTGCCGGCATCGATCTGGTGGACTTCGACCGCGAGAACATTGTCGCCGACGAGGAGATTTGCCGGACTCAGGATGATCGGCGTCAGGAACGCGTCGGCTTCTTCGGTCGTGCTGGCGAACGTGTCGAAGTTGATCGGGCCGGATTGGGGCATGTTGTAGCGATAAAGCTGCTGCCCATTGAGCCAGAAGACCGCTCCGTCGTCGACGAGGCCCGAGAGGCGCAAGACGACGTCGCCCGGATCGCCGGCGAAGTTGAAGTGCTTGCGGAAGTAGAACGTGGTCGTGTTGGGGGCGACGCCGTCGGCGTTGAGGTTGAGCTGGGTATTGAGCACCGCCGGAGCCGGCAGCGTGCTCGATTCGACGCCAAGGACCGACTGCCCTTGCGGCCAGGCGGCGTCGTTGAAGGCGACGTCCTTCCACGTCGTGCCGAGGTTCGAGCCCGATTGGTCGTAGCGCCACGTGTCGGTGAGCGTGACGAGCGGGAAGACGTCGGGCAGCGTCGGGTCGGGATTGCTCGCGCCGGGCGTGGGCGGATCGATAGGTCCGACGATCGTGCCGCCGTCGGGCGTGCGGCCTTCGGAAATGCCGGCGGATTGCGGGCCGTAGGAAATCGCGTCGATGGTTGTCGAAGCGGCTGCAGCGTTGAGGGCGATCGAGCCGCCGCCGGCGTCGAGCTCGAAATTGACGTGGTCGAATCCGGCGGCCGTGTTGTTGTCGGCGACGAACACGGCGTAGCCGCTGCCCGAGACGAACGAGAGCGGACGGATTGGGAACTTGCTCGCGTCGCCGGCCGGGTCGTTCGTCAAATGCAGGCCGCCGATGTCGACCGGCAGCGGGCTGGGGTTGTAGAGCTCGATGACGTCGGCCGGATTCGTCGCGTCGGGCGCAGCGAGCCATTCGTTGAGCTTCACGCCGCTCGGCTGAGCCGTGTTGATCGCCACGTTGGCCGCGCCGAGCGTCGGCTGGGCGAGGCGGAACTGGCCGCCGATGCGGGCGATGGTCGTGTTGTCGAGTTGCCGGCCGAACGCGATCGAGTCGATCAAGCCGCCGCCGTTGGCGACCGAATCGAAGAGCAACACTTCGTCGCCGGCTTCGTCGAGCGTGAAGCCGATGTGCGTTTCGGTCGGCGAGCCGAGGGCCTGGTCGGCGAACAGGATGAGCCGCTCTCCGGGATTGAGAATCGTGCCCGCGCCGAAGATGTACTTGTCGGGATCGGCCGGGTCGTTGGTAATCGACATGCCGGAGAGGTCGACAGCGACCGCGCCGCCGGCGTTGACCAGCTCGATGCGGTCGGAGGAGGCGCCGCCGTTGTTAATGGCCTGAACTTCGTCGATGCGGAGCAGGGCGTCGGGGCTGTCGATGGTGAACGTGGCCGAGACGGTCGGGAAGAGGCGGCCGACGGTTTCGCCGTTGCTGCCAGCGTTGATGCCCGCAGAGCCGCGAATCAAGTGCATGAAGGGACCGAAGACGGGAACGCCGGTGAGGTTGCCGGTCCCGGCATCGTAGTCCGAATCGTTCGTCATCGAATAGGTGATGTCGATTCTGTCTGCGGGCAGCACGGGCCGCGGCGGGGGGCCGTTGTAGTTGCGGATGTTGTCCTGATTGTCGTGGACGACGTTGTTTACGGCGGTGATCTGGCCCGTGTATTCGCCGTTGCTGCCGTTGTAGCCGTCGCCGTAGCGGATGCCGGCGTTGACGGCGGAATCGGACGACGGGTCGCCGACGAGAACGTTGTCGACGCGGACGGCAACGCTGTTGGCAATCGAGAGCTGCGGGCCGCCGTAGCCGGCTTCGTAGCCTTGATTCGTGCCGGTGACGACGGTGTCGACGACGTTGGCCCAATTGCTGGCGCTCGACGCGAGGCCTTCGTGCGTGCAGCCTTCGAGCCACGACGAAACGATGTTCAGCCGCGCGCCGTTGTGATCGAGGCAGTCGTCCTTGGTGTCGATGATGTAGCTATTCTGGACGAGAGACGGCTCGCCGGAATTGTGAAAACCGAGGAAGTATTGCCCGTCGTTGTCGTCGTTGGCGAACACGCCGTCGTCGTTGGGAAGGTCCTTGATCCAGCTATTGGTGATCTTGAGGACCGTGTTGTTGACCTGTCCGCCGGTGTCGCTGTGCGAAATGACGCTCCAGTCGAAGTTGATGCGGGCGTTGGTCGTCGCGCCGAGGCCCTTGCCCGTGTTGTTGATGATGAAGCAGTTGTCGCAGTCGATCGTTCCTCCGACGGCCTTGAGCAACGGCTGGCTGTCGGAATGCTCGAATCCGCGGGTTGGATCGTCGCCTCCCTGGGTGAAGAACGTGTAGGCGAAGTCGCCGGTGGCGGAAGCCGTGCGGATTTCAATGCCGCCCCAGTCGTTGGCCGGGTCGATGGCGTTGAACATCACCGGATCGGCGGCGGTGCCGTTGCTGGTAATTGCACCGCCGACTTGGACGTTGACTTCGCTGTCGAGCATCACGCGCGTGCCAGGCATGATCGTGAGCGAGCTGCCGGCCGGGATCGTGAGGTTGCCGGTGATGTGGTGTTCGGCCGTGTTGTCCCAGACGGTGTTGCCGGAGAGCGTGCCCGAATGCGTTTGCACGGGATAGGCGGCGTCGAGGACGTCGATGGCCTTGCCGGCGGAGCCCGTGGCGAGCGAACCGCCGAAGACGAGGTTGAAATCGGCGGCGGCGGTGACGAGCGGCGCGAGCGAGCCGACGCCTTTCTTGACGCGGAAGTTCGGGTCGCTCAGTTGCGCGGCGTTGGCAAAGTTGGCGGGCGTGGTGAGGAGCGTATTGACGTTGCCGAGCGCGTCGCGGACGCGGACGATCATCGGCAGCGCTTCGCCCGTGCGGATGCGCGACGGGGCGATGACTTCCGCGTGTTTTTCGCCGAACGCGGGCGTCTGGCCTGCGAACCATTCGCCGGCGTCGTTCATGCCGAGGACTTCGATCGTGTGGTCGCCGTTGTCGAGATCGGAGAGCGTAAGCGGCATGCTGACGGGCGTGGTCGCGCCGAACGGGCCGCCGTCGAGCGCATAGCGGTAGTGCGTGATGCCGGGACCGGCGACGGTGAAGACCTGATCGCGGTCCGTCGACGGCCCAAGGGGAACGCCGCCGATCGTCGGTCCGGCGTTGACGTAGGCGCCCATGTCGATCCCGTTGGGGCCCGTCCCAGTGGCCGGCGAACCGGGAAGGAGGCGATAGTTGCGATTGGCGGCGTCGACGAACATCGGGTTGGCGTCGATGTTGTCCGTGCCGTAGCTGTGTGCGAGGGCGGTGGAGCCGTCGCTGTAATTTTGCAATTGGTTCGGAAGGAGCGAACGGTTTACTGTGAGTTGCGTTTCAAATCCCGCTTCCTTAGTGAGATTCTTGAACAGCGAGGCGTTGCTGGAAAAGATGTTGCCGTCGAGGGCGGCGCCGACGGCGGGACCGTTGTTGGCGGTGCCGCCGATTTCGTTGAATTGGATGGCCGCCAGCGTGGCGTCGACGAAGACGTTGTTCTCGATCGTTGCGAAGGCATCTTCTTTGAGCAGGATGTGGTGGTCGTTGTTGAAGAAGATGTTGCGGACGACGGTGATTTGCGTGCGGTTCGTTTCGCCGGACTGCGGCAGGCCGGTGGCAATCGCGTTCGACGTGGTGGCGCGCGAGGTGTTCAAGTGAAAGTTCATGAACAGATTGCCCTCGATATGGGCATCCGTTCCGTCGAGATCGAGGCCGTCGTCGCCGCCGCCCATAAACACGTTGTTGAGAATCTGCATGACCGGGCCGGGGCGGTCTGCGCCGAGAATGTCGATCACGTCGCCGCCGTTGTCGCTGTTGGCGAACGTGTTGCCCTCGATGATCAGGTACTCGTCTCCGTTGATGTATTCGCCGTGAATGATCTCGCTGCCGCTGGTCGAGACGGGGAAACTGGAGTTGCGAACGATGACCGACGGCTCTTCGAGTTCGAGAATCGTGCCCGTCGTGCCGGTCCAGGTGAGGCTGTCGAGGAACAGGCGGGACGAGACGACGTGGATCGACTCGCCCTGGCCGTCGCCTTCGGTGAAGTCGGCGAAGGTGATGCGGCTGTCGGCGAGCGTGTTCGAGAATGAGAGACCGTCCCAGTCGCTGGCTGCACCTGCGGCCCGTTGAAAGGCGATGCGATCGAAGGCCGTGCCCTCGGCGACGAGGCGACCGTTAACGGTGATCCCCGTGCCGGCGCTGAAATTCATCACGACGCCGGGTTCGATCTTGAGCGTGGCGGCGGCTTGCACGGTGACGTCGCCGACGACGTTATAGGGCGAATTGGCTTTTGTCCAAACGGTGTTGGCGGCGATCGCACCGGAGACGTCGGTGAGCGCGAGGCGGGCTTCGAGCGTTTCGAGCGCGAGCCGCCCCCGGTTGCGGCGGCGGGCGGAGGCGCGGCGACGAGTGGGAAGCGATGGGGTCAGTGGCGAATTGCGACGGAAAAAATTGGCCGCCATGGGGTAGGTTCTCAAAGTGGGGGTGCGTCGGAGGCTCGGCGCGGCGCGGCGAGGAATAATCCGAAAAATCGGCAAAGCTACTATTCTAATGTGCCCGCGGGAGAATGTCCTCTTGCCGGGGGCGTTAAATCTCGCGCCAACTTCGCTGATTACCGCTCGCGGTGTCCAAACGGGGACATTGAACCGGTCAGCGGCCGCGGCGTTACGAAAAAATTGGCGGGAAACAGATTTCTCGCGCGGGGGCTTTCCGAAAGCTGGACATCGCATAAGAAATTAGAGGGGGTTCATGGAAAACCGGCTTGTTTCGTGGTAAAACAGACGTTTGGAAGTCGGCCTTGGGGCCGGCGGATTTGGGATGGATGGGCTGCTAGGACAGCCGTCGTTCTGCCCGCGGCTTGGCCTGGCCGGAATCCGCCGCCCGGGCGCGGCAAATTGGGTGATGGCACGTAAGGCTTTGGGAGACGAACAGGATAATGGAAGGTCTTTCGCGAACTTTGACGCAGGAGCGGGCGATCCTCGTGGCGAAGCAGGGCGATCCCAAGTCGCCGGCGCCGGGGACTTTATTGGCGCGTCAGAAGATTCTGCACGTCGAACTGGAAGCCGCCCATAAGCGGGAGCAGATCGTTGCCGCCGGTTTGGGTTCGACCACGGCGACTGCGATGCTCACGCAGCGGCATCCCGACCAGATTCGGCGGGATATTCGCCGGATCGAGAACGAGCTCATCCGCGTGCAGAGCCGGCTCCGCGAAATCGACGCGGAAGCGGCGGCGGATGCGGAAAAGGCGGAGGAGGACGAGGAGTAGGCGATGGCGCGGTTGGGAGACCGTGCCACAACCGACCGTGGTGCAATGCGCGCTATTCGCCGCGGCAGGCTTTGCCTTCGATCTCGTCGATCTTTTGCACGCGGCGGGCGTGGCGGCCGGCCTCGAACTCGGTCGTAAGCCAAATCTCGACCATCCGGTCGATCAGCTTCTCGCCGAGCATGTCGGCCGAAAGGCACAGGACGTTCAGATCATTGTGCCGCCGGCTCATTTCCGCCGTCAGGTCGTCGTGGCAAGGCGCCGCGCGCACGCCGGGAAACTTGTTCGCGGCAATGGCCATGCCGATGCCGCTGCCGCAGATGAGGATGCCGCGGTCGCATTCGCGCTTGCTCACGCGGCGGGCGACATCGCCGGCGATGTCGGGATAATCGACCGCGTCGATGCTGTGCGTGCCGACGTCTTCGACCTCATGTCCTAGGCGTTTGAGCAAATCGACGACCTTGCCCTTGACCGTGAAGCCGCGGTGGTCGCTGCCGATGGCGATTTTCATGGCCGACAATTCTCCGAAAAGCTGCCTTGCCGTCGCCGATGAGCGCTACGGCAGAGTCTATTTTAGCGCGGTTCGCGTGCGATTCCTATTGGCGGAAACTACGAGCGGGCCGGCCGCGTCGATCGTCGAAAGATCCTGCCACCTATAAGGAGAGGTCTTCGACGCGAGCGGCAATCGCGGCGTCGAGCTGCTGGGCGCACCTTTCATACACGTCGGCCGAGGCCCCGATCGGATCGGCGATGTCGAAGTCGTCCGGCGAAAGGAGCTTGGCGCGGGTCGCGGCGTCGGGCCATTGGGCCTCGATCGCCGAAAGGTGCGAGCGAGTCATTGCAAAAATGATATCGGCCTGCCGGGCGAGTTGGGCGGAGAGCGGCTGGCTTTCGTGGCGGGAAAGGTCGAGTCCGCGACGAGCGAGCACGGCGACCGCTTCCGGCGCCGCCTGAGAACCCATCACCGCCGCAATCCCCGCGGACATCACCACGACGCCGTGCTCTTCGAGCTCTTCGTCGCGGCAGCCGACCTTCTCGGCGATTCGATGGCGGAACAGGACCTCGGCCATTGGGCTGCGGCAGGTGTTCCCCGTGCATACGACGACGATCAGCAAGCTGGCCAGGCGGCGGAGGTTCTTCTCGGAGACGACGCCTTCGCGGAGGACGCGCAGCTGATTCCCTTCGACGCGGACGACCGACGACGCCTGGCCGTAGCGGCAGGGACCGTCGTCGATGACCATCTGGATGTCGTCGCCGAGCGCGGCGATGACCTGCTCGGCGGTGGTCGCGTCCGGCTCGCCGCGACGGTTCGCGCTCGTCAGGGCGAGCGGTCCGGCGAGCATCCGCAAAACGTCGAGGATGAACCCGTGGGCGGGAACGCGCAACCCGATCGTGCCCCCGGGAACGATGGCCGCGCGGACGGAAGGGGGAAGCTGCTCGGCGAGGCTCAGCGGACTCGTGCACGGAGCGACGAGGGTAAGCGGGCCGGGCCAACAACGGCGGGCAAGACGCTCGGCCAAGGGCGAAAGGTCTGGGGCGTAATCGCGGGCATCGTCGAGACTTTTTACCGCCAGAGCCAGCGGTTGGCCCGAAGGACGACCTTTGAGCGCCAGCAAACGCTCGACGCCGCGGACATCGAGCGCCGACGCCGCGACGCCATAGACCGTTTCGGTTGGGAAGGCGACGATCCGCCCTTCGGCCAGGGCTTGGACGGCACGGTGCACCACGTCTCGCGAATCGTCGACGTTACGAATGTCGATGACGACCGGCGGCATGAGTGGGACAGCTTGACGCTGCGAACGCGAGCGAAAGGCGATAGGCCGCGGCTACGGACGTGGGGCAGGGCGGGATGCGAGGTGTGTTTCGCCCAGGGTGCGCGGCGGACACGATGAGTGACGTAATGCCTTACTATAAGGGACGTTACGCGCGGGTCAAGGGCCACCAAGCGGTTGAATCCCGCCACGCCAAACGCCCGAATGCCGCGGGTTCGTCCCGGCAACCGTCCATAATTGCCGCGACGCTGCGGATTGAAGGTCGGCCGACATTGCTGTAGGAGTTAAGGAGGCGTACTGTCCACTGCCCACTTACAGCCCGCGCTCGATTCCCACGTGCCGCCATGCGCGACTTGCACCGCGAAAGCTTGAGCCACGACCCGATCCACGGGTATATCCCCTTCACGGCCGACCGGGGACTCGAGCCGGGCGAGGTCGCCGAGCGAACGGTGATCGACCATCCGTGGGTCCAGCGGCTCAGACAGATACACCAGTTGCAAACCGCCTGGTGGGTTTATCCGACGGCCGAGCATACGCGGTTTCAGCACGTGCTGGGCGTGATGCACTTGGGCAGTCGGGCGGTGGCGGCGCTGTACGACAGTTTGAAGCAAGTTTGCCCCGACGTGCCCAGCCGGGGTTATGTCGAATCGCTCGTGCGAATGGCCGGGTTGTTGCACGACGTGGGGCACGGGCCGTTCGGACACTTCTTCGACGACCAGTACCTGGCCGACTACGGGCTGAACCACGAGTCGCTGGGAAGCGCGATCATTCGCGGTCCGCTCGCGGAACTAATTCGCGGCATTCGGCGGAACCCGAACGGCCGTCTGGAGCCGCACGAAACGCTCGACCCGGTCCAGATCGCGGTGCTCATCAAGCGGCCGACTCACGCCCATGACGCGGCACGAAGGGACGGCGAACGAGCCGTCAACCCTCCGCGTTGGCTGCAACTCCTGCAAAGTTTGTTCAGCGGCATCTACACGATCGACAACATGGATTTCGTCCTTCGCGACGCGTACATGTCCGGGTATAGCGGGCGGGCGTTCGATCTCGATCGGTTGCTCAATTACAGCTTCTTCACCGCCGAGGGATTGGCGATCCACCAGCGGGCCGTCGACGCCCTCGTGCGATTCGTCGGCGTCCGCGCGGAGTTGTTTCGATCGGTTTATTTTCACCGGACCGTGCGGGCGATCGACCTGTCGCTCAAGGACCTGTTCCGCGAGAGCAAGCAGTTCTTGTTTCCCGGCAATCCGCTGGAAAACCTCGACGCGTACCTGCGATTCACGGATTGGTCGCTGCTCGTCGACGTAGCGTCGTGGAAGGATTCGCCAGACGAGCGGAAGCGGGCGCTGGGCGTCGCCTGGCAGCGGTTTTTGCGGCGCGAGATTCCTTGGAAGATGGTCTGCCAGCGGAATCTCGTTTTTGCCGCGAGCGACTCGGAGCGGGGCAGCCTATTCGCGGACGCCGAGCTGCTCGAACGGGCGTTGCGCAAGGAACTGCCGGCGTCGGTTCGCGACGCGCCCCTGCGGATCGACATCGCCCGGCACGTGCATCGGCCCGACACGCGCGGTCCGACGGCAGGCTTGAACTACCTGTACGATCCGACGGCGCAACGGGCCCGCCCGCTTTCGACGGACTCGCTTTACCGGCAATTGCCGATCGCGCATCGGATTTGCCGCATCTACGCCGAGTCGCTCGACGATACCGATGCGCTCTGTGCGGCTCTGGATCGTCTCCTCGGTCCCGGCGGCAGCGACGATTTGACGAACATGTAGCGGCCAAGGTGGCGAGAATGCGTCACGCGCGGATTGCGTGCCGCGGCGCAAGGTGTTTCAATCGTCTGTTGCTCTTCTTACCTTCGCCGACGGCTGCCATGGACGACTTCACCGATCGCGACCTTGCGGCGATTGCGGGCACGACGCTCGAAGTCGGCCGGGAGATTTTCGACCGCCTGCCGCGCCGCCAGCCCACCATTCTCGAGCGCCAGTGGTGGGACGATCGGATCATGGATTGGGCGATGCGCGACGAGTCGGTGAAGGTGCAGATGTTCCGGTTCGTCGACGTGCTGCCGATGCTCTCGACGAGTACGGACGTGGTGCAGCACTTGCAGGAGTATTTCGACGAAGTGCGGACGGCACTCCCGTCGGCGGTGCGGTTGGGGATGGCGATGGCGAAGCCGGGGTCGGTGTTGGGCCGGGCCGTGGCGCTTGCGGCGCGGCGGAATGCGTCGTCGCAAGCGCGGCGGTTCATCGCGGGCACGGACGCCGCCGAAGTGCTCAAGGCGGCCAAGCGCGAACGGCGGCTGCGACGCGCGTTCACGCTCGACGTGCTCGGCGAAGCAGTGACGAACGACGTGGAAGCGGATCGGTACCTCGAAGCGTACAAAAGCCTGATCGAAGACGTGGCCCCGACGGTGAATTCCTGGCCCGAGGAACCGCAAGTCGATCGCGCCGGCATGGAGCCGATTCCGCGGACGAACGTGTCGATCAAGCTCTCGGCGCTCGATAGCCATTTCGACCCGATCGACCCGGAAGGCGCGACGCGGCGCGTGGGCGAGCGGTTGCGGCTGTTGCTCCGCGTGGCTCGCGAGCACGGGGCGTTCGTCAACGTCGACATGGAGTCGTACGGCGTCAAGGACCTGACGCTGCACGTGTTCAAGTCGGTGCTCATGGAAGAGGAGTTTTGCCGCACGCGCGACGTGGGAATCGTGATTCAGTGTTACTTGAAGGACGCCGAGCGCGATCTGGCAGGTTTGCGCGAGTGGGCCGCGCGGCGAGGAACGCCGGTTTGGGTGCGGCTCGTCAAAGGAGCGTATTGGGACTACGAAACGACGCTGGCCGAGGCGTCGGGCTGGCCCGTGCCCGTGTTTACGCAAAAGTGGCGGAGCGACGCGAATTTCGAGCGGCAAACGCGGTTCGTGATGCGAAATCACGAGTATTTGCGGCCGGCGCTGGGGAGCCACAACATTCGGTCGCTCGCGCACGGCATTGCGACGGCCCGGCATTTGGGTTTGCCGCCCGGGTCGTTCGAGATTCAGATGCTCTATGGCATGGCGGACGCCGAGAAACAGGCGTTCGTCGATATGGGGCATCGGCTGCGCGTATACATGCCCTACGGCGAGCTGATTCCCGGCATGGCCTATTTGGTCCGCCGGTTGCTCGAAAACACGTCGAACGATTCGTTCCTGCGGGCGAGCTTTGCCGAACAACTTCCGGTCGAAGAACTGCTCGCCGATCCATTGGCCGGCGCGACGCACTTGCCGCCGAGCGGGGCGGGACTCGATACCGATGAGGATTCCACGATGAGCGCATCGACCGTGAAGTTCGTCTCGCCCGCGGCGGCTTCGGCGAGTTCGGCGACGTTTCGCAACGAGCCGCCGACCGATTTCGCGATCGCCAAGAATCGCGAGGCGATGCAGCACGCGCTGGCGGAGATTCGCACGCATCTCGGCCGGCACTATCCGCTATGGATCGGCGTCGGGCCGATCGAGACGCTCGGCAAGCTCACGTCGACGAATCCGTCGCGCAAGAGCCAGGTGATCGGCACGACCGGTTCGGCGACGGCCGAGCACGTGGCGGTCGCCGTAAAGGCGGCGAAGGCGGCGCTGCCCGGGTGGCTAGCGCTCGGCGCCGCGGGGCGCGCGAAGTTCCTGCGCGACGCGGCGGCGGCGATGCGCCGGCGGAGATTCGATCTGGCGGCGTGGATCGTGCTCGAAGCGGGCAAGCCGTGGCGCGAAGCGGACGCCGACGTGGCAGAAGCGATCGACTTTCTGGAATACTACGCCGCCGGGGCGATTGCGCTCGAACAGGCGCACGGCGTCGACGTGGCGGGCGAGGAGAACCGCTTCGAGTATCTACCGCGGGGCGTGGTCGGCGTGATCGCGCCGTGGAACTTTCCGCTCGCCATTCTCACCGGCATGACCTCGGCGGCGCTGGCGACCGGCAACACGGTCGTGATGAAGCCGGCCGAGCAGACCCCGGTCGTCGCCGCAAAGCTGATGGCGATCTTCGCGGAAACCGACTTGCCGGCCGGCGTGCTGAACTACGTGCCCGGCGAAGGTCACGTGGCGGGGGCGGCGCTGGTCGAGCATCCGGACGTAGCGCTCGTCGCGTTTACCGGTTCGCGCGAGGTCGGTCTGGCGATCAACGCCCGTGCGGCCGAGGTTTCGGCGCGCGGCGCGGCGCAGGTCAAGCGCGTCATCGCCGAGATGGGCGGGAAGAACGCGATCGTCGTCGACGCCGACGCGGATTTGGACGAAGCGGTCGTCGCCGTGGCGAAAAGCGCGTTCGGCTACAGTGGGCAGAAGTGCTCAGCCTGCTCGCGGTGCATCGTGCTTGCGCCGGTGTACGATCAGTTTCTCGCCCGGCTCGTAGAGACCACGCGGAGCATGGTGTTTGGTTCGGCGGAAGAGCCGGCGACGCAGGTCGGGCCGGTGATCGACGAAGAGGCGCTCGCCCGCGTGCACCGCTATATCGAGATCGGCAAGGGCGAAGGGCGGTTGGCGCTTGCGGCCGAGGCGGGGCCGCTCTCCGTGCAAGGGAACTTCGTCGGGCCGCACATCTTTGCCGACGTTTCGCCGACGGCCCGCATCGCGCAAGAGGAAATCTTTGGTCCGGTGCTCGCGGTGATTCGGGCCGCGAACCTCGACGAGGCGATCCGCATCGCCAACGACACGGACTATGCGCTAACGGGCGGAATCTTCTCGCGCAGCCCGGCGAATCTCGACCGCGCGCGGCGGGAGATGCTGGTGGGCAATTTGTATCTCAACCGCGGCATCACGGGGGCGCTCGTATGCCGGCAGCCGTTCGGCGGGTTCAAGATGTCCGGCATCGGCAGCAAGGCGGGGGGCGCGGATTATCTCATGCAGTTCGTCGTGCCGCGGACGATTACGGAGAATACGATGCGGCGCGGTTTCGCGCCGCGGACCGGCGAGGCGGCGGATTGAAGTAATCTTCGTCCGCCGATGAACCGCAAAGACGCAGAGGGGTGATGGGCAGAGCCAATTCAAGAAGATTTCCGCTGCGTCTTTGCACCTATGCGGTTCATTGGGAAGCTGGTTGCGGCGAATGGCTGTCTGCGCTCTCGCTATCGCATCCGCTTCGCCTCACTTGCTCTGGTGCCGCAGCTCGTTCATTAGAAAACTGATCGCGCGGCAGTAGGCTTTGACGGCGGTCGTGTAGTTCTTTTCGGAGGTGGCGGCTTCGGCGTCGTGGATGTCGGCCTCGAACCGGCTCCAATCGACCGACCACCGCTGTTCGTTGGCGGCGTCGCGGAGTTGGACCGCGAGCTTGGAGAGGTCGGCGACCATCCGGCTGTTGGCGGTGCATTGCCGCGACGTGTGCGGGCCTTTGCCGTAGCGGCCCTGAGCGGTCGTGCGACGCGACGGCGACGCGGGCATGGGTTTGGCGAGCAGCGCAAATAAACCGAAGAGCACCGTTCCGGCCGCGCCGCCGAGTAACAGCGGCAGCGATGCCTGGGCGATGAGCGCGCCGCACGTGGCCGCGGCGGAAGCGGCCGCGAGCATCCAGAACAAGTTCCGAAACGTTCCTCCCGAGGCGCCGTCGCCGCGGACCTCGACTTCGTTTTGCTTGCCGACGTACTCGCTGCCGTTGATTTTGGCGATGAGGACGGTGATGTTGTCCGGCCCGCCGCGGAGATTCGCCAGATCGACCAGCACGCGGGCGGCTTCTTCCGGCGGCAAGCACTCGAGGATCACGCCGATCTCGTCGTCCTTGACTTCGCCGGTGAGCCCGTCGCTGCACAATAGGAACGTGTCGCCGACTTCGAGCGGGAAGGGGCCTTCGAGATCGACCTCGACGCTCGGGTTCGGGCCAAGCGAGCGGGTGATGATGTTCTTGGGCAGGTGGATCGTATCGGCGTCTTGAAAGTCGCCGGCCGCTTGCAGTTCCCACACGAGGCTGTGGTCGAACGAGAGCTGTTCGAGCTTGCCCTTGCGAAGGCGATACACGCGGCTGTCGCCGACGTGGGCGACGACGGCGCCTTCGGGCAGGAGGGCCAAGGCCGAGCAGGTCGTGCCCATGCCCTTGAATTCGAGGTTCGATTCGCCGCGTTCGTGGATTTGGGCGTTGAGTTCGCGGACGGATGCCCGCAGGGCTTCGGCGGGGGGCAATTGCCGCTCTTTGAAGTATTTGAGCGGGATTCCGTCGGCGGCCATCTTGCTGGCGAGTTCGCCGGCCGCGTGCGCGCCCATGCCGTCGGCGACGAGAAACAAGTGTCCGCGCTCGCGCCACTCGCCGTTGTCGCCGGCGATGACGACCGCGTGGTTGTCTTGATTGCTCGACCGCCGCATGCCGACGTCGGTTACGGCAGCGTGTTGTAGGGCGTTGTTGGCGGCCACGCTCGGTTCCGCGAAAGCGACGGGAGGCTGGGCTGGATATTGAGTGAATTGCCGAGTTCGTGCGAATGCCGACCGGAACTGTATTCTAACGCGCGGCGCGGCGGCATCCTACCCAGGGTGGATTGGACGGGGACATCATAGCCGCTTCCGCCGACCTTCGACGAAGCCGAGAGGGCAACCCCCGGCTATCGGCCCGTGGAATACGGATCGGAAGACCGGCGACTTCCGCTACGGGTTCGTGAGTTCGGTGAGGAGAGTTTGCCAGGCGGCACGTTCGCGCTCGGGGGCAAATCGCGGGGCCAGCTTGCGGCAAGCGGCGACGAGGCCGTCGTAGAACCGCTCGTCCGCTTCCGCCCGCCAAAGCAGCGCGGCCAATCCGGCCGTATCGCCCAGCTCGAAAAAGCCCGGATAATCGGCGTCGAGCATGCCGACGTTGCCGGAAACGCGGCTGGCGAGGACGGGCGTGCCGAGGGCGATGGCTTCGGCGATGACGTTCGCGCCCCCTTCGAGCTTGGAACTGACGACCGTGAGCCGGCTTTCGGCGAGCCGGCGTAATGCTTGTGCCCGGGGTACGTCGCCGAGCCAGCGATAGCGCGGATTGCGGCGCTCTTCCGCCCGAGCGCGTCGTTCCATACCCGCGGTCAACGCGGCGCCAAGCTGCAAGATGCGCACGCGCGATTCCGCCGGAAGCTGTCTAGCGGCGAGCGCCGTGCGGAACGGGTCTTTCACGGTCCGCAGGTGGCCGAGCACCGTCACGTCGAATGTGGCCGACTTCGGCCGCCGCATCGCTCGCGGCGCTTGCGGGCACGATTGGTAGATCACGCGCGCCTTGCCGCGCTCGCCTTCGGGAAGAAAGCGCACGCCGTCCGCCTGGAGCAGCACGATGCGGCTTGCCAGGCGAAGCGACTCGGCCGCCTTGCGCGAGCGGGGCAGGTCGGCGTACAGGTCCGTGCCCGTGAGGACGACCACGAGCGGCGCGTCGGGAAAGGCGTGGCGAAACCGCCGCACCGAGTCGTGGCTCTTGCGGGCGTGCAGCGCGATGAGCAGGTCGCACGCTTGGCCCGCGAAGCGTTCGCCGACGGCCACGCGATGCCCGAGCGAGCGCAGGATGGCGGCATAGCGGTCGGCCGTGACGCGGTTTCCCTTGCGCGAACCGCGCGGCGCGGGCGTGACGATCAGAATTCGCATGTGCCGGCAGCGCGTTGTCAACGTTTAGAAGGCCAGAATGGGTGGCACTGGTGGCTTGCCCACCAGTGGGCGCCGCCGCTGGACTTCATGTTCTCTCGCGCCTCTCACTGGTGGACAAGCCACCAGTACCACCCGGCCGCTAACGCTCGATCGCATAGAGCCGCTTCTTGCCGCGAAGGTAGATTTTGCCGTCGCTTACGGCGGGCGAGGCGACCGTTTCGTCGTCGAGCTGATTTTCGGCCAGTTTCTCGAACCGCTGCGTCGCCGGGACGACGGTCACGAGCCCGCGGGTGTTGAGGAAGTAAACGCGGCCGTCGGCGGCGAGCGGCGACGCTTTGTACTCGCCCTTGAGCCGCCGCTCCCATTTGATCGCGCCGACGTTCGCGTCGAAGCAGCGGGCGATGCCGTCGTCGGTCACCGTGAACAGCAGGTTCTCCCACACGACCGGGCAGCACGAATCGCTCGTGCCGCGGCGCTGTTCCCAGGCGACGCTGGTGCGGGCGAGCTCGCCTTCGCCGCCGATTTTTACCGCCAGCATCGCCCCGCGCATGCCGATCGTCGCGTACACCTTGCCGTCGCCGACGGTCGGGCCGGTCACGGTGCGGCCGCCGACGAGTCGGGGAAGCCGCCAAATTTCGCGGCCGTTGCCGGGGTCGTAAGCGGTGAGCTCGTTCGCGCCCATCACGACCATCCGCGTGTTCTCGCCCTCGGTGTAGAAGGCGGGCGTGGTGTAGGCGTCGCATTCTTCGCTCTTGGCGGCCGTCTTGCGCTCGACGTGCCAGCGGACGCGGCCCGTCGTCAAGTCGTGGGCGACGACGTAGCTCTTGGCCGGTTCGGCCGCGTGCTCGGGAATGTCGGCGAGCGAGTCCTGCATACAGACGGAGATGACCAAGTTCCGGTAGATCACCGGGCTATTGGCGTGGCCCCACCAGATCGTGTACTTGCCGTAATCGTCGGCCAGGTTCCGCGACCAAAGCTGCTTGCCGTCGTAGTCGTACGCGGCGAGCAGGCCGTTGCCGAAGTGGCACACGACCGTCTTGCCGTCGGCGACGGGCGACGGGCTGGCGAGGTTGTGGATGTCGTGAAACTTCTGCGCCCCGCGGCCTGGAACGTTGCGCGGCGTTTCGCCCGTGCCGACTTCTTGCTTCCACGCGATGGCCCCGTTCTTGGGATCGACGCGAAGCAGCAACAGCTTATCGGCGTCTTGCGACGTGACGAACATCGCGCCGGCGGAAAGGATCGGCGTGCTCGTTCCCCAGCCCGGCAGTTCGGCCTTCCAGGCGATGCCGGCCCGATCGTTCCAAGCGAGCGGCAGGGCTTTCTCGGCGCTCACGCTGTTGCCGGCGGGGCCGCGCCACTGGGGCCAGTCGTCGGCACGCATCGAATCGGATGCAGCCAAGAGTGCGACTATCGTCAGGAAGCGCGACAGCATCGTCCTATTCCTTCTCGCCTGATTCGCGTACGTCGCTCTTGTCCGAAGACGACGGCGTGTCTGCCTTGAGCGGGAATTCAAGCGCGGCAGCGACGGAATAGAGCGCCGGTCGAAACTCTTCTCGCGTTCCTTTAAGCGTTGTCAATTCCAACGTGTATAGCCGGCCCTCGACACACGTTTCCAACACGAGGCGTTCGTAAGATTTACCACCTAGTCGAACCGCATAGGCATACTCGACGCCTTGAAAGGCACGAAGTGAAACGGGCCTCACCTTAAACGAACGTTTCGTTTGTCTTTCCTTCGGGAGTTCCTTGTTTCGCATTCGGACGAATTCGGCCAAGATCGACTCGCGGGAGATGCTTAGCCTGTCGAATCCTTCATACTCGCGTACCTTGAACTGAATGCCCGGAAGGCGTTTAAGGCCTGGTCCGGACATGCGGGCGATATTCTTATTCAAGTCGTTGCCGCGATTCTCTTCGTTTGCCGACTCCTTCCAGCCTTTGGGCATTCGTATCTCTATCCGGCCGTCGTCGAACGCGCCTAGCTTGCCCTCCATCTCGACGAAACGGACGGCATTGGACGACGAGCTCGTTCGTTCAGGTTCTTGGGAATCTTTCTCACCGCTTCTCCCATCGTCATTCGGCGGCTGCTGCGCATGACCGTCGAGACATAGCCCACACACGGAGAAAAGCAGTAGGACATGCAACTTCGACATGGCAAACCTCCTGGAAACGTCGAAACGCACTTCGTGATTCGCAAATTGGTCGACCGTCCGGAGTCGAACCGAACACGATCGCTCACTCGCCGGCTTTTTCCGCGGCGTCATCCGTCGTCGCCTTGTCGCCGTTCTTGTCGCCTTCGGAAACTTCGTCGGACGTCTCCTCCTCGGCGTCGTCCTCGGCGGCACTGCCGCGGCCGCGCGTTGGTTTGTTGACCATTTTCGGGAACTTGAGTCCCGTGGCAACGGCGTAAAGCTGGGGCCGCGACTCTTCGCGGAGCAGGTTGAGCGTCGTGAGTTCGAGCGTGTAGAGTCGGCCGTCGACGACGGTCTCGAGCGTCAAGCGTTCGTAGGATTTGCCGCCGATCTTCAGCTTGTAGGCGTACTCGGCGCCGTTGAACCCACCGAGAGAACGCTGCTTGACGTCGAACTTGCCTTTTGAGTTTCGCTCTTTGGGCAGTTCCGCGGCCCGCTTGCGAACGAACTTGCGGAGGTCCGGCGGGCCGAGCGTTTTGAAGTCGCCGTATTCGCGGACTTTGATCAGAATGCCCGGAATCCGCTGGCTGCCTTCGCCGGACATGCGGGCGAGATTCTTGTCGAGGTCCTTCGTCGAGTTTTCCTCGTTGAGCGAGTCCTTCCAGCCCTTGGGAAGCGGGACCTCGATCCGCCCTTCGTCGAACGTGCCAAGCTTGCCGGCGAGCGGGGCAATCTTCGGTTCTTGGCTCTTCTTGGCGGCTTTCTTGTCGCCCGGGTCCTCGTCGGCGTCGGAATTCGTGCCGCAGCCGGCGACGAGGAGCGAAAGGACGAACGATCCGGCCAGCAGGTAGACGACGCGCCGCATGGTGAGGCACTCCCGGAGATTTGGCCGCGCATTCGTGCCGGCGCGGCGGCGAAGAAGGTCGGACGGACGAACCGCGAATAGCGCCTCCGTGGCGTGATTTCCTCCTTGCCGTTATACCGCGCCCGGCGACGGTTGTTTCGCGCCGCGGGCGGCACTGCTGGCTTGTCTAGCGGTGAGACTCGCAGAGCAACCTCGAGCGGCAGTTCGCACTGCTGGGCAAGCCAGCAGTGGCACCCCGTGCTGTTCTCCACTACGCCTCTTCGACGACCTCGATCGCCTCTTTGACTGGCTTGATGAAGTGGGGCGATTTGCCGCTGGCGTTGAGTTCGGCGGCTTTCTTCTCGGCCTGCTTCCGGTCGCTGTATTCATAGAGTGCGACGCGCTTGAGCGACTGGTTGAACACGCCCCAGAAGGCCTTGAGCCGGACTTCGCCGGTTTTCTTCTTCGCCCGGCTCTTGCGGGGGGCCTTTTCTTTGGCCGCGACCTTCTTGGGCTTGGCCTCGCCGCGTTCGGCGGCGGCATCCGCCTGCTCTCGCAACTCACGACGGTTTACGATCTTACGTGCCATGGTCGCTCCGATCAGAAGGGCCTAACAGCCTGTTGAAAAAGGGGACAGACCCTCGGGAAAGTAAGTTTTTCGCCGCAGACGGCGACGTGCCTGAGAGGGTCAGTCCCCTTTTTCAACAGGCTTCTAAGCCGCGTGGCGGTCGACGTTCGCGGATGCCCTTCGCCGCGAAGCGTCGCTGGCGGAACGGGTCCGCGATCCACCCCGGAAGGCCACGCGAAATGGGGGTGAACCGAATAAACTGTCATTATAGTCGGCCGAGCCGCCATTGCCCAGCGGCCCCTTGCCGAAAGTGCACACCCGTGCTTGTAGCGGAAGTCGCAAGGCTTCCGATGCTCGGCGTCAGTCGTCGGAACATCGGAACGCCGGAAGTCTTGGCGCCTTCCGCTCCGTTCAATTCCGCCGAATTTCACCGGCGAGCCGAACCTCGTCGCCGGTTAACTCCAGGTGCGTCAAGTCGACGCTGCGGCCCTGCTTCGTCGTCGGCATCGCGATCAACGCGACCGCCTGCCCATCTTCCTCGACCCAGCGGACCGCCAGTTCCGCGGCCCGGGCGGCTTCGGAGAGCACTGCCTTTACCCGCCCGGTCGGCAGCGGCAGCGAGCCGGCGCGGGCGTCAACGATCCGCAGCCCGAGCGCGTCGCGATCGGCCAAAAACGGCTCGCATTCGAGCGACAGCACCGCGTCGGCCGGCGAACCTTCGTAGCGGCAGAACAGCGTAATCGTCTTGTCGCCGATGTCGACGCGGGGGTCGTGGATTTCGCCGGGCAGCACGTCGCGGAACTGCTTTTCCAAATCGACGGCGAAGTAGCCGTTGATCTGCTCGGCCGTGAACGCGGCCTTCCATTTGCCCGGCCGCTTCGCCTGATTCAGCAGCCGCTGCGTGCGGTTGAACATTTCCGTGCTGGCTTCGGTTTGCAGGGCGCGGTCGCCCGCGAGGAGCTCCGTGTAGCGGGCGGGTACGTATTGTGCCGCCCGATAACCCCAGATGAGCGCGATGGCGGCAATTAGCGCGGCGGCAGCGGCGGGATACAAAATGAGTTTGAGCATAGGCCGCCGCTTTGCCGACCAGAATCCGCGTTTGGTGAACCAACTGGCTCCGGCCGCACGACCGCCGATGCACCGCGGGAATTCTACGCGGCGGCACGAAGCGAGGAAATCGCGATCCTGACGGTCCACCGGAACTTCCCATCTTCTCCCGTCCCGCCATTCGCCGGCCACGGTTAGAATGGGCGGGTCGCGTTCGCCCGCCATCGCCGCATGATTCGCCGCGTACACCCGCCATGCAGAACCCGCAGCCAGCCCCCGGCGCCGCGCGCGAAGCGTCCGAGCCTTCCACCGCCGCCCCGCGCAGAGAGCAATTCATTCCGCTCTCGAAGAGCGAGCTGCTCGCCCGGCTATTCGATGCGGGGAAGATCGCCGACGCCGATCGGGCGCGGTTCGAGTCGTTCGGGCAGATCCTTTCGGCGTTGATTCACCACGAGTACCACGCCCGGCTCGAAAAGCTCAAGCAGGCCTATTGGCAGTTCGATCCCGACGGCGAGTCGCCGCGCGCCACCCGCGCGCCGTCGGCCGAGCGCGACGCGGCGTGCCACGCGCTGTTTGCCCAGATCGTCGCGCTCTTCGAGCGGGCGAATTACCGCCGGTTGACGCGGGCCGAACTCGACGAAGCCCTCGCTTCGATGAGCGAAATCGGCGTGCGGCTCGACGTGGAGCTGGCCGCGTTTCAGCGGCTCGAAGTGTTCGTGCGCGGCGACACGACGGCACGCCGCACCCGGCGCTACCTGCGAAGTCTCTACCGCCGGCGCGAGATCGACGTGCCGACGTACGATCGGCTGGTCGTCGCGTTTCACCCGCACGAAAGCCGCCGCATCGGCGAGCAGGCCAAGAGCGAACACGTCTATCTCAAGATGTTCAAGAACATCCCGAAGATGGACCTGGAAATGCTCCTGCCCGGCACGCGTGTGCGGATGTCGCTGTTGGATCAGGGGCGGATTCTGCTGCCGGCCGTCTCCGGCGTGGCGCTCACGGTCTATAAGGTGCTGCAAGGCGCGCTTGTCCTCGCATTCGCCGGGCTGTACGGAATGCTGGCGCTGCTCGGCGTCGTCGGCGGCACGATCGGCTACGGCGTCCGCTCGTTCGTCGGCTACTTGCGGACCAAAGACAAGCACCAACTGTATCTGACGCGCAGTTTGTACTTTCAAAACCTCGACAACAACCTCGGCGTGCTGTTCCGCGTGCTCGACGAAGCCGAAGACCAGGACTTTCGCGAGGCGATGTTGGCGTATTTCCTGCTGTGGCGACGCGGGCAAAGCGAGAACCGCGACATCCGCGATTCCGCCGCCTCGACGCTCAAAGAACTCGACGCGGAAGCGGAAGCGTTCTTGCGCGGCGCGACGCAATGCGACGTCGACTTCGAGATAGCCGACGCCCTGGCGAAGCTCCAGCGCTGGCAACTCGCCGCAAAGCTCGCAGACGACCGCTGGCGCGCCAAGCCGCTCGGCGAGGCGATCGACCTGCTCGACGAACGCTGGGACGAAGCGTATCGGCTGCGCGAGAACGGCTTGAGACGCGAGTGATCTCGCGCCCAGCCCCGCGCCCCTAGCCCCGCGCCCCTGCGTCCTTCCAACTCGCCGCTTCTTCGCCGTCGAGCCGCAGCGTGAGGCACTTCGCGCTGCCGCCCGATTTGACGAACTCGGAAAGCGGCGTTTCCCGCGTCGCGAACCCGCGGGCGTTGAGCGCGGCGTGCAACTTCGGGCAACCGACGTTCGTCACGACGGTCTGGCCGACGACCACCGCGTTGCAGGCAAAGCTCCGCGCTTCGTCCTCGGCCACTTCGATCAACTCGGGCACGACTTCCCACATCGCCCGTAGCGCGTAGGCGTCGAACGCCCCCGGATAATAGATCGCCGCGCCCGGCGCGAGCGGGCAGAAGCACGTGTCGAGGTGATAGTAATACGGATCGACGAGTTCCAGCGGAATCACCCGCACGCCGAGCATCGCGCCGATCTGTTGGTGTCCGCGGGCGTCGCTGCGGATGCGGTATCCGGCCAGCAGCGTGTCGCCGCAGAACAAGGCATCGCCGGCGCCTTCGAAGTACACGCCTTCCGGCGGCCGGACGACGCGAAAGCCGTGCGCCGCAAGCCAGGCTTCGTCGTGCGGTTCCTCGCCTTGCCGCTGCGGATGGCGAAACCGCGCGAGCACCGCCAGATCGCGATAGACGAGCGCCGCGTTGGCCGTGAACACGAGGTCGGGCAAGCCTTCGACGGCCGCGAGCGTTTGGACCCGCACGCCGACGTCTTCCAGAATCGCTTTGAGCGCGAGCCATTGTTGTTTCGCCAGCGCCAAATCGCTCGGCCGCGACCGGCTCATCCACGGATTGATCTCGTATTCGATCCCGAAGTAGTCCGGCGGACACATCAGAATCGTCGGCGACGTAAGTGGTAACATCGACGAATTCATTCCACAAACCGCCCGATTCGCCAGGAGTAACTACACCCTTTGGGCGCGTTCAAGGCATTCATTCTGACAACTTCAGCCTCAGCCATCTCTTGCTTGCTGAACACCTTTGTGACAGTGCATTCCGTAACAATTACTCCACCTTCTCTCTCATACGAGTCAGCGCGCAACACCACGAATACGTGCGCGAAGCGCGCGTTGGGCCGATTTACGGGCGTGTCGTCGTTAGCGGTCTGCATTTTCAAACGCAACCGGATGGTGGGGTTTCTCGAAGAAGACTCGGCCGGAGTATGGGACTCCGCTCGCGGCGCAAAAACGACCGTATTGCCACGACGCGATCGAATCCCTACGCGACGATCTCGCGGATCACGTGGCCGGAAACGTCGGTGAGGCGGAAATCGCGGCCGGCGTAGCGGAACGTGAGCTTTTCGTGGTCGAAGCCCAACACGTGCAGCATCGTGGCGTGCAGGTCGTGGACGCTGGCCGGGTTTTCGACGGCCTTGAAGCCGAACTCGTCCGTCGCGCCGTACACGGTGCCGCCCTTTACGCCGCCGCCGGCCAGCCAGACGCTGAAACCGTAGTGGTTATGGTCGCGGCCGAGCTTCGACTTGCCGTCGCCGCCGAGTTCGACGCTCGGCGTGCGGCCGAACTCGCCGCCCCAGACGACGAGCGTGTCCTCGAACATCCCGCGGCGCTTGAGGTCGGTGAGCAACGCGGCGATCGGCCCGTCGATTTGTTCCGCGAGCTTGCGATGGTTGCCCTCGATGTTGTCGTGGTTGTCCCACGGTTGGCCCGCGCCGTGCCAAAGCTGGACGTAGCGGACGCCGCGCTCGAGCAGCCGCCGGGCGATGAGCGTCTGCCGGCCGTGTACGCCGTCGCCGTAGAGCGCCCGCGTCTCGGCCGTTTCGCGGGCGAGGTCGAAGGCTTCGGCCGCTTCGGTCTGCATGCGAAAGGCCAGCTCGAACGTCTGAATGCGGGCGTCGAGCCGCGCGTCGAGTCGGCCGGCGCGATGCTCGGCGTTGAGTTCGGCGAGCAGATCGAGTTGTCGCCGCTGCGTGGCCGTCGTGGCGTGCGGGTGGGCGATGTTGGCGATCAGCTTGGCGAGTTCCTGATGCTGCGAGTCGATGTACGTTCCCTGGAACGCGCCGGGCAAAAAGCCCGCCTGCCAGTTCTCCGTGTCCTTGATCGGCAATCCGCCGGGGCACATCGCGATGAACCCCGGCAGGTTCTGGTTCTCCGTGCCGAGACCGTAAAGCACCCACGCGCCGACGCTCGGCCGAGCTTGGACGGAGTCGCCGCAATTCATCAGCATCAGCGACGGCTCGTGATTGGGCACCTGGGCGTACATCGAGCGGATGACCGCGATGTCGTCGATGTGAGCCGCGGTTCGCGCGAAGATGTCGCTGACCTCGATGCCGCACTTGCCGTAGGGCTGGAACTTGAACGGCGAGGGAAACGCCGCGCCCGTCTTGCGCTCGGTGCGGAGCGTCTCGGGCAGCGGTTGCCCGGCGTATTTGGCCAGGGCCGGCTTGGGGTCGAACGTGTCGACGTGCGAAGGCCCGCCATTTGCGAAGAAATGAATGACCCGCTTGGCCTTGCCGGGAAAGTGCGGGGCGCGTGGACTCAGCGGCGCGTTGGCGGCCGAAGCAAGCTCTCCCGACTCGGCGAACAAGGCCGCCAAACCCAAGGCGCCGAAGCCCATGCCGCTGCGCACGAGCATTTCGCGCCGACTTAGGGGCGCGCTCAATAACCGACCGCTCATGATCCGCTCTCCCGTAACGCCGGGACCGATCCCTGTCGAGACGGATATCAAGATACCACACCGCCTACGCGCGTGCACGAATCCGTTTGCGCGTGGCGGCACCGTTGGTTTCGACGAACGGCAGCGACTTGAGGTCGATGAGCTCGGCCAAACCCGCCGCGGCAAGTTCGCGGCCGCCGACGTAACGGCCCGGGTGAATCCACTTGTTGATATCGTCCTGGGCCATGCCGAACATTTCGGCCAGGAGCACGTCCATGTCGCGTTCGAGCTGGCCGAAGTGCCTGGCCCATTCGGCCGCTTCGGACAGGCCGACGTGCTCTTCGCTCTGCCACTTCATCGGATGGAACAAGAGCACGCTGTACGGCGTGACGTACCGCTTGACGCAGGCGGCGAACGGCCAAAGCGCGGCGGACGAGCACTCGCCCGTCACCACGCCGGTCGCCCGCAGGTTGCGGAGCTTGATGAGCGTGAGCAAGGAGATGGCGCAGTACGGGCTGCCGCCGGGCGAGTCGATGTAGAGCGTGCAGCGCCCGCCGGGCGGAACGCCGAGCAACTTCTCGGTCAGATCGCCCTCGTTGTCGGTCAAATCGCCGACAAGCGCGATTTCGAGCGGGCCGTCAGGTGCGCGGTCTTCCATGCGAGTCGTTCCCCAAAGGTGAATAGCAGCGACGGCCAATCGTAATGGCCGGCGAGAAGCATGTCGAGACGGCGCGGAAGGGAGCGGCGATGCCCGGCGCAGCGGCAACTCATCATACCGGGGTCGGGCGCCACTGCTGGCTTGTCCAGCAGTGAGAGTTGCCGTTTGACGTTGCCTCGCCAGTCGCACTGCTGGACGAGCCAGCAGTGGCACTCCAGATTCCGTCCCGGTTTCCAACGCCGCCGCCGCTACCTTCAAGGTATAACCTTGGAAAACCCGCGGAGCAAGGAAAAATCACGCCGCCGCGGTTTGGGCCGACCGACGGGCGCGCACGAGGTTGCGCGTCCCGTAACGATTCGGGTTGGCCGCTACAATCGTCACATCCCCCGTGCTTACGATCGACGCTCGTGCCGGAGCGTGACTTTTCCGGCTATATGGCCCAACTATAATAGAGGTCTGGCGACTTGCGCGACGCGGGCCGCTCGCCGCGACATTTCGGAACAGAGGCATTTCTCGCGCGCGAGGCAAGCGAGATGGGCATTCGGTTTCAGTGCCCCAACGGGCATAAGATCAACGTCAAGGCCTTTCTGGCCGGCAAGCGGGCACGCTGTCCCGATTGCGGCGCGAAGGTCGTCGTGCCGTTCGAGTCGCAGGTAACGCCGACGCTTGCGGCCATGCCGGCCTCCGCGCCGGCCGCGACCGAAGCGGCGACGAGTTCGGCCGCGGCGAACGGACAGAACGGCGCTGCGAACGGCGCGCCGGCGACGAAACGACCTGCGGCGAGTCCGGTCACGGCGGCGGCGACTGCCCCGGTTGTAACCGTGGCGACGGCCGCGCCGGTTTCCGCGCATGCGCCGCGCACCGCCGTATCTCCTACGTTCAACGCGAATCTGGCGGCCGCAGCAGCAGTGGTTTCTGCGCCGATTTCACCGGCAGCCGTCGCGATGCCTGCGGCGGTGATTAGCGACCCGATCGCGGAAGCGCCGCAGGCGGTCTGGTACGTTCGCCCGCGCACCGGCGGGCAATACGGTCCGGCCCCAGGCGAGATTTTCCGGCAATGGATCGTCCAGCGCCGCGTGACGGCCGATTCGCTCGTGTGGCGCGACGGCTGGACCGATTGGCGGTTGGCCGGCGAGGTGCTGCCGCAACTAGCGACGCGCACTCCGCCTGCGTTTGCGGCCGCTCCGGGCATGGCGGCGCCGGCGGCCGCGGCGAATGCGTCTCCCGAAGCGGCCAACGCCCCCGCAGCCCGCTACATCCGCTCGCGGCGGTCCAAGTCGTCGACGATCGCGGCCATCTGCGTGCTCGGCGTCGTCGCGTTCGCCCTCGTCGGCGTGCTGATCTTCATCCTCACGCGCCAGCCATAGCGTGTAGGACCCGAAACGCAGAGCGGCGAAGGTGGTTATGAAACCCGTTTCTGGCGACGTTTTCTCCGCGTCTCTGCGTCTCGGCGGTTCATTTGTCCCTCCTGCGTCGCCAGCGCGCTCACTTCCGCTGCGGCATCTGGACTTCCACTTCCGCCGAGAATACGGCTTTGGGATCGCCTCGTTCGGCGAGCGTCTTGGCGATCGTCGCAACTGTCCGCTCCACGCGGCCGCTGAATAGCGTTTCGCCCTGCGACTTGATCGCGATCGGCTCGTCGAGCATGCACATCGGGTCGCACAATCGAATCGTCAGCGCGGGCACGTCGCACTTGGCGATGTCGATCGTCTGGCCGTCGAGCGTGGCGACGACTTCAGCCCGCGAGGGAACTTTACTCGGATCGACGGCAAGCCAATAGAACCGCGAGCCGACCACGTCGTCTTGCTTCCAGACGATTTTCTTGGGCAGCAGGTTGCGGCGGAAGTCGGCCATCCACGCCAGCGCTTCCGCGTCTTGGCGATCCATCCAGTGCCCCTTACCTTCGTGCAGTTTGACCAGGTGCGGATAGCCCTCGGGATCGGCCTTGTGCAGTTCGTCGAGCTTGTTGCCCCACTCCGCGGCGACCTTGTTGCGGTTGTAGGCGGCATCGAGCGCGCCGACGTGAATCGCGAACGGCAGATTCCGCAGCCCCAGCGGCGACGTTTCGTTGGGATGGCCCGCCATCATCGCGGCCGCGGCGAACCGGTCGGCCATCCGCGGCGCGAGTTGAAACACGCCATCGCCGCCGGCCGAGTAGCCCATGATGTACACGCGGTCGGGATCGACGTCCTCGAACGCGACGAAGTTCTCGATGAGCCGATCGAACAGCGGGTCGATGTGCCCTTCGTGCCAGAGGTTCCACGTGTCGGTCGGCGCTCGCGGCGCGCAGTACACGCCTTCCTTCGGTTCGTAGAGCCGCTTCTGGTTTTCCCACTGCGAATCGTTCACGCGCTTGGGCGCCCCGCCGCCGCCGTGCATCGAAATGAACAGGCTGCGTCCCTTCGCGGGTTTGTCGCCGAAAGCCTTGTAGAAGAACGGCATTTTCTTGCCGCCGTGCGCAAGCTCGCGGGCTTTCATCTCGGCGGCCCGATCGGCGCGGATGCGAGCGGCGCGGTCCTTACACAGCAGGTCGGCCGCCACCGCCGCCTCTTCACACGTTAGCGGCTTTTTGTAGAACGGCTGCTCGTCGAGTTTCGGACGCTCGGCCGCGGGCGTCGCCAGGTACTTTTGGAGCGCGGCGATCGTTTCCGTGGCGACTCCCGGCGGTTCTTCCGGCTTCGCCGGCCGCTCGGCGACGATCCAGGTAATCGGGCCGTTCTTGACGTCGCCCGCGCGAAATCCTTCCTTCCAGCTTGCCGACCCGACCTCGATCTCGGCCGCGTACTTTTCGCCGGTCTTGAGAATCGCCGTCGCGTGGTCGTTGGCGTCGAACCGCTCGTCGTTCGTCGTGCCCTCGAAAACGAGCTTGCCTTCGGCGTCGAAAAGCTTGAGTTTGGCACGCTGCCGCTCGCCGCCGCGGCGGTCGAGCAGGCGAAACATGACGCGCTGCGAGCCTTCCGGCGCCTTCGCAGCGCGGTTGAGATACCGGTCGGTGACGTTCACGGCGTGGACGTAGTCGATATCGCGATCCCACACGAGCGGAAACTTCTGCGGCGTCCGGCGATAGCTGACCGCATAAATCGCATGCAGCGGATGCTCGCGATCGGCCGTCGACGCGCGGCCGATGAACCACGCGCTGTCGAGCTTCGTGCCGTCCGGTTCCGCCGCGCCGGTGAAATGCCAGCCGTCGTCCCAGACTTCTACCCACGAGTGATTGCCGCTCTTGTCGGACCACAGCGGCGTGCCCACGAACCTCGCCGGAACCCCGACGGCGCGGCAAGCGTCGATGAGCAGCACGGACAGGCCGGTGCACGACGCCAGGCCCGATTCGATCGACTCGTACGGCGCCTGATCGGCTCGGCGGCGCTGGGTCGAATAGCGGACCTTGAGCAGCGGAAAGATTTTTTGGTTGAGCAGCGCTGCCGCCTCGCCCGGCGTCTTGGCGTCTTTCACCAGCGGCGCGAACCGCTCGTAAAAATCTTTCCGCCAGTTGTCGCGGCGCTCGTTGATGTTCGCATACGGCAACACGTCGTTGAAGAACACGTCCTCTGGCAGTTTGTCCTTCCATGGCGCGGCGTCGCGGGCGGCATGCGCCAGCTTTACGTTTTCCAGCAGAAACTCGGCGGAGAGCTCCTTCAAGTCGCGCCCCGGCATGTGCTCGACCAGGAACCGCATTCCCGGTTGTTGTTCACCGGGAGCGGAGTCGAGTGCCTTTTGGATCTGCTCGCGGTTTTCGCTGGCGCGGGCAAGAGCCGACTCGATGGCAGCGATGTTCTCCAAGGTTGTCGCCGTCGCATCAGGCTCGGCGGCGCGAACAAACACAGCCGATGCGGCGAACAGCGATGCAACCAGTAGACCGCGGCCAATCGTCGAGAGCATGTCGAGCGTGTCCTGCGAGAATTCGAGAAGCGGGAGCCGGTCCGATGGCCGAACCGAAACGCCGATTATAATTTGCCGCGATGGCCGTTTCACGAGGGTATTGCCCAATCGCCGAGGCAGCGGGCGCCGCCTCGACCGGCACTTGTATCCGCGAACCCAAACCGCGAGAATCGCATCTTTGCATCGCCGGGAACATAAATCGCTTTAACCTCCATCCACCGTCCGTAGGAGGCGGCATGTCGAGTTGACACGACGCACACCCACCAGGCTCTCGCTTCTGTTTCTGGCGGCCGCGGCGATGTTCGCGGCATTCTCGCCGCTTTCCGCGCAAGAGCTCGACCCAGCTCTGGCCGATCGCGTCCGGGCCCGCCTCGCCGACGGCGCGATCCACTGGGGCGGCGATGACGAAGGGGGCGCGCCCTACCAGTTCCGCGACGCGAACGATCCCAACAAGGTCGTCGGCTTCGAAGTCGACGTGATGGACGCCGTCGCCCGCAGTCTCTCCAAACGTCTCGGGACGCCGATTCGCGCCGAATTCGCCAAGTACGAATGGGTCTCGCTGCCGCAGGGCCTGGCCAAGGGCGATTTCGACGTCATTGCCAGCGGGATGGAGATGACCGCCGAAAACCGCGAGAAGATGCGGTTCTCGCGGCCGTATTACGTTTATTCGCAACAGCTCGTCGTGCGGGCGGACGAAACGCGCATCAGCGCGCTGGTCGACTGCCGTCCACTCGCGGTGGGCACGCTGTCGCAGTCGGCCGCCGAGCGCATTCTGCAAGAATACGGCATCACCCGCATCCAATCGTTCGAGGGCCAGACCGAGCCGTACCGCGACTTGGAACTCGGCCGCATCGACGCGGTGCTGCTCGACCGGCCGATCGCCGTGTATTACGCGGGCGCGAACCCACGGCTCAAGTTCGTCGGAGAGCGAATCGGACAAGGCTACTACGGCTTGGGAATGCGGCACGAAGACGCGGACCTTGCCGCGGCGCTCGACGCCGCGCTCGGCGACACGATGACCTCCGGCGAATTGCAGCGCATCTTCCGCAAATGGAAGCTCTGGAACGAGGATCAGGCGGCGCTTGCCTCGCGGCCCAATCCGGCCGAACTCGCGGGCCTGGGCTTCGACGCCGAGGGAAAACCGCTCGACGCCCAAGCCACGGGCGACGACCGCACGGCCGGCGACATCGCGAGCGAATCCGCGAAAGCCTGGACGTTCGATCGCTACGCGCCGCTGCTCGTTCGCGCGGCCGGAATGACCGTGTTTCTCTCGGTCGCGAGCATGGCGCTGGCGATGACCCTGGGGCTGGTGATTTGCGTGCTGCGGCTCTACGGGTTCGCGCCGCTGCGGTGCGCGGCGCTGGCATACGTCGAATTCTTCCGCGGCATTCCGCTGTTGCTCTTGCTCACGTTTCTGTATTTCGGTTTGCCGGAACTCGGCGTCGACATCGGCGCGATCACGGCGGCGATTCTCGGCTTCGGCCTCAACTACGCCGCCTATGAAGCGGAGATTTATCGCAGCGCGATCGAATCGGTCCCGCGCGGGCAATGGGAAGCCGGGCGGGCCCTCGGCATGTCCGAGCCGCTCACGTTTCGCCGCGTGGTTTTTCCTCAAGCCTTTCGCACCGCGCTCGGGCCGATGACAAACGACTTCGTCGCCATGTTCAAGGACACGAGCCTGGTGAGCGTGATCGCGGTGCGCGAGTTGACGAAGGAGTATCAGATTCTCGCCCGGTCGAGCCTCAAGTACGTCGAGCTCGGCCTGTTGACGGCGGCGCTTTATCTGGCGATGTCGGTGCCGCTGGGTTACTTGTCGCGGTATCTCGAAAAGCGCTGGGGGGCGGGCCGATGAGCGAAACCGATTCCTTCATTGCCTTCGACAACGTCCGCAAGGCGTTCGGCGAGCGAGTGGTGCTCGACGGCGTGACGCTCTCGATTCGCGCCGGCGAAACGGTCGCCCTGCTCGGTCCCAGTGGCGGCGGCAAGTCGACGTTGCTGCGGACCGTGAACGCACTGTGCGATTTCGACGCCGGCGCGATTTGCGTCGGGCCGCACGTACTCGAGAGCCGCGGCAACGGCAACCAGACGGAAGCGGTCCGGCAGATTCGCCGGCTCGTCGGGATGGTGTTTCAAGACTTCCAACTCTTCCCGCACCTGACCGCGCTCGAAAACATCGTCGAGGCGCCGATGCACGTCGCCGGCAAGCCGCGCGCGGCGGCGGTCGAGACGGCCCGGCGGCTTTTGGAACGGGTCGGGCTGGCGGATCGCGAAAACGCCTACCCAAGCCAGCTTTCCGGCGGGCAGAAGCAGCGCGTGGCGATCGCCCGGACGCTGGCCATGGAGCCGACGTGCCTGTTGTGCGACGAGATTACGAGCGCTCTGGACCCGGAACTCAAGCACGAGGTGCTAGAGGTCCTGGACGACCTGCGGCGCGACGGCATGACGCTGATTCTGGTCACGCACGAGATCGGGTTCGCCCGGCGGGCGGCGGATCGGGTGGTGGTTCTGTGCGGCGGCCGGATTCTCGAAGAAGGCCCGCCGAGCCAGGTCCTCGATGCCCCGCGGCACGAGCGGACGCGGCAGTTTTTGGAGCGGACGCTGGCCTAGCCGCTTATCTTCACAGGCGCGGCCATCACGAAGTGTTGTCAGAGTTTCCGTACAGTATTCCGTTCAGCAAAACGCCCGCGCTGCCCACTGCTCACGCTCCGCTCAAACTCTCACCGCCCGCGGCGATTGCCCGAAAAACCGTATTCGCTCCAAATCACAGAACCTTGGCAGTCGGACCAGAAATTTGCTTGACCGCCAAAACCGGCGGGCTAACAATTCGGATAGTTGACTGCACCTTCGAAATTAGCCCCACCGCGGCGTGTCTCTCTGGACCTTGCCTGCGCCGCCGTTTACTCTCTCCGGCCGTCGATCTATGCCTGCGCTGCCTCGCTTTGCCGTTGGCGCCGTCCAGCCCTATGCCGATGCCCTGCCCATGTTGTGGGCGCTCGGCGAAGTGTGCGAGCGACGCGGATATCACATTCAGAATTACCTCTCGCGAAGTTGTCTCGTCGCGCGGCACGGCGGCACGCCGCACGCCACGAGTGCCCGGCACCTCGACAGTTGGTTGATGTGCCCGGAAGTATGTCGCGAAATCTTCGTCCATGGTTCGCGCGCCTGCGATTTGGCGATCGTGGAGGGGCAATTCGACGCCGCCCGCGATGCGCTAGACGGCGGCGGCGGAAGCTTGGACCAATTGTGCGATTGGCTCGACTTGCCGCGGGTGGTCGTGCTCGACGTGGCGTGTCTCGACGCTTGCCGTTTGCCCGAGCGGCCGCAGGCGGATGCCCTGCTGCTCGACCGTGTGGGGGGCAGCGAAGAATTCGCCCGCTTGCAGACGCGGCTCGAATCGCTGTGGGGAATCCCCGTCGTCGGCGGTTTGGAACGCTTGGACGAGTGCCGCGCGGCGATCCGCCGGCTCGCCAGCGGCGAGGTCCCTCCGCGCAGGCTCACGCGCTCGCTCGGCGATTCGCTCGCTCGCGGATTGCGGCTCGAAAAGCTGTTGTCTCTGGCGACGCATCGGCCGTTTCCGCCAGTGACGGCGAACCGGCTTTCGACCGGCCAGCGGCTCGCGGAAGTGTCCATCGCCGTGGCGTACGACGAAATCTTCAATTGCTATTTTCCGGACTCGCTCGACCTGTTGGAGCTCCAAGGGGCGAACGTAAGCACGTTCTCTCCGCTGCACGACGAGAGCATTCCCGACGGAACCGATGTCGTCTACCTGGGCTGTGGCCATCCCGAAAACGCGGACGGCCGGCTGGGGGCGAACCACAGCATGAGAACCTCGCTGTGCGAGCACATGATCTCCGGCGGCCGCGTGTATGCCGAAGGCGGCGGGCTAGCCTACTTGTGCGAATCCATCGAACTTCCCGACGGGCGCGACGTCGCGATGATGGGCCTTTTGCCCGCCATTGCGCGGCTTCGCGCCGATGTTCCTCCGCCCGGGCCGGTGGAAGTCACGCTGTCGCAAGGCAACTGGCTCGGCGAAGGCTGGTCGCAGCTTCGCGGGTATTTGAACCGGCGCTGGGAAGTGCTCCCGACCGGCCACCTGACGCGCTACGCCGCCGAAGAAGGCCACGAGCTCGACTTGGTCGGCACGGCCCAAACGGTCGGCAGCCGCATTCATCTGAACTTCGCCGCGCAGCCCGAGTTCTTGAAAGCGTTCTTCGCGCCGCATCCGCCGAGCGTGGCCCTGTCGGCGCTGAGTTGAATACGGAGAGGTTGGAGGTTGGAGGTTGGGGTTGGAGATTGGAGATTGGAGGTTGGGGTTGGAGAAAGCCGCTCCGTTGTTTACTAACCTCGAATCACTAACCTCTAACCTCTAACCTCTAACCTCTAATCTCTAACCTCCAATCTCCACCTACCCGCCAAGCGTCCCCTTCGTGCTCGGCACGCCGGTCATCCGCGGATCGGCTTCGACGGCCATCCTCAATGCCCGCGCGGTCGCTTTGAAGATGCCTTCGCTGATGTGGTGGCTGTTGCGTCCGTGATGCAGCACGACGTGCAGGTTGGCGAGCGCATTCGCCGCCGCAGCTTGCCAGAAGTCTTCGACGAGCTCGCTGTCGAAGTCGCCGATCTTGGCCGACGGAAACGCCGCTTCGAACACGAACGAAAACCGCCCGCCGAGATCGACGGCGCTCGTCACCAGCGTTTCGTCCATCGGCAGCGTGAAATGCCCGTAGCGGCGAATGCCGGACTTGTCGCCGAGGGCCTGTCGCAGCGCCTGGCCGAAGCAGATTCCGACGTCTTCCACCGTGTGGTGCTGGTCGACGTGCAGATCGCCTTTTGCACACACCGTCAGATCGAACGCCGCATGCTTGGCGAGCAGCGTCAGCATGTGATCGAAAAACCCGACGCCGGTCGCAATCTGCGCGTTGCCCGATCCATCGAGGTCGAGCGCGAGCTCGATCTCGGTTTCGTTCGTTCGGCGTTGGATCGTGGCCGTGCGCGACATGTTCATTTTCGAGAGGTTGGAGGTTGGGGGTTAGAGGTTAGAGGTTAGAGGTTGGGAAATGCAGCGGGATCTCTCGCCCTAACCTCCAATCTCTAACCTCCAATCTCTAACCTCCAATCTCTAACCTCCAATCTCTAACCTCCAACCTCCAGCCCGTGCTCCAACACGGCCACGCAAGCGTCGACTTGCTCGTCCGTGCCGACGGAAATCCGCAGTCCCTCGCCCCAATCCGCATACTGCATGTATCGGACGAGGATGCGATTGGCTTTGAGATGCTCGTAGAGCGGTTTTACCGGTTGTGAGGGATGGGTGTTCCAGACGAAGTTCGCCTGCGATTCAACCGCGTTAAACCCTAGCCCGCGCATCGCGGCGGTGAGCCGGTCGCGCGTGGCGAGAATCTTGCGGCGATTGTCGGCGAGCCACGCCTGGTCGTCGATGGCCGCGGTCGCCGCCGCGATCGAAATGCTGTCGCAGTTGTACGAGTCTTTGACCTTTTCGAGTTCGCGGACGATCTGCGGCCGCGCGACGATGAACCCGAACCGCAATCCAGCGAGTGCATACGACTTGCTCAGCGTCCGCGAAACCATCACCTTGTCGCTCTGCTTGACGAGGTCGATGCAGTTCGCGTCGGCGAAGTCGGCATACGCCTCGTCGACCAACAGCGGACACGGCAATCGCTCGGCGAGTTCCAGCACGCGGCTCGGCGGCAGAACCGTGCCCGACGGGCTGTTGGGATTCGGCAAGAACGCCAGCCGCAACCGCGCGCGCGGCCCGGCGAAGTCGTCGCCCAGCGACCAATTCGCGTCGAAGCGGACTTCTTCGGCGTTGGCGCCCTGAATCTGGGCGAGCGTCTTGTAGAGGATGTAGCTCGGATACGGCAGCCGCAGCCAGTCGCCCGCTCCGACGAACGCCCGCGTGACGATCGTCAAAATATCGTCGCTGCCGTTGCCGCAGAGAATCCAATCCGGCTCGACGCCAAGCACTTCGGCCGCCCGGCGGCGAAAGGCATTTGCCAACGGGTCGGGATAGCGCGCCAAGCCTTGGGCGACGGCCGCCTCGATCGCCCGCGGAACCGCCGGAGAGCACGGATACGGATTCTCGTTCGTGTTCAGCTTGATGAACTTGCCGGCCTGCGGTTGTTCGCCGGGCACGTAGCCCGACATGGCGGCGATTTCGGGACGGACGTAGGTCATGTTGGGAAGCGGGGTGCCACTGCTGGCTTGTCCAGCAGTGAGAATTGCCGATTGAGGTCGCGTCGCGAATCGCACTGCTGGACAAGCCAGCAGTGGCACCCAACCCCAAAAGCAAAAGTTGACGATGCTATAATTCGGATCGCCGCGCGTCTAGCGAAAACACGCTGAAATGCCGCCGCTCCATGTCATTCTAACGCAATCGCGGCGGCGCTTCTACGATCGGCCGCACAGCGCGACGCCGCGCGGTTCTCCTTGACGCTCGGACACAGGCATCGGATGATGAGGTTCGGGGGGAATTTCTTGCCCGCGAGGATCGAGATGTTATCGTCCGACGGCAGACTATCGCAGCGACGCGCCGGAGTCGCGCTGGCGATCGCGCTCGTAACCTTGGGTTGCGCTCCCCGGGCCGACGCCGTGGCCGACCAAACGCCCGGCGACGCTGGAACAGCCAAGTCCGTCGATGCCGAGGAGTTGGCCGCGTGGCGGGAAACGGTTGCGAGGCTCCGCGGAGAAATGGCCGAAGTCGCCGGGCAATCGTCGGGCGCTTCGCTGGAAACGCAGGCCCGACTGCGGAAGCTTGCGGACGAACTCGCCGCGCTCGAAAAACGCATCGCCGAGCGCGAGCGCAGTGCGGCCGCGGCCGTCGAAGCGAACAAGCCGGCGGTCAGAACCTCAGAGCGCGACGATCGGGTAGCCCCGGCCCATCTCCTGGAAACCGAAGGCAACCCGCTGCCGAACCACAAATTCGCCCCGGCCGTGAAACGGGCAAGAGCTGCCCTGGCCGACATGGAGTCGATCAAGGACTATTCGGCCGTCCTGGTCAAGCAGATTCGCCTCGACAGCAAGCTGTACGACATGGAGTTCATGCACGCCAAGATTCGGCACGAGCCGTTCAGCGTCTACTTGCGGTTTCTTGCGCCGCAGCACATGCGCGACCGCGAGGTGATTTACATCGAAGGCGAGAACAACGGCAACCTGCTCGCCCACGAGTCGCCCAATCGCAAGGGCCTCGTCGGACTGTTGTCGCAGACGCCGCTGGTGGGCACGACCTCGCTGGCCCCGAACAGCCCGCTGGCGATGGTCGGTAACCGCTATCCGATCACCAAGATCGGCATCGTCAATCTGACGCGCGACCTGATCCAAGTCGGCGAGCGCGACATGCGCCACGGCGACGCGGACGCGAAGTTTTATCCCAACGCCAAAGTCGACGACCGCGAATGCGAGGCGTGGGTGTTCGTGCACCCCGAGAAGCGCGAGCCGTTCACGTTCCACCGTGCCGAAGTGTTCATCGACAAGAAGCTGAACGTGCCGATCCGCTACGTCGCCTACGATTGGCCGGAGAAGCCCGGCGAAACCCCGCCGCTCATCGAGTCGTACACCTACACGCGGTTGAAGCTGAACGTCGGGCTTACGGACGAAGACTTCGACACGAAAAATCCGAAGTACAAGTTTCCACAGTAGGCCCGCGCAGAGTTGCGTCGATTGCTTGAACACAGAGGGCACGGAGGTTGTGCACGGAGAAACACGGAGGAAATGCAAGTGATGATCGATGAGTGATGAGTAAACCGGTCGCACAGTATTCCGTTTATCGCTCATCACTCATCGTTCCTCGCTCATCACTTGTTACTCTGTGTTCCTCTGTGCACAACCTCTGTGTCCTCTGTGTTTAATGAACCCCGCCCCTACTCGGAGCGTTCATGCCGAGAGCCGCCGAAACACGTCAGAGCATCTCCTACCTCACGCGGCGGTTCAAGGAAGTCGGCATCGAGCCGAACGCGCGGCACGGGCAGAACTTCCTGGTCGATCTCAACCTGCTGCGGCTCCTGGCCGACAGCGCGGAATTGACCCGCGACGACGTCGTCCTCGAAATCGGCACCGGCACCGGCTCGCTCACCGCGCTGCTCGCTGCGCGGGCCGCGGCCGTGGTCACGGTCGAAGTCGACCGCCGCATGTACTCTCTCGCGAGCGAGGAATTGATCGATTATCCGAACGTGACGATGCTGCTCCAGGACGCGCTGGCGAACAAGAACACCCTGCATCCCGCCGTACTCGCTGCCGTCCGCCGCGAACTCGACGCCGGGCCGAATCGCCGGTTCAAGCTGGTTGCGAATCTGCCGTATAACATCGCCACGCCGATCGTCACGAATTTGCTCGCCGAGGAGCACCCGCCGGAGTCGATGACCGTCACCGTGCAAAAGGAAGTCGCCGACCGGATGCTGGCGGCGCCCGGCACGAAGGATTACGGAGCGCTGAGCATTTGGGTGCAGAGCCAATGTCGGGTGGAGATCCTTCGCGTCCTTCCGCCGCAGGTGTTCTGGCCGAAGCCGAAGGTCCATTCCGCGTTCGTGAAGCTCGCGTTCGATCCGGCGCTGCGGGCGCGAATCGCGGACCTGGCCTTCTTTCACCAGTTCGTTCGCGCGATGTTCCTGCATCGCCGCAAACTGCTCCGGGGCGTGCTGGTGAGCGCATACAAGGAACAACTCGGCAAGTCGGGCGTCGACGTGCTGCTGGCCCGAGTTGGACTGCCTGAGACCGCCCGCGCCGAAGAGTTGGACGTTGCCGCGATGTTGAAGCTCAGCGAGGCGGTGCGGGCGGCGATCGGCTGACGGCAGCCTTGCCGGGGCGGAGTCCTGATTTGGATGCTACGGATTAAGTCGAGCGCACGCCAATGCCCCCCTCGCAATGGCACTAACTTAGGGCATAAAGCCCCTAGCTTTTTTCTGATGGTGGAAGCGCTGGTTCATCCGGTGGCTTTGCCTTGCCTTCTGCTTTGGGTTCGCCGCTTTCTGTCGTGTAGTAACTTTCTTCAGCCTGCATTCGTTCGCGCACGACCGCAAGCTCCGGGTCGGGCGAATTGTATCGGGCATCACCACAGCCGTCGATGAATGGGCGTCGCAGGCCGCGCGTGTTGTCGAGAAAGCCTCCCAAATAATCCTTCAGGTCGTCGGATCGAAAGTCGCGTTTGACACCAAGAAGCTTCTCGACCAAAACCGGCTCACCGTCTCGCATGTCCACCCAGAGGATTGGGTACGGCTCATCGAAGATCGCGCCCTTGAGCGGGGTAAGTTCGGCCAGGTGAATATGGAAGTGCCTGCGATCGAGCCGATGTGCGTCCACTCCATCGAGCAACAGCAGTGCAAGATCGGCTGAAATTGCCAAGCGGCGTTCGTCGGCATATCTCGCCACGCGAAACCCCAAGTCCATTGCCGGGCCAACGAAATCCAACAGCATCCCCGAACGAGGCAAGGGGATGTGGACTTCCTGATTTGTTACGGGAAACCCAGCAATCCAAGCTGCGGCCTTGAGCTTCAATGGGATTTCCTTTTTTCGCCAGAAGCGATCGGGAAACTCCCGAGCCGCCGTTTTCAGCGCGCACAGATGAGATATCGCGTCGCCGACCTGGCGGATTTCTACGCAGAACAGGATTTCGTCGCCAACGAACTTCCACTGTTCGAAGCGGCTGTCGCACGCCGGGCAATTGGCAGGAAGCGAGTCGTACGCAAATTGAAGAACGGTGGGAAAGGCCTCGAAGAACTCGCGAAACGTGGGCACCCACTCCGGAGCTTGTCCAGACTTGGCGACTCTGTCGACTTTGTACTTTGTTGATCCGACTAGGTCTACGCTCGCGAAGAGCCTCAGCTTCCAACGGTACTCATCCAATTGCTTCTTTTCGGACACGGGCGGCCTCACACGACACTTTGAACTTGGCGGCGATCCGCGTCAGGTCGTCCGTCTCCTTGAGCGCAGCTAAGAACTCAACCTTCGGCATCAGCAGGCTAGCAGCAAACCAGTTGGCCTCCCATTCGATTCGTGTTGATCCCTGCCGGTAGGCGACGATCGGAACTTCGCCCATGTTCGAATGCAAAAAGAAATGGCCAAGCTCGTGGCAAATCGTAAACCGATCTCGAAGGGGGCTGGTGTATCTGGGGAGGATTATGTCGAAATCGTACTCGCGATGCACGTAAATCGAGCCAGTTTCCTCGACCCAATCGCTCATGTCCAAGATTTTGCAGCGTCCGCCCAGTTGCGCCACCACTTCGGTCGGATCGTCGCCCGTCGCGAATTTCGTAATCCCCGCCACCTTTCTCGCATATTTTTCAACGTCCTCCTTCGTCATATTTGACGGGGGAATACTGCTTCCCTCTTTGTATTTCACGCCCTTGCGGGCAAATCGCGATATCATGCTTTGAGAGAAGTCCGTTCCAATCGGGCGTCCCGAGTGCGCACACGTTCACCTCCCCAATGGTATTGACGACCGACCAAGGCTGCAAGTGTCTTTTTTGGTTTGACCCCAAGAATAACGACTCGTGAGGCCACTGCCGTTGCCTGACCGGAGGTTGCTTGCGGCGATCCACTCGCGACCGTATATTCGGCCACATTCTCGCTCCGTCCCAGGGATTCTTGCCGTTCAAGGAGGTCTTCGCGATGGTCACGAAGGTCGTTGCGCGCGGTTCGCAGTCGGGTAGGAAGCCGAACAAGTCGAAGCCCAGCGGCGTGTTGACGCTCAAGGATCGTTTGTCGCGGCTGACTTACGCCCAGGCCGTGCAAATGCTCGGCAACCAGGGTACGCGGCTGCTGCAGCAGGGCGGCAAGTGGAACGTCGAGGATTGGGACGACCAGGTCTACCTTCGCGGCGATCTGTTTCGGCTCAAGCTCGCGCCGAAGACCGTCGTGACGATCACCGCGATGGCCGATGCGAAAGCGCGGCTGCACTGGCGGTGCACTGCCTGCGAAACGTTGTGCGAACACGTCGGCGCCGCGTTCGCGCTGATTCTCGACGAGAAGCTATCCCTCGGCCTGGCCGCGGCGCCCGCCGAGCGCGTGCAGATGGAATTGCTCACCGAAGAGCAACTGTTCGCCGAAGCGCTCCGGCAACGCGAAGAGCGAGCGAAGGCGGAGCGGATGCGCATTCGTCCAGTCGACGCCAGCGACAAGGCCCCCTGGGGCGACTATCTCTTGACCAGCGCGGCGAGCGGCAAGACCTACCGCGTCGCGCTGCGCGGGTCGGAGCCGGGAACGTCGTATTGCTCCTGCCCGGACTTCCGCACCAACACGCTGGGCACGTGCAAGCACATCCTGCACCTGCTCGGCAAACTCAAGCGGAAGTTTCCCGCGCCCGCGTTTGATCGCCCTTACACGCGCCGCGAGACGGCCGTGTTCCTCAAGTACGGCGAGGAGGTCGAGCTGTCCGTTGCCGCTCCCGAGAAGGTCGAGCCGCAAGTCGCGAAGGTCATCGGCCCCTTGCGGGCCAGCGGCGTCAAGGACGTGCAGGATCTCGTCCGCCGCATCGCCCAGCTCGAACATGCCGGCCACGACGTGACGATCTATCCCGACGCCGAGGAGTACATCCAGCAGCAACTCCACCGCGAGCGGATTCAGCATCTGGTGGCCGAGATTCGCAAGAACCCGGCCGAGCATCCGCTGCGGCGCGAACTGCTCAAAGTCGAACTTCTGCCGTACCAACTTGACGGCATCGCGTTCGCTGCGGCCGCGGGCCGGGCGATTCTGGCCGACGACATGGGTTTGGGCAAAACCATCCAAGGCGTCGGCCTTGCCGAGTTGCTCGCCCGCGAGGCCGGCATTCGCCGCGTGCTGGTCGTCTGCCCCGCGTCGCTCAAGTCACAGTGGCGGAACGAAATCACCCGCTTCTCGGACCGTTCCTGTCAACTGATCACCGGCAGCACGGCCTCGCGTTCGGGCCAGTATCAGAACGACGCGATGTTCACCGTCTGCAACTACGAGCAGGTGCTCCGCGACATTCAGTTCGTCGAGCAGACGCCGTGGGACTTGATCGTTCTCGACGAGGGCCAACGGATCAAGAATTGGGAAGCCAAAACGAGCCGCGTCATCAAGGGCCTCAAGTCGCGGTTCGCGCTGGTTCTGTCCGGCACGCCGATGGAGAACCGCTTGGACGAGTTGTACTCCGTCGTGCAATTCGTCGACGACCGCCGGCTCGGCCCGGGCTTTCGCTTCTTCCACCGCCACCGCATGGTGGACGAAAAGGGTAAAGTGCTCGGCTATAAGAACCTGGCCGAACTGCGCGAGCGGCTCGCGCCGATCCTGCTCCGCCGGACGCGCGATTCCGTACTCCAACAACTTCCGCCGCGCACGGTCGAGATCGTCCGCATCACGCCGACCGACGAACAGTTGGAACTGCACCGCACGCACATGCAGATCGTTTCGACGATCGTCCGTAAGAAGTTCATCAGCGAAATGGACCTATTGCGGCTGCAAAAGGCGCTGCTCATGTGCCGGATGTCGGCCGACAGCACGGTGCTCGTGAACAAGGAGCGGCCGGGCTTCTCGAGTAAGCTCGAACAACTCGACGAAATGATCGACCGCCTGTTCGCCGAGCCGGCGCGCAAGGCGGTTCTGTTCTCCGAGTGGACGACGATGCTCGACTTGATCGAGCCGCTGCTGAAGAAGCGCAAGCTGGGCTACGTGCGGCTCGATGGCTCGGTCCCGCAAGCGAAGCGCCAGCAGCTCGTCCACGAATTTCAGAACCACGAGTCGTGCCGGCTGTTCTTGACGACCAATGCAGGATCGACCGGCTTGAACCTCCAGGCCGCCGACACGGTCATCAACGTCGATTTGCCGTGGAATCCCGCCGTGCTCGAACAGCGGATCGCCCGGGCACATCGCATGGGCCAGAAACGACCCGTGCAGGTGTTCGTGCTCGTCACCGAGGGCACGATCGAAGAGGGCTTGCTCACGACGCTCGCGCAGAAGAAGGAACTGGCGCAGGCCGCGATCGATTTCGACTCCGAGATCGACCAGGTCGATCTGCAAAGCGGCATGTCGGAGTTGAAGAACCGTTTGGAAGTGTTGCTGGGGGCCGTGGCGGAAGCGCCGGTCGATGTGTCGCAACAACGCGAGCGCGAGTTGGAGGCCGAACGGTTGCAGCGCCGCGAGAAGGTCGCGGCGGCGGGCGGACAACTGCTCTCGGCCGCGTTTCAACTCCTGGGCGAGTTGCTGCCCGGCGTCGAGACGCCACAGACGCAAGCAGTGGCGGCGTCGCTCAAGGAGCGGCTGGCCGATTGCGTAGAGACCAACGGCGAGGGACAGTCTCAGCTCACGATCACGCTGCCCGACGGCAATGCGCTCGATCAACTCGCGACGTCGCTGGCCCGACTGCTTTCGCTTCGCCCGGCGGAAGGCGGTTAGTGCGAGCGGTGGTTAGAGACGATCCGCGAGTTAACGCTTGTTTTACAAGCTGTAGGAGGCGAATCCTTTCGCCGACGGAGCCGCTTGCCGACGCTTCGGCGAAAGGATTCGCCTCCTACAGAGCACAGCTACAGAGTACAGGTCGGGCAACGTCGCGCGAACCTTCTGCACACGGACCGCGTAACGTAAGACTGATACCGGCCGCCGCCGCGACGCTAGGGAAAAATGTGGCATTCGGACCACGATGGCCCTGTGTCCCAAACGCCTCGCGATGCGGTTTGGCAACTTCTCGCGCGGAAGGCTCCGCGCTCGACGGGCTCGATTTGTCGGGCCATTGGGATTCTCGTTCGCGCAGGGACCGCGCGTCGTGAGCGTCAACCTATAGTTGCGCACGGTTTCGGCATTGACCCTGCCGTGCCGCTCACGTTCTAACTCACGTCCATCGTTCACTCGAACCGCTTCGCCGCACTTCGCGCACGCGCCTTTCGAGCCCGGCTCCTCGCCGCTCGAATTGGCCCATGCGCCTCGTGTCGCCGCGCCCACGGCATGTCCTCGCCTGCACGATTCAACTTGCATTCGCCGCGTGGGCCGCGCCGCCTGTCGATCGAAGCGGTCGAGCCGCGGCTGTTGTTCGCCGTCGATCTCGAACCGGCGTGCGACGTAGCCGGCGAGCCGTTGTCGTTCGCGGGCGAGCCGCTGCTCGAAGCCGCCGGCGCAAGCTCGCTTGGAAACTTCTCGGCAAGCGCCGCCCTCGACGCCCGCGGACTCACCGGCGCCGGCCAGACCGTCGTCGTCATCGACAGCGGCATCGCCTGGGACCACGTCGCGTTCGGCGGCGGCATTGGGCCGGGCAAGCACATCGTCGGCGGCTGGGACTTCGCCGAGAACGACGCCGATCCCTACGACGACGGCCCGATGGGCACGCACGGCACCCACGTCGCCGGGATTCTCGGTAGTCTCGACCCGCGCTATCCAGGTCTCGCGCCGGGTGCGCATATCGCGGCGCTCCGCGTATTCGACGACCAGGGCCAAGGGGACTTTCCGCGCATCGAAGCTGCTCTACGCTGGGTCCACGACAACCGGCTGTCGTTCGCCAATCCGATCACGACGGTCAATCTGTCGCTCGGCGCGCGGTGGAATGCCGACGGCGCTCCGCAGTGGGCGATCATCGAAGATGAGCTGGCCCAGCTCGAAGCCGACGGAATTTTCATCGCCGTCGCCGCCGGAAACTCGTTCGCCAAGTTCGAGCAGCAGGTCGGAGTCGCCTATCCTGCGGCCAGCAGCCACGTCGTGCCCGTCGCGTCGGTCGATGCCGACGGGTCGCTGAGCAATTTCAGCCAGCGTAGCGACCGCGTGCTGGCCGCGCCCGGCCGAAACGTGATGAGCGCCGTGCCCGACTACGCCGGCAACTTCAACTATCGGGCCGATGATTTTCTAGTGCTCTCGGGCACGAGCATGGCTGCGCCGCACGTCGCGGCCGCGAGCATGTTGGTCCGCGAGGCGTTCGGCCGCGCGGGCCGCAGCGTCGTGACGCAAGCCGACATTTACGAAGTCCTGCGCACGAACGCCGATACGATTTACGATCCGATCACCGGGCAAAGCTATCGCGTGCTCAACGTCGCCCGCGCGCTCGATGCCGTTCTGGCGGACGTTGGCGGAGCGCCGCCGACTTCCCAGCCGCCGGCGGAACCGGCGCCACAGCCGCTGCCAATGCCGTCGGTTCCGCCGCCCGAGGCCGACGTCGCCGATTGGGGCCGCATCGACTCGACCGTATTCCAAGGCCAATCGTTCGTCGCCGATGCGCAGCGAAACGTGCTCGCGGCCAACTCGGGAATTCTCACGATCGAGGTCATTGCATCGACGGGACAGCCCGGCTCGGCCGCGCTGTACGACGCGAGCGGTAACCTACTCGCGACCGCGACGCCGACCGCCGGTGGTCTGCGCCTCGACGCTGAGGTCGCGGCGGGAAGGGCGTATCGCATTCACTTCGCCGGCGTCGGCTCGAGCGTCGACGTGCGCCTGACGAACCTCGTACGAATCCACGACTCGGGCGTGTATGTATTTGGCACGCCGAACGACGACGATTTCGCGTTCGCCGCGGGCACGACGCACGAAATCGCCGCCAACGGCACGCGCTACGAAATTGCCCCTTCGGCCGCCCGCCGCGTTTACTTGTTCGGCGGCGCGGGGCACGACCGAGTGTCGCTTGCCGGAACCTCGGGCTACGACGCCGCGGCGCTGCGGCCGGGCAAGGTCAGTCTGCGCACATCGAACGTGCTCGTGCTCGCACGCGATATCGAATCTGCGACGATCGACGGCCGCGCCGGGCAGGACGTCGCTTTTTTCGCGGACTCCCGGGCGAACGAGAGCTTCACCGCCTGGGGCGACCGGGCCGAACTCGTCGGCGCCGATTCGCGGTTGCTGGCGCTCGGTTTCGAGAGTATCCGCGCTCGTTCGTTCGGCGGCCAGGACTCGGCCGCGCTACACGCGGCGAGCGCCACGGATCGGATTGCCTACGTCGGCGCGTCGACCCGCTTGATCGGCGCGAATCTGCTCCGCGAGGTGACGGGGTTTCAATCCGTCGCGACGTTCGGGGCGGCGCCGCTCGTTCCGCTGGTAACGAGCGAACGCGACGCGGGCGTCGGTGCGGGCATCGTCGAGGTCTCGCCGAGCAATTCGATCCGGCCTTCCGCGCCGGCACACGACGACCTCTTCCGGCGAATCGGCAGGCAAGCGGCCGCTCCCGCGGGCGAAGCGGCCGCTCGTGTCTTGGAATCGGCGAACCGCGAGGCGGCAGGACAGGCGGCATTCGCCCGTCTGGCCAACGACGGCATCGACTTTGCAGACCGCGGCGTCGCTCGCTGGACTCGGCTAGCGGTTAGCGTCCATCGGGAGGTGCTTCCGCCTGACGCCGGCGCAAACGCACCGGCAGTTACGGCAGCGGTCGATGCGGTACATGCGGAATCGCCGCCGCAATAGCGACGGCGCGCCACACCGCGACGCCCCTCGCCATCGCGGTTGGTTAGCGCGAGGCCGACAGCGCCGTTTGCCGCAGCGCTTCGTCGATCGCGGTGGGAACGCGCGTGGAAATGCTAGACGCCGTTCGCGGTTCGGCGAACGGGCCGGCGTTGCTCGCGGTGAGCGGGCAGACGTAGCCTTTGATCCCGCCGCGCGTCTCCTCGCACGGCGCCACGCTTCCGGCCAGCGCGACGCCAAAGGCGTTCCAAAGCTGCTCGTTCGTCATCCCCGGCGCGGGCGAACCCACGGCGGTTTCCGCGGTCGTCGCCGGCGGCACGAAATCCGCGCGCTGCTCGAGATAATAAACGCGGAAATCGTCGCCGCGAACGCGGTTGAAGTTCCGCACGATCACCAGGTCGGACGCAAGCAAGTTGCGACTGGAAAGACTCCGCTCGGCCGCGAACTCCATTTCGATGTCGAGTTGTTCGGAAGGCTTATTCGGCATATTGGACGTGTCGAGGGGCCGGAACAGCGTGTCGACGATTTCGATCGCCTTGCCCGCATACAGCGACTGGAACTGCTTTAGCGTTGGAATGACGATATTCGCGGCGTTCGCCAGGGACACATTCTCGATCCGCGTCGGCGCGGCGGGCACGCCGGAGGCGATACGGGAACTGGAAGCTTCGGGCGCCCGGATGCCGACCGCGTGGTTTGCAATCCGTGTATTCGCGATCCGCACGTCGCTCGTTTCGTAGGAGCGCAGAAGGATTCCGTACGTCGGTCGGGCATGATAGCGCCAAGCCGCCGTGCCCAGGGCATAGTTGCTGCCGAGCAGCACGCTGTCCAAGATCGTCAGTCCGCGCAAGCGATATCCTTCGATCGCCGCGTTGTCGGTGTGCCAGACGCGCAGCCCGCGCACGACGAGGTCCGACGGGAAGTCAGTAAAGCCAGTCGGCGACGCGAGCCACAGTCCGCCGCGACCCCGGCCGTAAACTTCGACGTTTTTGATCGCCCCCGGCGGGTTGTGATCGCGCGTGACCGACTGACCCGGCTCGCTGACGAGCGCGCCGCGAAATGCGGGCAAGGGCAAGTTGTCGCTGAAACCGCCATTGATGGCCACGCCCGCGAACGAAGCATTGACGACGACGTTTTCGCGAAGCGTATTCCCCGCGCGTCGCATCCAAAAGCCGACGCCGCTGCGGCCGGTGTCGCCGATCCTCAGGTCGTCCTGCGACTCGTCGTTCGTGCCGCGAATCCGCCCGGCGAAGTTACGGTAGAAGTCGTTGTCGATTTCGGAGCCATCCTCGGTGACGTAACCGCCGCCTTGCATCTTGTAGGCGACATTGTCCTGAATCAGC
>QEVJ01000188.1 GCA_003576845.1 Planctomycetota bacterium
CCCACTGAAAACAATCACCAACGCCATCCGCGAATACCTAACCACCGGCAAACTCCCCGGCTTGCCGCCGTGAGTGCTTCAGACGGCTAAACTGTTACAACCTTCGAAACTTGAACCTTGATATTTCTCGCTTTATATTGGCGAGTTAAGCAGCTCCTGCACTTGCCTCGCGACGATCAGCTCTTCGTTCGTCGGCACGATCCAAATCTGAGTTGCGCTGGCGTCGGCGCTGATTCGCCGCTCGCCGCTACCCATTCGGTTGAGCGCCGGATCGAGCGCGATGCCCAATCCGCCCCAGCCGTGGCAAACGCCCGCGCGGATGTTGGCGCCGTTCTCGCCGATGCCGCCGGTGAACGCGAGCACGTCCACGCCGCCCAGTTCGACCAGGCACGCGCCGACGTATTGGCGAATGCCGGACACGAACACGTCGAGCGCGAGCCTTGCCCGCGCATTGCCTTGCTCCGCCGCGGCCTCCAAATCGCGCACGTCGCCGCTAATCCCGGAAAGTCCGAGCAGCCCGCTTCGTTCGGCGAGCGTGTCGAGGACTTCTTCGAGCGTCTTGCCGTACCGCTTCATGATGAGCGGAATGGCGAACGGATCGAAGTCGCCGACGCGGTTGTTGTGGGCGAGTCCCGTTTGCGGGCTCATACCCATGCTGGTCACGACGCTTTGGCCCGCCCGGATGCCGCAGATGCTGTTCGATCCGCCCAAGTGACACGAAATCACCCGCAGATCGTCGCGGCCGAGCAACTCGGCGGTTCGCGTAGCGATGTAGCGGTGACTCGCGCCGTGGAAACCCCAGCGGCGGATGTGCAACTCTTCGGCCCACTCATACGGCGCGGCGTAGTACCGCAGCCGCTCGGCGTTCGTCTGGTGAAAGCCCGTCTCGAACGTGGCGACGAGCGGAATCTCCGGCAGCTTCTCCGCCAGTAGCCGCATGGCCGCGATATACGGCGGATTGTGCGCGGGCGCGACGTCGTTCATTTCCGCCATCGCGTCGAGCACTTCCCTCGTTGCCAACTGCACGCCGCTATACCGCCCGCCGTGCACGGCTTTGAAACCGATGGCCGACACCTCCGCCGCGTCCTTCAGGCAACCGGTTTCCGGGTCGGTCAACTGCGCAAGGCACTGGCGAACCGCTTCGGCATGGTCGGGCACCGGCGCCGTAAGCTCCCGCCGCTGGCCGCCGATTTCGACGAAACACTTGCTCTCGGCCGAACCGATCCGTTCGATCCCGCCGCGCGCAAGCTGCCGCTCGTCGGCCATGTCGAACAGCCGATACTTGAAGCTCGTCGAGCCGAGGTTGGCCACCAACAGTTTCATGCCGGGCGCACTCCGTTCGTCCTTCCGTCGATCGGTTGCAATCGTCGGCGCGAAGCCGGAACCCTCTGGGTCCGCCGCGTCAACCGCTGCCGCCGTTCGACGGTCTAGGTAAAAAGGGCATCCGCCAAACCTTCCGCCGGGCGCGGAATGACGTGGCTGGAAATCAGTTCTCCAACTTGTTGAGCCGCGGCGGCGCCGGCTTCCACCGCCGCACGCACGCTGCCCACGTCACCGCTCACCACGGTCGTGACGAGCGCGCCGCCGATGCTCACCCGCTTGACGATCCGCACGTTGGCGGCCTTCGCCATCGCGTCGGTCGCCTCGACCAGCGCGACGAGGCCCTTGGTTTCTACGAGTCCGATTGCGTTTTCCATGATTCTTGTCTCGATTGACTGTTACGTTGGGTTAATTGGCAATGCCGAGGTGGTTTCTTAACCACAGAGATCACAGAGGAGCAATGCAAAAAGCAAAACGAATAATGCAGAATGAACGACGCCGTGCATTTTTCATTCTTCATTTTGCATTCTGCATTTCCTCCGTGTTCTCTGTGGTTAATGAACCGCGTTGATTCCTTCACGATCAGTCGGCGCCGCGGTTGGCGCGGGCCTTCTTCGGTTCCGGCAGGACGACGCCGAGTTCGTCGTGCGGGCGGGGAATGATTTGCACGCTGACGACTTCGCCGATGCGGCCGGCGGCGTTCGCGCCCGCGTCCGTGGCGGCTTTGACGGCCGCCACGTCGCCCGTGACGAACGCCGTCACGAGTCCGCTGCCGACCTTGTCCCAGCCGAGAAACTGTACGTTCGCGGCTTTGAGCATTGCGTCGCTGGCTTCGACCAGGGCGATAAAGCCCTTGGTTTCGATCATGCCCAGCGCTTCTGCGGTTTTGGCCATGTTTGATTACTCCGGTGATAAGAAAGAAAACGGTTTCGCTTTTGGTGAGCCAACAATAGGCTCAGATCGTAAGGCTCAAGTTTCAAGTTTCAAGCTTCAAGCAAGGCTTAAGGTTCAAGGTCGAAGGCCCGAAACGTCCGTTACTGTTTGAGCAACTCGAATCGCGTCGCGTGGTCGACGTCGGCGGCGTTGCCTTCGTCGGTGTCCAAATGCACTTCGAGCTTGCTCGTGGCATCGGCACGAACGAGCAGGTCTTTGAGCACGACGCTGCACGACGACTCGATGAGCAAGCTCATGCGGTCGCCGTTCTGCACGCCGAATTGCCGCGCGTGGTCGAAGTTCATGTGCACGTGCCGCTCCGCGCGGATCACGCCTTGCTTGAGTTCGACCACGCCCGCCGGTCCCACGAGCACGCAACCGGGCGTGCCGTCGATCTTGCCGCTCGGCCGCACGGGAATGTCGATGCCGAGCGAAATGCTGTCCGTGAATGCGAGTTCCACCTGGCTTGCCGGCCGCGTCGGGCCGAGCACGCGAACCGACGGCAGCATCCGCCGCTTGTTCGGGCCGACGATCATCACCGTCTCTTCGGCGGCGTAGAACCCGTCTTGATACAGGTCTTTCGCGGGCGTGAGCGTGCGGCCTTTGCCGAACAGGATTTCGACATGCTCGTCGGTGAGGTGGCAATGCCGAGCCGAAATACTCACGACCAGTTTGGAGGCGGCGTCGCGCTCGGCGGCGCCGGACGAACCGCCGGCGGCGTTCAGTTGCGCGAGAACAACCTGACGCACGACTTGCTCGATGGCACGGCGGTCGATGGTGGCGGGAGCGATCATGGGACGGGGGTCGGGATTCAGGATTCGGGATTCAGGGAGGAGAACTGCGGCGCAAGTAGCGTCGGGCTCCTGGCTACGGTCTCCTGTCTCCCTTGCTTTCGTTTGTGTCAGAAATTGTGTCCAGCGTCGGTCCGGCGATCAGCACGTTCACGTTCGCGGCAGCTAGTCTCTCTTGCCACTCCCGCGAGATGCCTTCGTCCACAACGAGTCGGTTGATCGCGCCGAGTTCCGCGACGCGCGACAAACTGCGGTATCCGAACTTCGTGCTGTCGGCGACGACGATCACTTCGTCGGCCGCGGCCATCATCGCTCGTTCCGTTTCGACCAGGAGCAGGTTGCTGTTGTAGTATCCTTCCTCGTTCACGGCCGCGACGCTCATGATCGCCCGCCGCACGCTCAGCCGGGCGATCATCTCGTTGGCGTATTGCCCGAGGGCGACGCCGGTGCGGCTGTGCACGTATCCGCCAATCAGGATCAAGTCGGTGCCGGTGCTGGAAACGAACAAGTTGGCGACGGGCAGGGAGTTGGTTACGACCTGCACCGGTCGGCCGACCAATCGTTGGGCGACTTCATACGTCGTGCTTCCTCCGTCGAGCAGCACCGTGTCGCCATCCTCGACGAGGGCGGCCGCACAAATGCCGATTTGCTTCTTCTTTTCCCAGTGCGCCGCTTGCCGGTCGACGAAGTGCAGTAGCTTCGGCGCGCCGCCCACGTAAAATACGCCGCCGTGGGTTCGCCGCACGGCCGCTTGCTCTTCGAGTGCTTCCAGATCGCGTCGAACCGTCGACTCGCTTACGCCCGTCGCCTCGGCCAGTTCCAGGAGGGAGCAAAAGCCCTTCTGCCGGACGAGTTCGAGAACGCGGTCGCGTCGATGTTCGGCCGAGATCGACGAAGCCATAAGCACCGCCCCAAACCGGCGATTGAATTAGAGCGATTATTGTCAAAATATAGGACGAAATCAATCATCTCGACGCACAATCGTGATATTTTTCGACTAATTTCCGTCACGGCGGCGGGACCATAGTCTCGCACGGGCCGTAGTTCGGACCGAAAGTGGCATGGTCGGTGAGCCCGGGGGAACTGTTTTGCTGTGCCCATTCTGCACCTCACTCGCGAATTCCGTGATCGCGCACAAGCCGTTTCCATAAAAGGCTTTGCGATCCGAAATATCCGGCTGCCGGGCGACGTGGCTCCTTGGTTGTCCCTCCGGGGCGCGGCTTTTGAGGACGTGCGGCCTCGCCCGGGCCGTTGGACCCCCGGCGACTTCGACCGCGAGCTGTGCCGCCACAGAGCCCTAGAATCGGTGCAAACCTGGGTTGCGGAACCGACGGAACCCGCGGAAATGACGGAAATGACGGAGAATGAACGCAATCCTGGAAGAATTCTTGCTGGATCGGTCAGCTTACGCACCTGGACGCGCGACGGCCGTCAGACTGCTCGCGTCCACTGGTTGCTCGTCCATCCGCGATTTCGCCGCTGCGGATTGGGCGCCGGCCTCATGGCCACGCTTGAGAACGCCTGTTGGGACGCGGGAATCCGCCAAATCTCGCTCGAAACGCACCGCGATTGGACGGCAGCGGTTGCGTTTTACCGCCGGCTCGGCTACTCATAACCCGGTCGCGCAAACGAGCGACCCATGCCGAGTTCACGCCGCGCGGTCGCGAAACGCCTTGGCCTGAGCCGCAATGTCGACGCCGACCATGTCGCTCCAGGCGCGCAAAAGCCGGGCGTGAATCGGCCCTGGTTGCCCGTCGCCGACCGGCCGGCCCTCGAACCGTGTAATCGGCAAGGCACACGGCGAGGTGCTCGTCAACAACAGCTCCGCGGCGCTGGCCAAATCGTCTGGCCGCAATGCCCGCTCTCCGAACGGAATGCCGAGTCGGCCGGCGAGTTCCTTAGCGACCGCAACGCTGATGCCCGGAAGAATGTGCTCGTGCGGCGGCGAAACGAGTCCCTCGTCGGGAAAATACGCGAGCACGTTCGCCGTCGTCGCCTCGCAAACCGTTCCATCGTGGTGCAGCAGAATGGCCCGCGAGCCGGGAAACCGCCGGGCGACCTCGCGATCGGCCAGGTAGTAGTGCATCCTGCTGCGACATTTCAGTTCCGGCGGCCAACAATCCTCGGGAACTTGCCGGACCGTGCTGATGGCCACCGATTCGCCGCGTTCGTATTTGTCGGCCCACAGTCGAAACGCGATCGGCCGGGTGTGGACGCATACGGTCGGCCGCGCGTGCTCGCCGGTAGCTTCCACTGGGGCCATCGCGGCGTATGGCCCCGGCGTGACGAAGATCGTCAGACCCAAATCATCGCCGGGGGCCAGTAGGGCGTGATTGCGCTCGGTAATATCGACGGCAATCCGCCCAATTTCCTCCAGCGGGACGCCGGCATCGACGCCAACGACCTCCAACGAATGACGCAGGCGGGCGAGATGCGAATCGAGGCGAAACAGCTTACCGCCGAACGTCCGCAACTGTTCGGCAACGGTAACCCCCTGCACGAAGCCGGCGTCAAAAACGGCCACTTTCGCCTCGCAAAGCGGCAGCACACGTCCATTGAGATACGCCCAGGGCTCGGTCATGCCGGTCATTATGACCGCGGACGCGGCGGCGCGTAAGGTTTGCTCGAGCCTACTTTGCTCGAGCCTACTTTGCCGGGCCGCCTTCGCCGGGCGTTGTCGTCGGCGCCAACGCCTCGCGCGCGGCCGCCGTGATTTCGAGGTGCCCCAGGTACGTTTCCAAATCGTGTTCGCCGCCGATCAAGTACCCAACATCGAGTTCGGCGTATTTGCCATTGCCTTCGTCGCGCGGCGGCAGCGGCGCGAGGCCACGATATCCCAGCGCCGTATCGCGCTTTTCGCGCGTCGCGAGTGGATAAAACTTGAGCACGCGATCCGACGAACTGTAGATCGACAGCATTTCGCTCGTCTGGCCCAAGGCGTGCTCGTTGAACCCGCCCTCGACGAGCCAATCGCTGCCCATCGCCGCGGCCAGGAGCACCGCCCGGCAATTGCGCGACTCGCGTCGCACGGCGTGCCCTTGTCCGCCCTGGTCCGAGGCGAGTACGAGCGTCGGCGATGCCAGTCCTAGCCCACAAACCTCGCCTCCGCCAACGAGATGCAAACCGCCGGCAATCACCCGCGTGCCGTAGCTGTATCCAACCAGGCTGATGTCGGCATCGGCCTTCATCTGCGAAATGAGCCAGGCCAGGCAGTACGCTTCGACCTGCGTCCGGCAACCTTTCTCGCGAATGTCCTTCACGCGGCGATATCCCTCGCGTTCGCTGGGCCACGACCAGACGACGAACCGAATCGGCGGCTCGGTTGCCGCGACGAACCTTTCGTGCGCCGCTAGTCCGACGTCGATCGCTTCCTGCGGCAACACGCCGTAGCCGTGAATCCAGAACCGCGCCTGCATTCCCGCCGTCGCGGCGACGAAGACATCGAGCGAAGCGTCTTGCATGTTCCCATCCACCGTGCGAACGGAGAACGTCAGCGCCGGCGCTTCGCCGCTCTTGGGACATCCGACGTCGCGGGTGCTGACGACCCAAATCTGATCCAGCGGCCGGCACGCGAGCATCGAACCGGGTCCGCCGCTCGGGCCCACGTGATGCTTCGAAGTTGCTGAGTTCGAGATGTCGCTCGGCATCTCGCCGCCCAACACGATCCCGTACGACGATAACGCCGTCACGGCCAACAAGACCGCAAGTCGGACCGAACGGGCTACTGTCTGGGGATGGTTGGATAGCATGGAGGCCGACTTGAGAGTTAAAAACCGGGAAGCAGTAGCCGCGCGGCGATGCGACCTGAGGCGGAGGATCCGCCCCATGAGCGTGCGGACGCCGATCCGTTACCCGCGGTCTGGGCGTCAAAAGGCTTCATCGGCTCAGAAATCGCAAGATCGTGCGAAATCGCAGGTTGCGGCGCTGCGACCGGCGATTTCGCTGCGGGCGCTACCGAAAGCATCGGTGTTCTGGCGGTTAGGACCGTCATAACCGGCAAACTCGACGCCATCGGACGATTCTTCGCATGTTCCCAAAGGCAGAAACGGCGCTTCGCGAATAAACGGCGGAATCGGTCCGTGGCCGCCGCGATGTTGCCAAAAAACAACCGTTGCGTTTCCGCTTCGTACTTGTTCGTGGTGTAGAGTTTCCTGGCCCAAAGCGTCGCGTGGCGGCGAAGTGCCGAGCATCGCCAGGGCGGATCGAGATTTGGGCCGTCAACAAGTTCTCCTTGATCGGCGGCTCGGCCCTTCGCCGCCACGCGACGCAACGTATCAGTCGGTATGGGGGAATCCGCTCGTCGGACATCATTGGCAAGGAGAAGGAAGATGAAAACGATCGTTGCTCTGGCCCTGGCGAGCTTGCTGCTCGCATCGGCCACAGGTTGCAGCGCCTGCAAGAGCTGGTTTGGCTGGAACAAGGGCGCGGCGTGCGATGCGCCGCAAGATTGCGGTTACGGCGCCGCGCCGGTCATGGGGGCACCGGTGTACGTGAATCCGCCGGGTCCGCTGCCGTAGTGCGCTGCCTCATCGCGGCGCCGTCACATCTCGGAGCGATTACAAAGTCCTGAAACGCCGCGGCCGGTCGGAACGGGAAACGTCGCGCGATCCTGATCGCGACGGCTCTCGTTTCGCCCGGCCGCCATCGTTTTTTGCGCGTTGCACGTCGACGGCGCCCCGTAGCACCGGTCTGGGGCACGCCGCTGCGGCCGACCGTTGTGGGGAATGACTTTGTGGGGCTTGCCGGGCGTTGTAGAATGCGGTTCAACCATTAACCGGGCGGAGTCCCGCGTACGATGTCCGCCGATCAGATTAAAACCAGTCTGGCGCAACTTCGCGACGCGCTGGGGTCCACGCAAAGCGTCGATCCCGAGCTGGAGTCGCTGCTGCGCGACCTGGATGGCGCTATCCAAAGGTTGCTCTCGGGAGGGGAAAACGCACCGCAGCGCGACGAAGGGCTCATCGCCCGAGTCGAGGACGCCGCCAACGAGTTCACGATGAAACATCCGCAGGCTGCGGGTATTCTTCAGCGTCTGGCGGACGCCCTGGGGCAGATTGGCATTTAGCGTGCGACGATGTCGCGCAGTGCCTCGTGGATCTCCGGGTGCTGGAACCGATAGCCCGTGTCCCGCGCGACGCGGGGGGCGATTTTTTGGGAACTGAGGACGATCTGGGCGAACTCGCCGACAAGGAGTTCAAAGATCGCGGCCGGCATAGGGAAGATCGTGGGGCGGCCGAGGGCTTTGCCGAGCGCTTTCGTGAACTCGGCGTTCGTAGCCGAGCTGGGCGCGACGGCGTTGATCGGCCCGCGAACCTGGTCGTTCGTTGCCGCGTGGAGCATGATGCCGACCACGTCGTTGATGTGAATCCACGGCATCCACTGCTTGCCCGAGCCAAGTCTTCCGCCAAGACCGAGCTTGAACGGGAAGAGCATTTTGGGGAGTGCGCCGCCCTCTTTGCCCAGCACCACGCCGGTGCGAACCTGCACGACGCGAACGCCGAGCGCCTCGGCGCGGGCGGCCTCCCGTTCCCACTCGACGCAAACTTGGGCCAGGAAGTCGTCGGCGGGTGAGCTCGATTCGTCGAGCAATTCGTCGCCGCGGTCGCCGTAATAACCGACGGCCGAGGCGGATACGAGCACGCGCGGACGGGCGTCGAGTTTCGCGACGGCGTCGACGAGATTTCGCGTGCCGAGCACGCGGCTCTCGCGAATGGCTTGTTTCTTGGCCGCATTCCAGCGGCGGTCGCCCACGGGTTCGCCCGCGAGGTTGAATACGGTGTCCACGCCGGCAAACGCCTCCATAGGCGGCGGACTGGCGAGCGGACTCCAGGCGAACGCCCGAGCGGAGTACGCGGCGAGTTCTTTCTCTGCCCGAACCGCGTCGCGGCTGAGCACGGCCGGACGTTCGAGCCGGGCGAGGAGCTTTCGGCCGATAAAGCCCGTTCCGCCGGTGACGAGTGCGTTCATGGTTCGAACTCCGTGTGCATACGGACCGCGAAACGGGGAGACGCCTGGGGGCGACCGCGAGAATTGAGCCGAATTAAGGCGATGGTGCGGGCCACTGGCGGTCGATCATACCGCGCAAGCCGGCTGACGCGTCGTGGAGGCGTTGCTCGCGGAGGGCACATGCGGCCCGCTCCAGGCACTGGGTTTGGCGCCCGGTGAAGGGGACGGCTTCGCCCGGCGATGGCGGTTCGGCGACGAGGCGGGCAACGATGGCAGCGGCAAGTTCGGCAATGCCTTGGCCGGTCTTGGCCGAAGTATGAAGCAGGTCACGTTCGGTCGAAGCGGCGGCGCGGAGTTCGTCGCCTGACCGCAGGTCGGATTTGTTGAGGACTTGGAGGGCGGGGATCGAGGGTGGTAGAGTGCAGGACGGAGGGAGACAGGAGACAGGAGACAGGGGATTCTCACTGTGCTGCTCCTGTCTCCTGTCTCCTGTCTCCCCATCCACATCGACCAACACAACCAGATCGGCACGTTCGATCTGCGCTCGGGCGCGGTCGACGCCGGCTTGCTCGAGTGCGTCGCTGGATTCGCGGAGGCCGGCCGTGTCGGAAAGCTCAATTGCCCAGCCGTCGAGCGCGGTCGTGGCGGACACGACGTCGCGGGTCGTTCCGGGCTGGTCGAACACGATCGCCCGCTCGTAGCCGAGCAGGCGGTTGATGAGGCTGCTCTTGCCGACGTTGGGCGGCCCGGCCAGGACGACGCGCCACGGCGCGGCGAGATGCCGGCCGATGCGGTAACGATCGAGCAACCGCGCGACGATCGCGGCCGCGCAGTCCGGAGCGCCGTCGTCGAGCGCTTCGATTGCCTTATCCACGGCGCGGCGCAGGGCGCCGTGCCGCTGATCGAGCAGCACTCGGGCGGCGCGTTCGGTCGTGGCGGCAGCGAGGGCGATGTCGGCTTCGGCTTCGACTGGGTCGGCGGCCGATTGCGTTCGCCACTTGCGCCAGTCGGCAACGTTCACGCCGCGTTTGGCGAGATCGTCGAGAATCCGCGCGACGGCCGCAGCACCGCCGTGGCAGTGGACTTCGACCTGGGTGTCGGACTTGCGACAAACAACGACTTCCTCGCCGATGTTCTCGCCAGCGGCGTCGCCTGTCGTCCAACGGCCGAACACAATGCGACCGACGGCGCGGGCGGCGAGGCCTCTTGCCGCGGCTGGCCGAAAGCACGCATCGACGAGCCGCGCCGCGTCGGTTCCGTCGACGACGACGACGGCAACGGCGCCGCGGCCGCTCGGCGAAACGACCACCGCCGTGGCATCACACTCCGTCGCGGGCGGTGCGGCTGTCGCGGAATCGCTCACTCGACCGGCCCTTCGGTAAC
>QEVJ01000189.1 GCA_003576845.1 Planctomycetota bacterium
AAGGGCTTCAATGTGGCCGCGGTTGGGTAACCGCGGAAATGGCGAGAGCGCCGGCGGGGAGAAGTACTCGGTCGAGGCTTCAATGTGGCCGCGGTTGGGTAACCGCGGAAATATAGCCAGTGGCGGCGAGCCTTCTTTGCTCTGCCCGCTTCAATGTGGCCGCGGTTGGGTAACCGCGGAAATCCCGCCTGCATAACTCCTGTACTGCCAAGGGCCCTGAACTGCTTTTGCGAGCGGCCAGCCGCAACGCCCAGCCAGCGGCGCCCGTCGCCGCGAGGACGCCGCCACAAACCAATATAACGACGCCACTTCCGCGTTGCGAGTGGCCTTTGGGTATTCACGCGCACCTCGCCGCTCGCGGCCGGAAGTATGCCGATTGTCCTGGCCAATCATCGCGCGCTACCTCGTAACGAACACTGGATACGCGTCGATTTCGCCCGTCAGCACGCGGGCCAAGAGCCTGGCTTGGATTTCCAAAAGACGCCGGTAAGTCACACGATAACCGAATAACGGGTGCGTGACGAGCGTGTCCATACGCTGCTCATAGGCGCGAAAGAACGCCTTACGGCCGTCCGGCTTCAGAGCCACCGCATCGCCCGTTCTGATGAAGCTCGCCGGGGTCACCATGCGGGTATTGATCGCCGAGAGGACGGCGGAGTCGGCGATAAGCGGCCGAAACGGCTCCATGAGATCCAGCGCCAAGGCGGCGCGGCCAAACCGCGGTTGATGGTAGAAGCCAAGAAACGGATCGAAGCCGACGGCATGGCAGACGATCGTCAGGTCTTTCGCCAACACGCTGTAGGCGAGCGAAAGCAAGGCGTTGACGGGGTCGCGAGGCGGTCGCCGATTGCGCTTCAAGAAGTCGAACGTGAACTCCGGCGCCCCGTTGCGAACCCCCTCTTCCGGTTGATCGATCTTAATCATGCCGGCGAAGTTCTCGAAGTAGACCCGCGCGGCGCTGCCTTCGATGCCCAACAGCTCATCGAGTCCGCGGGCCCGCTCCGCGTCCTCTTGCAGACACTTGAGAAACGCCAGGGCGCCGGCGGCCGGCTCGACGTGATTGCGCTGCAGCATCGTCCGCTGATTGCGGATCTTTCCGGACACCAGCGACCTGGCCAGCCGCAGGCAAAACGTCGGCGCCTCCGCCAAGCGGAACTGTTCACGACGGAGATAGATGTTCTTCACGCCCAGGCCGTGGGTGGCTCCGTAGAACCAGCCGCCCTGCGAAAAGTACGCGATCGGCACGTCAGCCTCGCATAACGCCTGGACGGCCTGGGTGGAGATCTGAATGTTGCCGAACAGATTGACCTGACACGTTTCGCCGATGCGAACCTCTTGGACGACTTTGTCTTTTTCCTTCACCTTGAGCACCTGCCCCGATTTGCCGACGTACAGCCCTTGGGCGTTGAGATACAGCGGCCGCAAATCGTCGCGGGCGGAGATCAATCTCCGCGGCTGGCCGACGGCGTCGTCGCGGGGAATGCTGGGCAGGCCAAGGTCGAACAGGGCCCGCTGCCGACCGTCGCAGGTTGCCGAGTTCTCAGCGCGACAACTCCAAGTTTCATCCGGCAGGCAAATGCCGACCAGCGAACAACGGGGGCACTTCGGGCTATCGAGCAAGGGGGGCGGTATCTCGTCGGACTGCGCCGCCGTGCGGGCTTCGGCGAGCGCTTGCAGCGTCTGCGCGACCAGCGCTTCGTCCACCGGTACCCGCACGCGTTGCTTGGTAGAAACGTAATAGACGACGCCCTCCGTGCAGGCATAGCCGTTGTCGCGCAGGACGAGCGCCTGGACCGCTAGTTGCACGCGATCGGCGTCCCACGCTTCGATGGCGCCGGTCTGCTCGTTCTTCCGCGGCGATCCCCGCTTGTAATCGACCGGCGTGGCGACGCCGCCGTCGACCTCAATTAAGTCGAGCTTCGCAATCAGTCCGTAGGCGTCGCTGGAAAGCGTGACTGAACGAGAGTGGAGCCGTTCCTCCGGCGGCAACTCGGCAGCCGGAGTCAATTCGTCTTGCTTTTCGTCCAGCTTGGCATGCCGCAGGGCGCCTTCGACCGTTTCACGATTATGGGCGAATTGGCCCTCGACCCACTCGTAGTAGAAGAGCCGCGGACAATACACGTACTCGTTCAACATTCGTGCCGGCAAGTAATCGGCAGCGGCGGCTTCGTTCATAGCGGACGCCTTCAACTAATGGCGGCGTCCGTGCGGGGCGAGTGCTGTTACGATTTATACCAGGCCCGTGGCCGGCGGTGCGCGGCCGCGCCCGCTATACGACGATGCAGGGCGCACTGATCGGCGAATAGGGCTGGCCTAACGCAGTGATGACCTTCTCGCCGCGGCCCTCGGTCGGCCCGAGGTCGACGAACAGCACCTGGTCCTCGTTGTGCTTGATGATCTCGCTGAGCGCGTGGCGACAACGAGCGAGATCGATGGCGGTGAACTGGCACTCGAAGATCGAGTACTGCAGATGATCGCCAAAGTCCCGCATGGTCTTAAAGACGCGGCGGAGACGTTTGTCGTCGCGAATGTCGTAGCAGACGAGGTAGGTGTTGCGCATGATCTGGGGCGCGGAGGTTGTGGACGAGGCCGTGCCGCAGCCGGAGCTACAGCCCAGTCTAATTGGAAAAATCCAGGGAGCAATTTGCCGATAGCAGTGCTACGGCCGACTTTCCCTCGATCCCGCCCCGCCTACCCGATCCGCGGCGCCGAAGCGCCCGCCGCGGATCGGGCTCCGACGGCCGCTCCACGTGTAATGGGAATGCGAATTGTCAAAGAGCAGACTGGTTAGTCATGTAGCGGACGACGCTCAGTCACTTGCCGCCATGAGCCCGAATCCGCAGTGCCGCCCGGCGCCGAGGGCGTAAAGTTCCGAAATTTGCCGGTTGTAATCCTGGCGGACGTGTAAAACACGGGAATCTCAAGCTGGGCGAGTATGACGTTGTCGTTTCGGATTCGGGCAATAGATGCAAGTAAGGATCGGAGAACGTCCATAGAGAGAGGCTTCCGCCAAATCGGCCAGAAAAAAGAAGTACCGCGTGCCCCTTTGCCTCCGAAAGCGGTTGTCGCTAGTCCACTTTTGGTCGGCATCGTTGGTAAGAGAGGAAGAGCCTCGATTGCGAGGCGGTTAGCGCCGCGCATTGTCCTTACCGGATTGCTGCTTGGGTCTTCCCAGCGAAGGCCATAGCGGCGATCGTCCAGCGGGTCCCAACGAAGGTTCATGCCGCGGCCTTCGTCTGCGTAATCCCATCTGAGTATGAGAGTGCGACGCAGGTGGTCGGCATCAGTCGTGGAAACCAGTTCGCGAAAGAACTTGAGGAAGTGCTGATGGCCTGCACCACTCATTGTTCGCAGGGCGGTGTCCTGCATCGTACGATCATCGTTTGTTACAACCTCGGAGCCAAAAGCGGCGAGAAACTCGACATCTACTAACGCATTTGGCGTGGTCATCATTTCCACGTTCTCGACGGCTTTGAGCAAGTATGATCGGAATTCGGACGCCGGCAAGTTGAGGTTGTCGCCAATAGAAAAGCTGGCGCGACCGCTCGCATCGTCCAGCACACGCTCCAAATGCTTGATAACTGCACCGGCATCCTCAGCCAACGAACACCACACCCTTGGCCGCCAAGTGCCATCATACTCCTCCCAACTCATTTTCACCGTCTCGTCCGGCAGCGCGAGCGTCAGCGTGCGCAACGTGCCGAGTGCGGCGAGGAACGCCAGCGGGTTTGAGCCGTCGAGGCCCGTCAGGAGAAGTCCGTTCTTGTCGCTCATGGCGCATGCTCCCTCTGCTCTTGCTCGGCGGCGCTCGCTTGCTGGTCGGCGAGGCGGAGAATCGATTCCAGCCACGCCAATCCCCACCAGCCGTGCTTGCGGGTGAGTTTCCAAAAACGTTCAGCGACGCCCGAGTCAAGGCGATGGGCCGGCGTCCAACTCTTTCGCTCGTTCGCGGCTATCGTCAATTCAGGCAAGGAGCCAAGATCTCGAAACTCGATCGAGTGCAGTTTATCGTCCTCATTGTCGTCGATGACGACCGGCGCGAAGGGCCGTGCGTAACCATGATGGGCCGCAAGAAGGTGGAGAAGCAGGTCGAAATCGACATTCGAGTTGATCGCCAATTCGTCGCGACGATGTTCGACGAGCTGCATCGACAGCATTTCGTGCCGGAAACCGGCCGGCAATCCGGCCCGAGCGCGGGCCGCCGCCTTCTCGGCGTTTGTCAGCCGCCGGCCGTCGTCTTTGGCGAGCAGTGCGGGAAGCATCATCGCTTCGTAGGGAGTCGTTCGGGCCAACAACGCCAGAAAACGGATATCAGCCTTGCCGATGTCATGGAGAGGCGACGAAGTCTCGAGCGTTGGGCCTAACTCGTCGACGTGGAGCACTCCGAGCGACGCGGCCATGCGGTCATTCACATGCTGCGAATGATCCGCGAGCAAGACGACCCTATCGCGATCATTTAGATTGTCCTCGCCGTCGTCCTCGTCATCGATCGGCTCGATCAGTCTGTCGGCGGGATCGAGAAGCCGCTGAAAGATAACGATTTCATCCCGTTGCGGACTGTCAGGATCGCCGCCGGGGTAGGGATGTCGTTCCAAGCGGGCCGCTGGTTTCCCCTTCTCATTCCATGCAGGCGGAATTAAGTTCTGCTCGACGAGCGTTCTGCGCAACTCCGCATCGGCGAGGCCACGAAATTGCTCAGTGCCTTCGAACGCACTGTGAATTCGCAAGGCCACTCGCCGTTTTGCCTGACGAGTCGCCCGCTCGGCGACATCGATGCTACAATCGCCATTCTCAGGCAATTCGGCAGGTCGGATTTCATGTTTCACGAACAATGTCGCAGGGATATGCCCGACGTCATTCCAATTGCCATACTTGACTGGCATCACGACGGTGTCACCCGCACGCAGCAGCGCCGGGTCGCGGATGACGAGTCGTCCCTCGGTTCGCTGCTGTGCTTGCTTTGCGTTTGACTCGTCCGCCTGATTGCCGCCTTCGTTCCGCGACCATCGCCAAACGAGAACGGCACGCAATGGTTCAGGGGCGTCAGTTTTGTGCTTCTTCTCCTCCGGGGCGGCGACGGGCACGTCGGCATCGCGATCCGACGCACCGCTTTCGCCACGCATCCATTGCTGGAACTCCCAAAGAGGCACAGTCATGCACTCGATCGACGTTGGAGGGAGAAGTCGCACGATCTCGGGCCAGAGATGTGGATCATCGCCCATATCCGCCCGCCAGCAGACGTTGACTTCCGCCATGTCACGCTGAGGCCCGTGAATAAAGTAGCAAACATCGGGCGAGGGGACCGGCTGCGGATTTGTCTGGCAAAGAGCGTCGAGGTGGGCCGGCAAAAGGACTGCTGCGTCGACAGCGGGGGCAAGCATCTCCGCCCTCTTTTCTTCGCCAACGTCCTTCCAGAGTTCTTGGAACGCTTCGATACCGAAGTCAACCTGATTGTTGTCGTCTTTCGTGGACCACAGCCACTCCCATGTGCGCTTGATCGCGTCACCGTAGATGGGATCATCCCCTTTGAGCGACTGTTCATCCACGACGATTGTCGCATTCACTTCCAAGGGCGTGCCGTCCGAGCGTTTGCGCCCCCGGCGGTTGAGGCGGCCAAAGCGTTGCCGTAGGGCGTCGATGCTGGCGCACTCCGTGACGAGAGCGTCGAAGTCGTAATCGGCGCCGACTTCCAGGCACTGCGTCGCGACGACGAACACCGGTTTGCGTTCCGGTTTGAACACATCGGGCCGGCCAGGGCCGACGACGCCGTGGAGATGTGCCTGCAAGTCGTCGCGATCGATCGGCCGCATCCGGCCTATCACAAGATGAAGGTCTGCCTCTAAAGAATTATCGTTCCGTTTCTGTTGATCGACTTTCTCCCTAATCAACCGGACAACTTCTCGTGCCGTCTGCACGCGGTTGACGATGATGCCGACCGCCTTACGCGATTCGGAACACCCGTCCCATGCTAGTGAAGCAATGTTCTTTGCGAGGAAATCTTTCTTGCCCAGCTTAATCAGCGTCGTCGGCTTGGACGCCTGTTGCCTTGCTTTCAAAATGGGGTGGCGCCGGTCTGCGTCATCAAGTCCAAAACGGTTTTTGACGCCCGGCTCTGGCGTGGCGGTCATTTGGACAAAACGCATCGGCGGCGCTGTAGCGTGTTGTTTCTGATAGCGCGTGAGGAGTTGCATCGTTTGCGAAAACGCTCGAGTGACGTGGGCTTCGTCGAGCAGCACGAGCGAATCGCAGCCGCAGAGGGCGGCATGAATCGGCGCCGCCGAGGGCGAGACGCCATAGCCGCGGAACAGAAGCCGCGAGCCAAGTTGGTCGGCCGTCGTACAGACGACCATTGGCTGCGCGAGGCTTCGTGCCCAAGCGCGATCACGATAAACGCCGCCGCGCAACTGGGCTACGGCGAGCGGAAGCGTCTTCGCGTCGCCGCTTATTTGCTGCAATGCAACTGCGACTTCCTTGAGAATTCCGTTTTCCTCTTTCGCGTCAAGCAGTTTCTGGGCAAGCGCCTTGGCCCGCTCGAACGCTTCGTCGACGATGACCCGCCGATTGACGGTAAAGAAAATTCGTCGGCCCACCGTGCGCTTGCACGTTTTCACATCAGCTTGACAAGCCAGCGCAAAGACTGCGACGTCGATGCACGCCGTCTTGCCGCTGGCGGTGGGCAGATCGATGCAGTCGGGCCAGCCTTGCTCGGGGTCGACGACCTGCCGGGCGAGTCGCGCTTGCCAGGGAAATGGCTCGTAGCCCCAGAGCGCCTGAAAAAATTCGCCGAATCGATCAACGGTTAGACACATTGCGACTCCCGATTTTGCCAGGGACGCATCAGTCCGTAGCCGCGGAAGCGCCCGGCGCCGAGTAGAACGGGACCCGCCGCCGGTTCTTCAAAGTCGATGGCGAGATGAACCTGGAACTTGTCAACCCGAAGTTGAGGAAAACCCCCTTGGCCCGGCATGGCACGAAGCGACCCCATGAAGAACGGCGTCTTCTCCACGCGCACGGCGATCGGCGTCGGTAAACCAACTCGCCCGCACGATTGCGTGACGATGCCGGCTACCTCAGCCCTCCAGCCGACCGGGTCCTTCACGCGATCCGTCTTAGGCATCCGATCGAGCACGACCGGCGTCACCGACGCCCAGCTACGGCTTGGCGCCGTATAGGTAGTGGCGTCCAGCGTGCGTTTGGGCGTCAGCCCCGTGTCGCGAACCAAGGTCCACACCCCGGCGCGGCCCAACGTGACGGTCAGCGGTTTGGGTTGACTGGTGGTCGGGTCGAACAAGATCGGCCCCAAGACCCGCGCCCGCTCCCGATGGGTGACGTCTCGCGGCAGCAAGATCCCGAGCCCCATCAAGTGGCCGTCGGCGAACTGCTCATTGGGAATCCACGGCCGCCCCGCAAACGCCAGAGGAATGAACGCCATGTGATTTCCTGACGCGAGCTTCTCTCCGCTGGGCTCGTGGCCGCTTACCCAAGCGGGGACGGGTTGAACGCCCGACGCGCTCATGATGAGACTACGTAGGGCCGCGGTGATTTGTGCCGTCGATTCGAGACCGAACGACTGCGCGTTGTCGTCAGCGGCACGGAGAACGATGAAGTTGGGATCGAACGGCGACGGCGAGGGCCCGGAAGCCAGATGGGCGATGGGTCGATACCCGCGACTGATTGAGAAGACCGGCCGTTGCGACGTCGGCTTGCCCCGGGGAAATCGCTCCTTGAGTTGCTCCTGGAGATTCTTTTTGGCCTTACCTTTGCTTGAACTGACTTGCTCCTCTAAGGCGACATAGTCGTCGATCGCCGTTTTGTTAAAGGCGTCCTCAAGTCGCTTCAGCGCCCCGAAGGACGTAACTCGAACTTGTCGCTCAAGAGAGCGTTCGTCAGGAATATGAGTGGAGGAGTCAGTGCAGCCTCGCTCGACTCGCACCCACGTCAGTGAGGACGAATGGCCGATGCGAGTCACGCTACGGCAGACGTCCTCAAGGGCGTCGATATGAGTCGAAGCCTCCGGCGAATCTGACTCCCACGTCAATCGCACGGGCGTCTCGCCGACATACATGCGGGGGAAATGCCTTGGTTGGCGTGACCGCTTGACCAATGCTTCCCCCCCTTTCTGGTCGTTGACCGGCACGTACACCGTCAGCACGTCGCGCGGCGTCGCGTCGGGGATCGTCATGTTCGGCGCATCGAGCGCTGCGAGCCACTGCAGCGCTTCGCGCTGTGCAGCGTTCGTCGGCTCGGTCTCGAAATGCGCCGCCGCTAGCGCCATGAAAACCCGAGCCGGGTGCGGCGGCCACTCGGCTCGCTCCCGATTGGCGGTGTCGGTCGCCACGGCATATCCGGTGAGATACTCGATCACTAGCGCGAAGGAAGGCATCGCTCAATTCTCCTCGGCATCGGCGCCGCCGACCGCGGCCAACTCCTGGCTCTTCTTGACTAAGGCGATGAGCTCAGGGGACGGCGTGAGCGTGACCGGCGAGGTATCCCACGGGAGCCCCAACTTCGTCGCGGCGCCAACCGCCTTTTCGTAGATCGCCAACGCCATCTCCGAATCAAGCGAAAGCGGCGTCGGTTCGCCAGGTTTCTCGAGCAACTCGAAGCTCAGCGGACCTTCGGGAAACAGGAGACAACGCGACCGCAAATCGCAGCCGCGTTCTAGCGAAAGCGTTAAGCCGACCAGGGACAATGCGGCGAGCACGGTTCGCGCGGCATTGTCAATCTCGCGTTGCTTAGCAGAGTCGCGCTGCAGCGTTCCGTTGAGCGGAAACCTCAGTCGCCGAAGCTGCGGCAACGAAAGCACGGCAGTATGCTCGGCATGGGAAATCGTCACCCCACCGGCAGCAATCTGTCCAGATTTAATCGACGGTTTTTCGGCCGCTTCGGCGTTCGACTGAATTAGTACACCGTCGCTGTCCTGTTGAAAGCGATATCGAATCGAGTTCGTTCCCGACATGAGTGGGTTGGCGGCGGGATGAGCATCGTCGTACTTCACAAGGTCGGGGGTAACGTTGCCATGATTGGCAGCTGACGGTTTTCCGGCATCAGGCACTTCGCCAGCTTGCTTGATCGGATCAAAGAAGACATCTTTCTTGCCGACTTTCTTGTAAAGGAGGACTTTCCCAGTTGTCTTTCCCTTATTGTCCAGTTCTTGAACTGCTTCTGTGGCGTCAAGGGTCCATGTGCCGTCAGGACGCCGAAATAGCGGTCCTGCTTGCTTGGCAATTTGAAGCGGATCAATTCGACTGCCCGTGCGTACACCGTAGGCCGCATCAACTCCCACAATCTCGCTTACCAATGCCCGCGCGAATTTCGCCCCCAAGCCCCCTTTAGGTCCGGTTGAATCCCAGACGCCCAAGAACAATGCGTGCGGACAATAGCGATACAGCCCTATCGCGTTGCCGAGACTGCTGTTCGTGATTGCGTCGCCGATTTGGGATTTCCTAAACGGAAGCGGCTTCCCCTTGTCGTCTTTCTCCTTCGTAAGGCTGTCGCGCAGGATTGCATCCGCGGCGCGGTGAGGAGCCTGCAGGCTGGTGACGCGCTGGACGTCGCCGACCGCGTCGCCGAATTCCACGACGATCAACGGCATGCTCAGCCGGCCGTCATCAATCGCCTGCTGAAGGGCGTCCTCGATCCGGTTGGCCTGACTCTGCACCGAGTCGAGCAGCACGCATTCGACGACGCGGGTCTCGCCCGGCTTCCCCTCGACCGGAAGCCGCCGCTGCTCAGTCGCATAAACGCCCCCCGCATGCGTCGGCGGAAACACCTTCGTTCCCGCCCCCGCCGCCGGCTGCAACACAGTTCGACACCGGATTGCTGCAGCGCGCCCGGCGACCGCATTTCTCAACATGTCAAAATCAAGTGTTAGAGCGGTGGTTTCCATGACTGATCGTCTCCTGCCGCGGTTGTCGGACAAGAAGGATGGTGGTAAGGGGATACGTGAAATCGGAAGACCATGATACCGCATAAACCAACTTATGTAAATCCCCCTTTTCCCCCTAAAAAATACACTAACGTTTTACTGGGATCCGAAAATGCCGTATCCTATAATACCTCTGGCCCATCTGCGCAAGCACGGAGGCAAGCCTAGACGCTCTGCGCCGGCTGGTGAGCTGGCGCCGAGCCAGTCAGATGGCGCCGGCTTCATTGAAGCGTGTAGTTTTTCGTGGGCTGAGAACACAGCAAAGCCCCTTCCGCGGCTGTTTAGTCGCGGCCTCATTGACATCGTATAGTCGCGAGTTGGGGCCCACGTCAGCTTATGCGGCGAGGGCGAGGGTTTGGCGGCGGGTGAAGGGGGAGCCGGGGCGTCGGCGGAGGTAGTTTTGCAGGCGGCCGTCTT